>JBGAMH010000305.1:0-4905 GCA_044223135.1 Candidatus Eiseniibacteriota bacterium | reverse complement strand
CCGGCGCGGCCGCTGCCGGCACCGCGTCGGCCGCGGCAGGGGGCGCGGCCAGGCCCGTCCCCCACGCGAGCGCCAGGCACACGAGCACGCGCGCGAGCAGGGCGCGACTGCCGGCGCCCTCGGGGGGCGCCGGCGGCGAGACTCCACGGTCACGCGATCCGATCGGCACGCGCACCGCCCTATCGAGCCAGGAACAGCTTCAGTGAACGCTGCTCGGCGCCCGCCTGCACGCGCGCCAGGTACACGCCGCTGCGAGCGGGAGCGCCCGAGTCCTCGCGTCCGTCCCACGTGAGCGTGCGTTCGCCCGGCGCGGTCGGCGCCGACCACAGCGTCTTCACGCGACGGCCGAGCACGTCGTAGACCGTCACCGTCACCGGCACCAGTCCCGATCCCGGCACCGCGAACGTGATCTTCGTGGACGGCCCGAACGGGTTCGGCGCCGCGCGCGCGGCCAGCGGGCGTCCGGCATTCGGCCGCACACCCGGCGCGTCCACGAGGTCGATGTCCAGCCACGTGAGCGCGCGGTCCATCAGCGTGGTGCGGCTGGCGAGCGTGGACTGCGCTGCGAAGCCGTATCCCAGGTAGACCACCTTGAAGTTGCCGCTCTGGTAGCGGACGCCCGCCTCGCGCCCGAGGGCGTACGTGAGGATCGCCTGCGCCCCCGCGCGCGGCTGGATCTCGTCGGGGTAGTCCTGCAGGCTCGAGCCGGTCCCGCCGGCGATCGCGAACGACAGGCCGTCCGTGATCGGATCCCCCGCCACACCGGTCAGGTTGATGATGCTGGCGTTGTCCGTGACGTAGTCGGCCCCGAGGTACTGCTGGTACCAGGCGAGACTCGCCGGCGTGTAGTCGGAGCTCGCCGGATCGCACAGCGACCAGCCCACGTCCTGCCCGCTCATGAACAGCCGGCCGCCGTGGTCGAGGTAAGCGGCGAGCGCCGTCATGTCGGCAGGCGTCACCGGCGGGTAGCCGAGGTCGGCGTTCCAGATCACCACCTTGAATTGCTCGAGCTGCTCGGTCTCGAGCGCGCCGTACGCGGTGCGGTCCCACACGCCGTACGAGCGGTGGATCGAGTCGAGCGCCGCCGCGTACCACCACTCGAAGCCGCGCGGTCCGTCGTTGTCCACCACCAGGATCGGCAGGCCCGAGAACACGCGGAAGGCGCGCGACCACGTCTTCGTGGGCAGCCCGGCACTGGTCGCGGCGATCGTGACCGTGCCCGAGCCGTTCGTGCCCGAGGGCGTCACGTCCACGAGCACGTCGGCCTGCACGCCGGCGCCCAGGTGCACGGGGATGTCCGTGGTGCCCGGCGGATAGCAGGTGGTGCCCACGCAGACCGAAGCGCTCCAGCCGGCCGGCAGGCTCTCGGTGACGTGCAGCGTGTACGTGTCCTGGCTGGCGCCGGCGTTGTAGAGCACCGACGAGAAGCTGCGCGTGGTCTCCATCGGCACGGCGTCGGCCAGCTCGCGCGCACCGTAGTAGAACGCGTACGCCGGCTTCGGCGCCGACGTGGCCGCCTGGAACACTTCCTTCGTGGTCTTGTTCTGCACCCACGCGATCGCGCGGATGTTCGCCGTGGTCCACGCCCCCACCACCGGCGTGCTGAAGTTGAACACGCGCTCGTCGCCCGGCGCGATCACGAGATCCGTGCCGTTCTGATCGGGCAGCATGCGGCGCATGGAGTTGTAGAAGTCCTTCTCGCCGTTGCTGCCGGGCGGCGAGGCGTAGTGGATCTCGGTCTCGACGAGCGCCACGTGCAGGCACAGCGGCCCCGCCGGCACGGTGCCCATCGACTTGACCGACGCGGTCACGTTCACCTGCGACCCGACCACCGCGTGCGACACGGACACCATGAACGGCGCGTCGAGCAGCAGCCGGTCCGCCGCCGCGGCTTCGAGCGTGGCCAGGCTGCTCGTGCCGATGCGCGTGCCGTCGGCGATGTTCCACGGCACCGCGTTCACGCCGTAGTACGTGCGGCGCCCGGTCACCTCGGAACTGGTGAGCAGGTAGAACGGGTCGGACGCGCTCGGCCAGTTCACGTGGGGTTGCACGTTCAGCACGAGCCCGGTGCCGTACTTGTTCATGAACGCCTGCACCACCGGGTTGTTCGTGGCGCACGGCCCGCAGCTGACGTTGGTGAAGTTCTCGAGCAGCATGGTGCGCGGCACGGCCAGCGCGGAGGCCGCGCTCAGGCCAAGGGCGAGTGCACCGATGGCGAACAGCACGAGCAGTCTTCTCACGGCCTTCCTCTGTGGTTCGAGTGGCGGTTGACGGAGCCGGCGAGCGGCCCCGGGGACGATGCGGAGGTCGAAGCGCCCGCGCGCGCGAATCCCGGCGGCGGCGTGACCACGGCGGACCCGGCCTGCAGCACCTCGCGTGTGAGCGCGTCCTGGACGAATGCGATCACCCGGAGATCGGCGACCGGCCAGTTCGCCTGCCGCGCGAGCGAAACCGCGAGCGCGACGGAGTCGCCCGCGGCCAGCGGCAGCGGCGCGCTCGACGCCGCGACGAGGTCGCGCATCACGTCGTGGAACTCGGTCTCGCCCTGGTTGCCGGGCGGGCTCCGGTACGTGACGGGGTCCTGCACGAGTGCGAACTGGAGCACCGCGTTCGCGCGCGCGACCGCGCGGCTCGCGCGCAGCGTGACCGTGGCGAGCACCGTGGCGTCGTCGGACTGCGCGGCGGCGTCCACGGTGATCGAGAAGCCCGGGTCGCCCTGCAGGCTCGCCGCCACGAGCGAGCGCAGCGCGTCGAGCGCCGGCGGCTCGCCCGACGCACCGGCCAGCGCGCCGTTCAGCGCGAGCGTCGGAATGCCCACGGCGAGGTAGGGCTGGTAGAACGCCAGGCGCGCGCCGTTGTCCGCGGGGTTCGCCTGGTAATGCGGATCGTTCAGCGCCGGCCAGTTGGCCGCGTACTTCACCAGCAGCACCCGCTCGGGCCCGAAGCCGGGCTCCGCCAGCAGGGCCGCCAGGGTGGAGGACATCTGCGGGCAGCCGACGCAGCTGACGTTCGAGAACGCCTCGAGCAGCACCACCTGCGGTGGTGGCGCCTGCACGGCCGTCAGCGAGAAGTCGGCGCGCTGCACGGCCTGCGCGGCCAGCTCGACCACCGCCGACTCCGGCGCCGCGGCCCAGCCCGCGCGCACCACGCGCACCACGTGCCGCCCCGCGGTCACGTCACGCAGCGTGTCGGGCGTCGTGTGCCCGGTCGGCACGCCGTCCAGGTGGACGGCGGCGCCCTCCGGCACCGAGGCCACGATGAGCGTGCCGGTGGCGGCGGGAGGCTGCGGCGCGAACCACGGTGCGATGCGCCCGCACGAGACGAGCGCGACCACGGCGAGCGCGCAGCAGGCGGTCGTATGCCAGCGGCGCCAAGGCGACACGACGGTTGCTCCTGCAGCGATTTCGAAAAGAGCCCGCGGGCGAATCTAGGGAGCGCTGCAGGGTGGGTCAACGAATGCGCGCGCGTCGTTCACCGCACGGGACACGCGGCGATCACGCGCCCGTTCCGATCATGCCCGCCCGGACGCCCGCATCACGGCAGCCCCTGCCCCCTCGCGGCGATCAGGATCCGGTACCAGTCCTCGCGGCTCAGTTCCACGTCGTCCGCGCGCACGGCGTCCCGGATGCGGTCGGGATTCACGGTGCCCACGATCGGCACGATGCGCGCCGGGTGCCGGAGCAGCCACGCGAGCGACATCACGGTGCGGCTCACGCCGTGCGCGGCGGCGATCTCGTCGAGCGTCGCGAGCAGCGCGCGCAGCCGGTCGGCGCGCGGATCGTTCGCGTTCGGCTGGCCACCGTCGCCGAGCAGCCCGCCGGCGAGCGGACTCCACGAGACCGGCGTCACGCCCTCGGCGAGGCACTGGTCGAGCGTGCCGTCCTCGAACGGATCGAGCCGGGCGGCGTGGATCTCGACCTGGTTCACCACCAGCGGCATCGGGCACGCACGCTGCAGCATCGCCAGCATCGACGGACGGAAGTTGCTGACGCCGAACTCGCGCACCTTGCCCGCCGCCTTCAGCTCCGTGAACGCCGCCGCGATCTCGTGCGGATCGGCCAGGTAGTCGGGCCGGTGCAGCATGTACAGGTCGATCGTGTCGATGCCGAGCCGGAGCAGCGACGCTTCGCAGGAACGCACGATGTGCTCGCGCGAGAAGTCCCAGCGGTGCGGCGCCGGCGGCGCCGGGTCGCCCGCCCAGCGGATGCCGCACTTGCTGCCGATCACGACGCGCTCGCGCATGCCCGGCACGTCCTTCAGCACGCGGCCGAACAGTTCTTCGGCGAGCCCGTTGCCGTAGATGTCGGCGTGATCGAAGTGCGTGTAGCCGGCCTCCCACGCCGCGATCACCGCGCGCCGGCCGATCGCTTCCAGGTCGGGCGTGAAGCGGGCGCGCTCCATGGTGCCGGGCGTGCGCATGCAGCCGTAGGCGAGCCGCGTCGTCACCAGCGAGCTCGAACCGAGTGTCTGCGTCTTCATGGGGTCCTCACGGGCGTGGGTCGTGCGGCGTCGCGAGGCGCGCCGCGCCGGTCGGCGAGCTGCACCGACCGGCACCATCGCACGATCAGCGTGTGATGACGACCTTGCGGCACAGATCGGCACCGGGCGTGCACAGCCGCACGAAGTACAGCCCCGGCGGAATACCCTCCGCTCGCAGCTCGACCGCGTGGCTCCCGGCCGCGCGCTCGCCGTGCTCGATCACGCGCACTTCGCGGCCCTGCACGTCGAGCAGCGTCAGTCGCACGTCGGCCGCCACCGGCAGCACGTAACTCACGCGCACCGAGCCGCGCACCGGATTCGGCGCGGGCGGCGCGAGTGCGACCCGCGCGGTCGCGGCCGGCGACGGCGCGTCGGTGGCCGACGTCACGATGCTGAATGCCGCGTCGCTCAGGTCCGTGCCCACCG
>JBGAMH010000304.1:0-4932 GCA_044223135.1 Candidatus Eiseniibacteriota bacterium | reverse complement strand
CGACCGGCTGCGCTCCGCCGAGGGCTGCCTGTCGGGCACGCTCGGCTACGTGGTGACGCAGCTCGAGCAGGGCGTGTCGTTCTCGCAGGCGGTGCAGGACGCTGCCGAAAAGGGCTACACCGAGCCCGATCCGGTGGCCGACCTGTGCGGCGCCGACGTGGCGCGCAAGGCCGTGATCCTGGGCCGGCTCTCGGGGCTCGTCACCGACGACGCGCCCGTGGCGCTGGAAGGCCTCGTCGACCCGTCGCTCGCCGGCCTGCCGCTGCCGGTGCTGTTCGCGAAGCTGCGCGAACTCGACGCGCCGATGGCCGAGCGTGAGGCCGCGGCCCGCGAGCGCGGCGGCGTGCTGCGATTCGTGGCGCGCGTGCAGGAAGGCCGCGTGCAGGTGGGGCTCGCCGAAGTGCCCGGCGACTCGCCGCTCGCGGGACTGCACGGCACCGACAACATGATCCTGTTCCACACCGATCGCTACGACGCGCGCCCGCTGGTGGTGAGCGGCCCCGGCGCCGGCGTGGACGTGACCGCCATGGGCGTGCTCGGCGACCTGCTGCGCATCGCCGGCGAGCGGAGGTTCGCGTGAACGCGCGCCGCGAGGTGAAGGCGTTCGCGCCCGCCACCGTGGCCAACCTGGGCCCCGGCTTCGACGTGCTCGGGCTGGCGCTGGCTGCGCCGGGCGACACCGTGACCGCGCGCTTCGCGCCCGGCAGCGGCGTGAGCATCGCCGCCGTGCGCGGCGACGGCGGCAAGCTGCCGACCGACGCCGCGAAGAACTCCGCCGGCATCGCCGCGCTCGCCACGCTCGCCGCCGCCGGTTCGGACGCCGGCGTCGAGCTGGAGCTGGACAAGGGCCTGCCCATCGGCTCGGGCCTCGGCAGCAGCGCCGCGAGCGCCGCCGCCGCCGCCTTTGCCGTGAACCTGCTGATCGGCTCGCCGCTGCGCAAGATGGAGCTGATCGAGCCGTGCCTCGAAGCCGAGGCCGCCGTGTCCGGCCGGCACGCCGACAACGTGGCCCCCGCGCTGCTGGGCGGGCTGATCCTGGTGCGCAGCACGACGCCGCTCGACGTGGTGCGCGTGCCGCTGCCCGAGGGACTCACGCTGGCCGTGGTGACGCCCGCGATGGAACTCGCCACGCGCGCCGCGCGCGCCGCGCTGCCGCGCGAGGTGCCGCTGGAGCAGCTCGTGCACAACGCGGCGCACCTGGCCGCGTTCGTGAGCGCGTGTCACGCCGGCGACCTGGCGCTGCTCGCGCGCAGCATGCGTGACACCGTGGTCACGCCCGCACGCGCGAAGCTGATTCCCGGCTCGCTCGCCGCCATGGACGCCGCGCTCGACGCCGGCGCGCTGGGCAGTTCCATCAGCGGCGCCGGGCCGAGCCTGTTCGCGCTGTGCCGCTCGCCGCGCGCCGCCGAGGACGCCGCGCGCGCCATGGCCGACGCGTTCGCCGCCGCCGGGCTCGCCTCGACCGCGGTGATCTCGCCCGCCGACTGCCCCGGCGTGGTGGAACGATGAGCGCCGTGCGCTGGCACCTGGCCTGCGTCGACTGTGCCGCCACGTACGGCGGCATGGACGTGCGCTACCGCTGCGACTGCGGCGGCACGCTGGACGTGGTGCACGAGCGCGATGCGCTCGACGTGCCGTCGCTGGAGACGTTCGACCAGCGCCGCGCGAGCCGCGCCGTGGAGGACCGCTCCGGCGTGTGGCGGTTCCGCGAGCTGGTGTTGCCGCTGGGGCCCGCCGAGATCGTGAGCAAGCCCGAGGGCAACACGAACCTGTACTGCTCCGCACGGCTGAGCGCGTGGACCGGCTGCGAGAACCTCGCACTGAAGCACGAAGGCGAGAATCCCACCGGCTCGTTCAAGGACCGCGGCATGACCGCCGGCGTGAGCATCGCGCGCGCGCTGGGCATGACGCGCGTGGCGTGCGCCAGCACCGGCAACACCTCCGCCAGCATGGCGAGCTACGCCGCGCAGGCCGGCATGCGTGCGTTCGTGTTCATTCCGCAGGGCAAGGTCGCGTTCGGCAAGCTGAGCCAGACGCTCGCGTACGGCGCGCGCACCATCCAGATCGAGGGCGACTTCGACGCCGCCATGAAGCTGGTGGAGCGCGTGTGCGCCGAGCGCGGCGTCTACCTGCTGAACTCCGTGAACCCGTTCCGCATCGAGGGCCAGAAGGCGATCGCGTTCGAGCTGCTGCAGGACTTGGGCTGGCGCGTGCCCGACTGGCTCGTGCTGCCCGGCGGCAACCTGGGCAACACGTCGGCGATCGCGAAGGGACTGGCCGAGCTGCACGTGCTGGGCCGCATCCCGCGGCTGCCGCGCATCGCCGTGATCCAGGCGCGCGGCGCGAACCCGTTTGCGCGCGCGTGGCGCGAGCAGCGCGACCTGGTGCCGCTGCCGGACGCGGACACGATCGCCACGGCCATTCGCATCGGCGCGCCGGTGAGCTGGAAGAAGGCCCTGCGCGGCGTGACGGCGTCGAACGGCGTCGTGGACGACGTGACCGACGCCGAGATCCTGGAAGCGAAGGCCGAGGTGGACGCCGCCGGCATCGGCGCCGAGCCCGCCTCGTGCGCCACGGTGGCCGGGCTACGGAAGCTGGTCGCCGCCGGCGTGATCGCGCGCGATGCGCGTGTCGCCGGCATCCTCACGGGACACCTGATGAAGGATCCCGAGACGGTGGTGCGGTTCCACAGCGGGGAGATCGACTCGGCGCGCGCGGATCAGCGCAACGCGCCGGTGCAGGCGAAGGCGACGATCGAAGGCGTGCTCGCGGCGATGGAGTGAGGGGCGCTGGCGCCTCACACCGCTACGCCTCGTCGTACGCCTTCTCGAGGGCCGCGACGTCGAGCTTCACCATCGTCATCATGGCATCCATCACGGCCTTCACCTTCTTCGCGTCCTTGTCGCGGATCAGCTCCATGAACCGTCGCGGCACGATCTGCCACGAGAGGCCGAACGGATCCTTGATCCAGCCGCAGGCGGTGGGCGTCGCGCCGGCCGCGACGAGCTTGTCCCAGTACCGGTCGACCTCCGCCTGATCCTCGCAGTCCACGTAGAGCGAGACGCCCTCGGAGAAGCTGAAGTACGCGCCCCCGTTGTAACCCATGAACACCTGGCCACCGACGACGAACTCGGCGGAGGCGACCGGGCCGTCCTTGCCATTGCGGGCGACGTTCCGGATTTCGGAGTCGGGGAACGTCGCGGTGTAGAACTGGATGGCCGCCTCGAGCTGGTCGTTGAACATCAGGAACGGTGTCACCTTGCTCATCGGAGAGGCTCCTTTTATCGGGGGGGCGGTGTCGCCGAGGGCAGCCTACCCACTCCGAGGGGTGCGTGGGTACTGACGGCCAGACGCGTGGTGGACGGTTCCGCGGCCGCCGCGCTTCCGCCCGCGCGCGTCGCTCGCTGTGGCGCTCCCGTCGTCGTGCCCGGGCCGCTCCGGGAGGGCCCGGTACTGACGGCCGGCATCGGGCAGGTGCCTGGTGGACCAGCGGCGGAACGTGTGGCCGCCCCGGCTGGTGATGCCGTGCGAACGCCGTCTCGCCCCCGCCGTCCGTAGGGGCGCTGACCGAGCACGGAGCGATCGGCGTCCGGACGAACGGTCAAGAGACTCCGACTCTCGGCAGGGCGCGAGCGGTGGCTCCGCGGGCAAGGTGCGCATGGCCAGAACGGCCGCACTTCCTACCCCGGAGTACCACCATGAACACGTTTCGTTTCCACCTGGCGTTGATCACCGCACTCTCACTGGCCTGGATCGTCCTGGCCCGGCCCGCCGAGGCGGCCTGGCCTCACGATCCGCAGACCAACCTCGCCGTGTGCACGGCGACGGCCGCGCAGAACAACGTGCTGTCGGTGTCCGACGACGCCGGCGGCGCCATCTTCGCGTGGATCGACTACCGCAACGGCGCTACCGCCGACGTCTACGCGCAGCACGTGCTCCGCTCCGGAGTCATCGATCCGGCGTGGCCGGCCAACGGCCGGGCGCTCTGCACGGCGGTGGAGCACCAGTACCTCGCCGATCTCGTCCCGGACGGCGCGGGCGGGGCGCTCGCCGTGTGGCAGGACTTCCGCGCGGGCACGGCCAATGCCGACGTCTACGCGCAACACGTGCTCGCTTCGGGGCAGCCCGATCCGGCATGGCCCGCGAACGGGCGCGCGGTCTGCGCCCAGTCCGCGTCCCAGTACGCTCCCCAGGCCGCGTCCGACGGGGCCGGTGGCCTGTTCGTCACGTGGTACGACGGACGCAATGCCGGAACGAGCAACGACGTGTACGCACAGCACGTGTTCGCGTCGGGCGCGCTCGACGCGGCGTGGCCGGTCGACGGGCTCCCGGTGAGCGTGGTCGTGGGCCTGCAGTCGTTCCCGACGATCTCCCCCGCCGCGCCCGGGAGCGCCATCGTGACCTGGCGCGACACGCGCAACGCGACGTGGGACATCTACGCCCAGCGCATCGTCGCCAGCGTCGGCGTGGATCCGACGTGGCCCGTGGACGGCCGCCTCGTGTGTGGTGCGGCGGCGCAGCAGGACAACCCGCGCACCGTGAGCGACGGCGCGGGCGGTGCGGTCATCGCCTGGCGCGACTACCGCGGCGGCTCCGCGAGCGACCTCTACGCGCAGCACCTGCTGGCCTCGGGGCTCGTCGACCCGGGCTGGCCGGTGGACGGCGCCGCGCTGTGCACCACGCCCAGCAACCAGAATCCTCCGGTGCTCGTGGGCGACGGTGCGGGTGGCGTTCTCGCCGTGTGGGAGGACTTCGCCACCCTCGGCACGCCCGACCTGTACGCGCAGCACCTGCTCGCGTCGGGCACGATCGACCCGGCGTGGTCGGCGTCCGGCGACGTCGTTTCGCTGGCCCCCAACAGCCAGGAACGGCCCCGGGCGGTGAGCGACGGCGCGGGCGGACTCCTGGTGGCCTGGAGCGACCTGCGCGGTG
>JBGAMH010000012.1:0-36657 GCA_044223135.1 Candidatus Eiseniibacteriota bacterium | reverse complement strand
CGCCTGGCTCATCGTGGCGAGCTCGGTCAGCACGTCACCGGTCAGGTCGAGGCTCTTGTCCGCGTAGACGATGTAGCCGCCGGCAGCGTCGAACACGAGTTCGAGCCCCTTCGTGGTGGCGACCTTCTCGACCGCGGTCCGGATGTCCGTCACGACTTCGCCCGTCGCGCGATCGTTCTCCTGCGCGGCGCGGCCGTTCGGACCCCAGATCTCCTGGATGAAGGACTCGTATTCCGTCACCGCGCGCTGCAGGGCCGTCTCACGCTCCTGCCGCTTCATGGCGGAGAGGATCGGCGCCTGGTCGCGCACTTCCTGGCGCAGCTGGTTGACGGCCTTCTCCTTCTCGAGCGCCTCGTCACGCCAGCCCTGCACGAGCCGGTCGAAGCGCTGCTGCGCTTCCTTCGCGCTCGAGTACTCGGCGAAGATGCGGGCCGAGTCGATGTAACCCATCCGGAAATCCGCCGCCGACGCCGCAGTCGCGAAGCCGAGCGCGACCACCGCGAGGACGACGGCCCATCCACCGGTACGCGTGCGCATGTGACCTCGCTAGAAGCCGACGCCACCGAGCAGGAAGTGCCCCTTCCATCTCGGTCCGTCGTCGCGCTGGAAGCCGTAGCCGTAATCGAACCCGACGTTGCCGAGGATCGGGATCTCCATGCGGAAGCCGAAGCCGGCACCGCACTTGAGATCGAACGGCTTGATGTCCCGCTTGTCGTCCCAAGTGTTTCCCGCATCGAAGAAAAGCACAGCGTGAAGCGGGTTCACAACCGGGAACTGCTGCTCGAACGAGGCCACGGCCATGTAGCGGCCGCCGGGGTAACGGTTGTGCGTCCAGATCGAGTCGGACACGGTGTGCTCGTTCGCCGTCGACCGGAAGCCGCCCGTCGTCGTGTCGCGGTAGCCGACCACCCACTTCCAGTAGTTGTACTTCGGCGGGACGATCTCGTAGTCGTCGTAGCCGCGCACGGGATCGACCGTGCTGCCGCCGCCGAGGCGGAAACGCGCGTAGTCCGGCACCGGCCCGTGCATCCACGAGAACTGGCCGACCGTGCCGAGGCGCAGCCGGAACATCGACGCGACGCCCTTCACGATCGACGGCGTCCACGCACGGCCTTCGTAGCGGTGCACGTGGTAGTTCACGTCGCCGCCGAAAGGCCCGCCGGTGAACGCGTCGCTCATCGTGAGCCGCGTGCCCTTCGTCGGGTAGAGCGGATGGTCGGCGCTGTTGCGCACGAAGTTCGTCTCGAACGAGCTCGTGAGCTGGTAGCGGCCGATGGGCACGCCGCTGAGGATCGTGCCGCTCGTCACGTTGTCGATCTTCACCTTCTCGAGCGTGTAGCTGACCGAGCCGCGCGAGTAGTCCGGCCACGGCAGAGGCCGGCCGATGCGCGCGCTGCCGCCGCGCCGCCACTCGTTGAACTCCGTGAGGATGTTCATCGTGCTGTACGCCGAGAAGCCGAGCAGCGTCGGGGAATCGTGGAACCACGGCTCGGTGAAGCTGAGCGTGTAGTTCTCGACGTTCGCGCCGCGCTCGAGGTGCAGCGCCAGCTGCTGGCCGTTGCCGAGCACGTTGTTGTGGCCGACCTCGAGGAAACCCGTGAGCTTCGTGACGCTCGTGTAGCCCGCACCGGCCGACGCGGTGCCGACCTGGCGCTCCTTCACCTTGAAGGTGAGGTCGACGTCCGCGGAGTCGACCTCGTTGAAGTCGAAGTTCGCCTCCTCGAACAGGCCGAGGCGCATGAGGTCGCCCTGGCTGCGAAGCAACGACGACTTGCGGAAAAGATCGCCCTCGTGGATGTCGAGCTCGCGGCGCAGCACGTTCTCGCGCGTGCCCCGGTTGCCGGTGATGCTCACGAGGCGCACGTGCGCGGGCAGCCCCTCGGTGACGTTGAACGCCACGTCGACGATCGAATCCCGCACCACCTCGTTGGGATCGACGCGCACGTAGAGGTAGCCGTGCTCGGCGTACTCGCCGAACACGCCGCCTGCCGCCGTCTGCATCCGCGACAGGTCGTAGACGCGCGACTTCTTCTTGCCCCACAACTTGCGCAGCGTCTCCGTCGGCACCACACGGTTGCCGTTCCAGCTGATGTCGCCGAACGTGTAGCGAGCACCCTCGTCCAGGGTCACGACCAGCGTCAGCGCCTTGGGCTCCTCGCCCGGTTGGGTCTGCACGTCGGTCACCTGCATGTCGCGATAGCCGTGGTTGTGGTACCAGGCCTCGAGCTTCTCGCGATCTTCGGTGAACGTCTCGTCCTTCAGGTCACCGCCGCCGAAGAAGCCCTTCGTCTTGGTCTTCATCACCTTGCGCAGGCGCCTCTCACCGAACGCCGTGCGCCCGACGAACTCGATGCGCCGAATGCGGAGCTTCTCGCCTTCCTCGACGACGAACGTGATACCGATCGCCCCCGTGGTGGCGACCGTGTCGGCCTTCGGCGTGATCTTCGTGCGCGGGAACCCCTCTTCGCGGTAGTACTGCAGCAGCGAATCGATCTGCGTGTTCACCAGCGTGACCGAGTAGGTTTCGCCCGGGCGCAGGAACAGCTTCTTCTCGAGATCGACGTCCTCGCGCTTCTTGTTCCCCTGGAACTTGATCGACGCGATGCGCGGACGCTCGCGCACCACGATCTCGAGGTCGATCGCGCCGTCGTGCACCGGCGAGCGGAGCACCTTCACGTCCGCGAACAGCCCGAGCGCGACCAGCTTGCGCGTACCGCGGCGCACGGCGTCCTGCGTGTACACGCTGCCGCGCCGGACCTCGAACGTGCGCAGGATGCGCGTGCTGTCCGTGGTCGTGTTGCCCGTCACCTTGATCCGGCCGACCACGACCCGCTCCTCGGTCGTGGCCTCGCCGGCCGGGACGGACGCGCCCTGGGCCCGGGCGAGGGCGGCCGGACCGGCCAGCGCGGCGGCGCAGGCCAGCGCAGCCAGGAAGGCGCGCAGCGACGACGACGATCTCAAAAGCACTCGGTGCTCCTCGTTTGGCCACGACAGGGTGGGCCGCGACGCCAAGCCCGCGCCGGCGCGTCCGTGCGCGCGCGAGGCGGACGAAGGGTGGCCATGGTCCGTCTGGGGAGTCGGGCGACTCTATCCGCTCGCCCGGACGGAAGTCCAGCCGCGGACGGTCGTTCGCCACGCTCTACCCCGCGGCCTCGCGGGTCGTTCCCGGGACGGGCCGACGCCCGGACCGGCGGGCTGCGCAAAGCAAGACGCCGGGACCCCCGAAGGGTTCCCGGCGTCGTGCGCGAAACGTGGAGCGATCAGGTCGTCGGCACCGGCGGAGGCGCCGGTGTCGGCGCCGACGTGGTGTCGAACTCGAGCCGGTCCTCGACGCGCGTCACCTTGACCGTGGTGCCTGCGGGGATCTGGCCCCGGAGGATGAACTCGGCGAACGGATCCTCGAGCAGCCGCTGGATCGCGCGCTTGAGCGGGCGGGCGCCGAGAGCCTGGTCGAAGCCCTTGTCGATGAGCAGTTCCACGGCCTCGGGCGTGATCTCGAGCGCGATGTCCTGCGCCTTGAGCCGGCCGTTGAACTGGCCGAGCAGGATGTCGACGATGCTCTTCATGTTCTCGCGCGTCAGCGTGTGGAACACGATCACGTCGTCGATGCGGTTGAGGAACTCGGGATTGAACGCCTTCTTGAGCTCGTCCTGCACGGTGCTCTTGATGGCGCTGAACTGCTGGCTCGAGTCGCCCTGCTTGAAGCCGAGGCCCTTGCCGCCGGAGACGATCTGTCGGCCGCCGAGGTTCGACGTCATGATGATGACGGTGTTCTTGAAGTCGACCTTGCGGCGCGAGCTGTCCGTCAGCACACCGTCGTCGAGCACCTGCAGCAGCACGTTGAACACGTCCGGGTGCGCCTTCTCGACCTCGTCGAGCAGCACGACCGAGTAGGGCTTGCGCCGCACCTTCTCGGTGAGCTGGCCGCCCTCTTCGTAGCCGACGTAGCCGGGAGGCGCGCCGACCAGCCGAGACACGGAGAACTTCTCCATGTACTCGGACATGTCGATGCGGATGAGCGCGTCCTGGTCGTCGAACAGGTATGCGGCCAGCGCGCGCGCGAGCTCGGTCTTGCCGACGCCCGTCGGCCCGAGAAAGATGAACGAGCCGATCGGCCGCTTGGGATCGCGCAGGCCGACGCGGTTGCGCCGCACCGCACGCGAGACCGCGCTGACCGCCTCGTCCTGGCCGACGACGCGCTTCTTGAGCTCGTCCTCCATCTTGAGGAGCTTCTGGCTCTCCTCGGCGGCGAGCTTCACGACCGGGATGCCGGTCATGATCGACAGCACGGCCGCGATCTGTTCCTCGTCGACCTCGACCGACTGGTCGCGCTTGGACTCCGACCACGATTTCTTGAGGTCGGTACGACGCGCACGCAGCTCCTTCTCCTTGTCGCGCAGGCGCGCGGCCTTTTCGTACTCCTGGCCGCGGATCGCCGACTCCTTCTCCTTGACGACCTCCTCGAGCTTCTTCTCGAGCTCGTGGATCTCGGACGGCACGGTGCTGACCGACAGGCGCGCGCGGGCGCAGGACTCGTCGATCACGTCGATCGCCTTGTCCGGGAAGAAGCGGTCGTTCATGTAGCGATCGGCGAGCTTCACGGCCTGCACGATGGCGCCGTCCGTGATCTTCACGCCGTGGTGCGCTTCGTACTTGTCGCGCAGGCCCATGAGGATCTGGATCGTGTCCTCGACGCTGGGCTGGTCGACGGTGACCGGCTGGAAGCGCCGTTCGAGCGCGCCGTCCTTCTCGATGTACTTGCGGTACTCGTCGAGCGTCGTGGCGCCGATGCACTGCAGCTCGCCGCGCGCGAGCGCCGGCTTGAGCATGTTCGACGCGTCGATCGCGCCCTCGGCGCCGCCGGCGCCGACGATCGTGTGCAGCTCGTCGATGAAGATGACCGTGTCCTTCGACTCGCGGATCTCGTTCATCACCGTCTTCAGCCGCTCCTCGAACTGGCCGCGGTACTTGGTGCCGGCCACCACCGCCGCGAGATCGAGCGTGATGATTCGCTTGCCCTTCAGGCTCTCGGGCACCTGGGCGGAGATGATGCGCTGCGCCAGGCCCTCGGCGATCGCGGTCTTGCCGACGCCGGGCTCGCCGATCAGCACCGGGTTGTTCTTCTTGCGGCGCGACAGCACCTGCACGACGCGCTCGATCTCCTTGTCGCGACCGATCACCGGGTCGAGCTTGCCCTCGCGCGCCAGCTGCGTGAGGTCGCGGCCGAACTGGTTCAGCGCGGGCGTCTCGGCGCGCTCTTCGCCGCGCTCGGCCGTGGCCGAGGCGGACGGCGTGCCGCCCAGCAGCTTCAGCGTCTCTTCGCGCACGCGCTTGCGGTCCACGCCCAGCTCCAGCAGCACCTTCGCCGCCACGCCCTCACCCTCGCGGATCAGGCCCAGCAGCAGGTGCTCGGTGCCGACGTAGTTGTGGCCCAGCGAACGCGCTTCCTCGACGGCCAGTTCGAGCACGCGCTTCGCGCGCGGCGTGAACGGGATCTCGCCGATCGTCATGGTGCCGCCCGAGGCGCTCACCATGTTCTCGACTTCCTGCCGGATGCGGTCGAGGTCGAGGCCGAGGTTGTTCAGCACCGTGGCCGCGATGCCTTCGCCTTCGCGGATCACGCCCAGCAGCAGGTGCTCGGTGCCGATGTAGTCGTGCTGCAGCCGGGCCGCCTCCTCGCGAGCGAGGTAGATGACCTTCCGGACGCGTTCGGTGAACTTGTCGTGCATGGGGCTCCCTGTCCTTCCTGTCGTCCGGCGTCCTGCCGGTCAGTCCCCCGCTCCCGGGACGGCTCCGTGCTCGGCGGCGGCGAGCCGCTCGCGCACGAACCGGGCGCGGTGGATGTTGCGATCGGCCGGCGCCAGCTCCTCACCCGCACGGGCCTGGAGATGCGCAGGCTGCGTCAGCACCAGCAACTCGTTCAGCACGCGCAGCGGCGGCAACCCCGACAACCCCAGCGCCACGCCGAGGCGCACCGCCGAGCAGAGGTTGATCACTTCGCGCGTCTGGATGGACCGGCAGTAGCGCAGCGTGCCATAGGCGCGCCACACCTTGTCCTCGATCTGCACGCGGGCGTCGCGCAGCATGCGCTCGCGGGCCCGCTCCTCCGTCTCGATGATCTGTCGCGTCACGCGTTCCAGGCTTTCGAGCGAGTCGCGCTCGCTGCGACCGAGCGTCGTCTGGTTCGAGATCTGGAACAGGTTGCCCATCACCTCGCTGTGCTCGCCGTACAGGCCGCGCACGTTCAGGCCCACCTGCATGATGCTCTTCAGCACCCGCTGGATCTCCTCCAGCAGCACCAGCGCCGGCAGGTGGATCAGCACCGACGCGCGCAGGCCGGTGCCGGCGTTCGTCGGGCAGCTCGTGAGGTAGCCCAGCTCCTCGTGGAACGCGAAGTCGAGTCCCAGGCTCAGCTCGTCGTCGGCCGCGTCCGCGAGCGCCCACGCCTCGTTCAGCTGGAAGCCGGGCGTCAGCGCCTGCAGGCGCAGGTGGTCCTCCTCGTTCACCATCAGCGACAACCGGTCGTCGGGCGCCACGAGCACGCCGCGCGGGCGCGCCCCGTCGCCGAGTTCGTGGCTGACCAGGTGGCGCTCCACCAGCACCTGGCGCTGCACCGGCGAGCACTCCGCCATGCGCAGCGTGAGCGCGCTCGAGAACGCCGACGTGGCCTGTGCGGCGGCGCCGACGCTGGCGAGAACGCCCTGCAGCTGCTCCTCGCGCGCGCGGTGCGTGAACGGCACGTCGCGCAGGTTGCGGGCGAGCCGGATGCGCGTGGACAGCACCATCTCGGCGTTCGGGCCCTCGCCGAGCAGCCACGGGCTCGTGCGACCGAACAGGTCCTCGAAGCTGTGCAGGGCGCCGCTCACGACCGGCCCTCCGCCGCGGCGCGCTCGGCCTGCATCTCGGCCTCCATGCGCCGGATCTCGTCGCGCAGTCCCGCCGCCTTCTCGAAGTCCTCGCGTTCGACCGCGCGCCGCAGTTCGTCGTGGAGGCGCTGGATCTGGCGCGGGCGCGACGCCGACTGGTCGGCCGCGCGCATCGGGCTCTTGCCGCGGTGGTGCGTGTCGCCGTGGATGCGGCGCAGCAGCACGCGCAGCTGGAACTGGAACGCGCCGTAGCATTCCGCGCAGCCGAGCCGGCCCGTCTCCTTGAACTGCGAGTACATCAGGCCGCAGCGCGGGCACTGCACGTGCCCGACGCGCTCGTCCTCGCTCTGCGTCATGGTGTCCACCATGCCCGCGAGCAGGTCGGCGATGTCGAACTTGTGCTGGCTGGCGTCGGCGTGGATGCCCTTCTCCTGGGCGCAGCCCTGGCACACGTGGACCTCCGACATTTGATTGTCGTGGATCTCCGTGAAGTGCACCGTCGCCGGGTTCTTGCCGCAGATCTGGCAGAGCATGCGCGCCTTTCCGCTCAGGCCGGCAGGAGCCGGCCGTCCTCGAGTCGCAGCGTGAGGTCCGCGGCCGAGGCCAGCCTATCATTGTGCGTGACCACGACAAACGTCTGATGCCGCTCGCGCGCGAAGGTCAGCAGGAGGTTGTGAAGTTCCTTCGCACCCGCCGCGTCGAGGTTGCCCGAAGGTTCGTCCGCCAGCACCAGGCCCGGCTCGGGCGCGAGCGCCCGCGCCACCGCCACGCGCTGCGCCTCGCCGCCCGACAGCGCGCTCGGCCGGTGGTCGGCCCGCGCGGCGAGGCCCACGGCCGCGAGCAGGTCGCGCGCACGCGCGCGCGACTCGGCCTCGGGCGTCCCCACGATCCGCAGCGGCATCATCACGTTCTCCTCGGCCGTGAACTCGGGCAGCAGGTGGTGGAACTGGAAGACGAACCCGAGCTGACGCGCCCGCAGGCGGCTGCGCTCGACCTCCCCCAGCTTTTCGACGTTTCGCCCGCCGATCTCCAGTGTTCCCGCATCGGCCCGGTCCAGGGTGCCGAGGATGTTCAGCAGGGTGCTCTTGCCGGATCCGGACGCGCCCATCACTGCCAGAAACGTGCCGCGCCGGACCTCCAGGTCCACTCCGTCCAGCACGGTGAGCGCCCCGTGCGGCCCGGCGTAGGATTTCCGCAGTCCGACCGCCCGGAGGACCGTCGGCGCCGCCTCAAGGACCGCACTGCCATGGGTTTGGACGGTATCGCTCACGGAGTCCCTCAGGAGTTCCGGCGGATGGCGTCGACCGGGTCGAGCCGGGCGGCCTGCCAGGCCGGGTACCACGCGGCGGCCAGACACAGTGCGAGGGCGGCCAGAACCACGGCGACGAAGTCGTCCGCCTCGGGCCGCACCGGGAGCTTCTCGATGAAGTAGACGTCCCCCGGCAGGCGGATGAACGGGTAGCGGGCGAGCACGGCGATCAGCCCTCCGCCCAGCACCAGCCCCAGCCCCACGCCGAGCACGCCGATCAGCAGTCCCTCCACCAGGAAGATCGCCCGCACCTGCGCCGACGTGGCGCCCATCGACTTGAGCACGCCGATGTCGCGGCGCTTTTCGAGCACCACCATGAACAGCGTGGAGACGATGTTGAACGCGGCCACGAGCACGATCAGCGCGAGGATCAGGAACATCACCGTCTTCTCGAGCTTCATCCACGTGAACAGGTTGCGGTTCAGGTCCATCCAGTTGTTCGTGCGCAGGCGCGGCACGCCCGCCGCCTGCTGCAGCCGGCGCGCGGCGGCCGGCGCGTCGAACATGTCGGCGAGTCGCACTTCGAGCCCCGTCACGTGCTTGCCGAGCTGGAAGAAGTCCTGCGCGGCGCTCACCGAGACGAAGCCGAAGCTCGAGTCGTACGTGTAGAGCCCGCTCGTGAACAGGCCCACGAGCCGGAACTGCCGCAACCGCGTGCGGTAGCCGAGCGCCGAGGCGGCGTCCGGCTCGAGCGTGGCGAGCAGCACGCGGTCGCCGACGGCGGCGCCGAGGCGGGCCGCCAGCTCCGAGCCGAGCACCAGCCCCGGTTCGCCCTGCGGCGTGAGGGTGGGGATCGAGTCGAGCGCGGGCCGCACGTTGCGGCCGATCGTGGTCACCTGGCGCTCCGCGGCCAGGTCCACGCCCTTCACGACGAGGCCCTCGCTGAGCCCCTCGCGGAACGCCATCGCCTTCGCGTACACGAACGGTGCGACGCCCGTCACGCCCGGCTCCTTCGCCAGGCGCGCCGCGAGCGCGGTCGCGTCGTCCACGCCGGCCGTGGTCTCGCCGAGCAGCACCACGTGGGCGTCGGTGCCGGCGATGCGCGACTGGATCTCGCCCTCGAAGCCGTTCATCACCGCGAGCACGGTGAGCAGCGCGGTCACGCCCACCGCCACGCCGGCCACCGAGATGCCGGTGAGCAGCGTGATGAAACCGCTCGACTTGCGCGAGCGCAGGTAGCGCGCCGCGATCCACAGCGGAAAGTTCAAGCGTTCGGCGCCGGATCCGCGGGCGCCTCCTCCTCGTCGACGTCGTCCGCCGCGGGGCGTCCCTCCTCGGGCCGCAGCTGCGGGAACAGGATCACGTCGCGGATGGACCGCTGGTTCGTGGCCAGCATCACCAGCCGGTCGATGCCGATGCCCACGCCGCCGGTGGGCGGCATGCCGTATTCCAGCGCGCGCAGGTAGTCCTCGTCGAGCACCTGCGCCTCGTCGTCGCCGCGGTCGCGCTGGGCCATCTGGAACTCGAACGCGGCGCGCTGCGCGTCGGCGTCGTTCTGCTCGCTGAACGCGTTCGCCAGCTCCATGCCGGCCGCGAACAACTCGAAGCGCTCCACCACGCCCGGCGTGGTGCGGCTGGGGCGGGCGAGCGGCGAGATCTCCAGCGGGAAGTCCACCAGGAACGTGGCGTCCTGCAGTTCCGGCTGCACGAGCTCGCTGAACAGCTCGTCGAGCAGCCCGCCCGCGCCGGTGCCGGGCCGGGCGTGCAGCCCGCGCGCCTGGCACAGCCGGCGCAGCTTCGCCTCGTCCAGGGCGTGCACGGACTCCCCCACCTTCTCGCTGACCGCGTCCAGCATCGACACGCGCTTCCACGGCCGCTCGAAGTTCAGCGTGCGGTCGCCGTACGGCACCTGCAGCGTGCCGCACGCGCTCTGCAGCGCGCCGGTCACGAGCGCCTCGGTGAGCTCCATCATGTCGTGCACGTCGGCGAACGCCTGGTAGTACTCGAGCAGCGTGAACTCCGGGTTGTGCGACCGGTCCATGCCCTCGTTGCGGAAGTTGCGCGAGAACTCGTACACGCGGTCGAGCCCGCCCACGACCAGGCGCTTCAGGTACAGCTCGTTCGAGATGCGCAGGTACAGGTCCACGTCGAGCGCGTTGTGCTTCGTCACGAACGGCCGCGCGAATGCGCCGCCGTACAGCGGCTGCAGCACCGGGGTCTCGACCTCCAGGTAGCCGTGCCCATCGAGAAACCCGCGGATGCCGGTGATCAGCGCGGCGCGGCGCCGGAACACGTCGCGCACGTCGAGGTTCACGAACAGGTCCGCGTAGCGCTGGCGGAAGCGCGTCTCGGGATCCCGGAGCCCGTGCCACTTCTCGGGCAGCGGGCGGATCGACTTCGCGAGCAGCTCCACCTGTTCGGCGCGCACCGTGATCTCGCCCGTGCGCGTGCGGAACAGCGCCCCCTCGATGCCCACCCAGTCGCCCACGTCGAGCAGCTCGTAGCGGGCGAACTGGTCGCCGAGCACGTCGGACTTAAAATACACCTGGATGCGCGCGGTCTCGTCGAGCACGTGCGCGAAGCCCGCCTTGCCGTGGCCGCGCATCGTCATGAGCCGCCCGGCGATGCGCACCCGTTCGCCGAACTCGGCGGTGACGGCCTCCCCGCGCGCGAGCAGTTCCGCGGCGCGGTGGGTGACCTCGTATCGGTAGGCGTACGGCTCGACGCCGATCGCGCGCCACTGGGCGAGCTTGGCGCGGCGCTGATCCATCAGCTGCTGGAGGGACATGCGGGGCTTCCGGGCGGTTGCAGGGCGGCCGCGCACCACTGCGCGGCAGGGCGAATGGCCGACTCTAGGTAGCCCCGTCCGGGCGTGTCAACGCGGTCGGCCCGGGGCGGCCGGACGGAACGGCCGCCCCGGAGACCGGTCAGAAGCGCGCCTGCACGCCCACGCGGACCGAGCGCGGCGCTCCCCACACCCGCGGATCGTGCACCGGGACCCAGTCGAGCACGTGGTCGCCGTTCACGTCCTGCAGGTACGCCCCGCCCGCGCGGCCCGTCTCGGTGTAGTAGGCCGTGTAGTCGCTGACGCCCTGGTCCACGTTCGGGTTCGCCGCGTTCGCGGGCGCGAGCTCCGCCACCGAGCGCGTGTCGAGCACGTTCCGCGCGTCCACGAACAGCGTGAGGTCCCGGCCCCACACGCGCACGTCCCGGTCGCCGCTCCAGTCGAGCGTGCTGCTGCCCGGCAGGCGGCGGGAGTTCACCCACTTCGGGTCCGACCGCCGGTCGTCGCGCCACGCCGGGGTGAACGGGCGACCCGATCCCCACGTCCACGACAGGTTCATCCCCCAGTGCCCGCGCTCGCGGAACGTCGCCTGCATCGTGACGCGCTGGCGCTCGTCCCAGTTCAGCGACTGCTCGGAGATCGGCAGGTAGAGCCGGCCGCCGTTGTAGAACTGCAGCGCGGAGGCCGGGTCGGAGGCCACGCCCGTCGCGAGCATGTACGTGTACGCGATCTCGCCCGCCAGCCGGTGGTCGAACGTGCGCGCGAGCGTCGCCTCGAAACCGCGCACGCTCGCGTAGTCGCCGTTCTTCCATCGCGCCACCTGGTTGCCGTCGGCGTCGCGCTCGCTGCGCGCCGTGATGAGCCCGAAGATGTCCTTGTAGAACAGCGCGAACGAGCCGTTCACCTCGCGCGTGAACAGGTGCGTGAGCGCCGCCTGGTACTCGACGTTCGTCTGCGGTTCGAGGTCGGGATTGCCGCGCACCGGCAGCCCGCTGCGCGGGCTGCGGCTCTCGAACACGTAGCTGCGCGTGGGGGTCTGGAACCGCCACGCGTAGTGGAAGCTGAGCGCGTCGTGGTTCGACACCGGGTACGCGACGCCCAGGCGCGGGCTCCATTGCGCCTTCCAGCGCCCGTTCGGCACCGCATCGTCGGGAATGCCGTCGCCCGGCGAGAACAGGTCCCAGCGCAGTCCCGCGTTCAGCACGAGACCCTCGAAGGTCCAGCGGTCCTGCACGTACGCCGACGCTTCCGGGTACGTGTGGTCGTACTCCGAACGCGAGCCTCCGGGCAGGCCTCCCGTCTCGGCGTTCGGCGCGCCGAGCGACAGGTTCCGCACCCGGCTCGTGCGCGCCTCGATCCCCGCCTTCGCGAGGTGCTGCCGCCAGTGCCGCGTGCTCCCGTCCAGCTTGAGCGTGGCCGAGCGCGTGGAACGCCGCTCCCACAGCGGGTAGTCGCCGTGCGTCGCGAAGAACGGGTTGTCCTCGGTGCCCGGGCCCTGGTTGCCCGACCAGTAGAACGGGCTCACGGTGTCGTACGCCCACGGGTCGAGCGCGCGCACCGCCGTGCGCGTGTCGTACGCCACGGTGCCGAGCCGCGCCGTGGTCACCGTGAGCGTGTCCCAGGTGTGCCGCCACGACAGCCCCCACTGCTCGAAGCGGTCGTCCGTGGTGGGCACGTGCTCGGCCATGTTCATGGCCTCGTACGTGCTGTCGAGCGCCGCCATGGCCCACGAGCCCCAGCGCGGCTGCACGCGCACGCCCGCCGCGGTCCGGACGGACTCCGGCACCACGCGCACCCAGCCGCGGCGGCTCCACATGTGGTCGTACGGCGTGGTCACCGAGCGGTTCGTGGTGCGCTCCAGCGTGACGTGGTCCGGCTCCGCCGGCGTCCACGCCAGCTTCGCGGTGGTGCGCATGCGGTTGTTCGGCCGGAAGCCCACCTGCACGAAGTCCAGCACGGTGCGCGAGCGGTTCTCCAGCGCCGTGGGCAGCCAGCCGCGGCTGAACGCGCCCTCCCACGTCGCGAACCACGTCACGCGCCGCCACGGCGTCGGGCCGCCGCCACCGAGCGCGAGCCGGTCCAGGTCCTCGTAGGTCTTCGTGGGATCGCCGTAGCGGTCGGTGTCCCAGCGCAGGTCGCCCGAGAACTTCGGGCCGCCCTCGCGCGTGGTCAGGTTCACGATGCCCGACAGCGCGTCGCCGTACTCGGCGTCGAGCCCGCCCGTGATCACGTCCGCGCCGGCCACCGCGAACAGCGGCAACTCGCCGCTCCGGCCGCGCAGCGGATCGGTGATCTCGACGCCGTCCAGCCGCACCTTGATCTCGTCGCTCCGGCCGCCGCGCACGTGCAGCCCGTCGGCGGCCGCGGTCACGCCCGCCTGCTTCGCGATCATCTCCTGCATCCCGTCGGGCCGCATCGTGCGGATCGCCTCCGGGTCGACGGCGTGCCGCGTGCTGCTCGACTGCACGTCGTTGCGTCGGCCGCGCACCACGACCTCGTCGATCCGGCGCACGACGCGGGCCTCGCCCACGCGCAGGTCGGCGCGCGTGACGCCGCCGCGCGCGACCACCACGACCGCCTTCACCGGGTCGCGGCCGATCACGCGGACGACCACCTCCCACGTGCCGGCGGGCACCGCGAGGCGGTAGCGGCCGTGCTCGTCGGTCATCGTGCCGCGCTGCAGCACCGGCACGATCACGTTCAGGTACGCGGCCGGCTCACCGTCGTCCAGCCGGACCACGCCCTCGATCACGCCGCCCGCCGCCGGCGGCGCCTCGGCCGCTCGCGCGGCCGTCCACAGAAGTGCACACAGCCCGAGCGCGCAGCACGCGCCCCGGGCGACGACGAAGTCGTTCCATGCCATGGGTCGGACTCCACCCCGGTCGGCCAGCGATACGGGTGGACCCGGTCCGGACTGCGGGCACGGTCAACGAAGGAAGCGGGCGGAGGGTGGGAGCGTCGCGGGGTGAGTGGTGGCGCGCCGGCGGGAACCGCCGGGCGACGAACGCGCCGATCGACGAGGCACAGGCACTATCCGCGGCGCGCCCCGCGCGGGTCAAGCGCGAAGTGCGTCCCGGTGCGGAACGATCCCGTCAGCGGCCGGCGCCCGCGGGCGAGCGGCGCATCTGCTCCAGCGCGAGCTTGCCGCTGGTCGGGTCCACGGTCACCGGGTACTGCCCCGTGAAGCACGCGCGGCAGAAGTGCCTCGGCTCCGCCTCGCACGCGAGCATGCCGTCGAGCGAGAGGTAGCCGAGCGAATCCACGCCGAGGTAGTCGCGGATCTCGTCCACGGTCTTGAGCGCGCCGATCAGCTCGCGGCGGCTCGGCGTGTCGATGCCGTAGAAGCACGGGTGGGTCACCGGCGGCGAGCCGACCCGGAAGTGCACTTCGCGCGCGCCCGCGCGCCGCAGCAGCCGCACGAGCTTGCGGCTCGTGGTGCCGCGCACGATCGAGTCGTCCACCACCACCACGCGGCGGCCGTCGAGGATCTCGCGCACGGGGTTGAACTTCACGCGGACGCCGAAGTCCCTCCCGGCCTGGTGCGGCTGGATGAACGTCCGTCCCACGTAGTGGTTGCGGATCAGGCCCAGTTCGAACGGCAGCCCCGAGCGCTCCGAGTATCCGAGCGCGATCGAGTTGCTGGAGTCCGGCACGGCGATCACGAGATCGGCCTCGGCCGGGTGCTCCTCGGCGAGCCGGTGGCCCAGCCGGCGGCGCACGCGGTCCACGTTCGCGCCGAACACACGGCTGTCCGGGCGCGAGAAGTAGATGTGCTCGAACACGCAGTGCTGCCGCGGCTCGGCCGCGGGCAGGGCGCGCCGAGCCCGCAGCCCCTGCGGGTCCACCCGGACGACTTCGCCCGGCTCCACCTCGCGCACGAAGTCGGCGCCCACGAGGTCGAACGCGCAGGTCTCGCTGGCCACCACGTAGCCGTCGCCGAGCCGCCCGATCGCGAGCGGCCGGAACCCGTGCGGATCGCGCACGGCGAACACCGCCTCGGGGGTGAGCACCACGAGCGAGTACGCCCCCTCCACCTGCCGCAGCGCGTCGACGAGCGCCTCCTCCACGTCGTCCGTGGGCGAGAGCGCCATCAGGTGCAGGAACACCTCGGTGTCCAGCGTCGTCTGGAAGATCGACCCCGACTCCTCGAGCCCGCGCCGCAGCTCGCGCGCGTTCGTGAGGTTGCCGTTGTGCGCCAGCGCCAGCGCCCCGCCGCGGTACACCACGCGAAGCGGCTGCGTGTTCTCCAGCGTCAGCCCGCCGGCGGTCGAGTAGCGGTTGTGCCCGATCGCGAGCATGCCCGGCAGGCGCGCGAGCTCGGCCTCGCCGTACACGTCGGAGACGAGCCCGATGCCCTTCACGCTGTGGAACTCGCCGGCGTCGTCGCGCGACACCACGCCAGTCGATTCCTGCCCTCGGTGCTGCAGCGCGTGCAGCCCGAGCGCCACCACTTCCGCCGCGCGCGGCACGCCCACCGCCGCCAGCACACCGCATTCCTCGCGCCACGCCTTGTCCGCCGACCAGCCGTTCATGCGTCGAGCCCTCCTTCGTGTCCCGTGGCGGCCCGCCCCGGCGCCGACATCCAGGGCAACGGCACGTCGCCCGTGGCCAGCGCCCAATCCTGGAAGTGCGGATTGCAGAACAGCCCGTGGCGCCGGTCGCGCACCACGGCGAGCTCGCGCGCGAGCTCCGAGGCGTCCGCGCCGGGCTCGAAGCCGAGCACCCAGACGGTCGCCTCCACCACCTCCACCCGCTCGCCGGTGGCGTGCCGCCACCAGCGCTCGGCCGCCGGCCGCCGCGCCCCGCCGCGCTCCACCACGAGCAGCGCCCGCTCGTCGGCCGTGAGCGGCGCACGCTCGTCCGCGCGCGTGCGCACCGCGCAGCGCTCCTTCGCCGGGTTGTAGAAGCGCGTCGACTCGTGCAGCCGCGTGGCCAGCGTCGCGTCGTCGGGCAGCGCACCGGCCAGCTCGAACAGCCGCAGACGCCGCAGTGACACCAGGCGCCGCGCGGCCTCGAGGTCGCGGCGCGCCACCGCGAGGGCCGAATCGGCCTCGGGGTCCTCGGAGCGCAGCGCGATCCACGCCTGCGCGACGGTGACGATCGCCGTGCTCACACCGCCTCCAGCGCGCGCGCGAAGCCGCGGAACAGCTCCAGCCCCGGCGCGTCGGCGAACGGCGCGTCGCCGCCCGCCTCGATCGCGGCGTCTCGCCGCTCGCCCCACGCGCCGGCGATGTCGCGCGCGATCGCGCCCAGGTCGAGCACGCGCTCGGGGTGCGGCATCATCGCGAGCACGTGTCCCGACTCGTTGCAGACCGCGGCCACCGCCGACTCCGCGCCGTTCGGATTGGCCGGGAAGCGGCGCGCCGGAGAGCCCGACACGTCGCAGTACCGCAGCGGCGCCTGCCCGCGCCGCACGAGCGCGGCCACCGCGCGCGGCGACGACGACGTGAACCGCCCCTCGCCGTGCGCCACGGGCAGCGGCAGCACCGTGCCCGGCGCCAGGTGCGCGGTGAACACGCACGGCGACGCCTCCACGCGGCAGTACACCCAGCGCGCGAGATAGCCCGTCCGCCCGGGCATGCGGTTGCGCGCGAGCGCCAGCTCCACGGCGCCGCGCCCCGGTACGAGTCCGGCCTCCACCAGCACCTGCGCACCGTTGCAGATGCCCAGCACCGGCTTGCCGCGGCCCGCCTCGGCCGCGAGCGTGTCGAGCAGCGCGTCCTTCGCGGCGAGCGCCCCGGCGCGCACGCGGTCCTGGTACGAGAAGCCGCCCGGCAGCAGGTAGCCGTCGAACACCGAGAGCTCGCGGGCCGGTCGCGTGGCCAGGAACACCTCGCCCGCGAGCCCGACGCGTTCGAGCGCGCGCACCGACTCGGCCTCGCAGTTCACGCCCGGGAACTGCACCACGGCGATGCGCGGCGTCATGCGTCCTCCTCGTTCCAGAGCCGCGCGAGCGCGCGCTGCGACGCGCGCTCCAGTTCGGCGCGCGACCATTCCACCTCGCCCGATCCCGGCACGCGCACGCGCAGCCGGCCGTGCGACGACACCGCGCCCACCGGCCACGTGGCGAGCCCGCGCTCGCGCGCGATCTGCAGCAACCGCGGCATGCGCTCGAAGCTCGTCTCGTACAGGATCGCCGAGTCCTCGGCGAACAGCGCCTCCCACGCCGGGCACTCGAGCACGTCCACGTTCAGCTCCACCCCGAGCCCGCGCTCGGGCGGCGCGGCCAGCATCATCTCGACCACGGTCATCGCGAGCCCGCCGTCGGACACGTCGTGCGCGGCCAGCGCGGCGCGCGCCTCGGCCACGGCCACCGCGCACTCGTGCAGCCGCGCCTCGCGCGCCAGGTCGAGCGGGGGCGGCGCGCCGCCCGCGCGCCCGAGCAGCTCGCGCTCGGCCAGCGTGCCCTCGAGCGAATGCCGCGGCTCGCCCACCAGCACGAGCGCGTGCCCGCTCGCGCGCAGCCCCTGCCCCAGCGCCATCGTCACGTCGCGCAGCACGCCGGCGCACATCACGATCGGCGACGGCGGGATGGCCCGCGCGCCGACCTGGTTGTACAGGCTGACGTTGCCGCTCACGAACGGCAGCGCGTGGCCCGGCGAGGCCAGCGCCCCGAGCACCCACGCGGCGCGCGCCAGGCCTTCGATGGACGCCTCGAGGTCGGCCATCACCGCCGGGTCCTCCGGGTGCCCGAAGTTCAGGCAGTCGGTAAGCGCCCACGGCCGGGCCCCGGTCACGGCCACGTTGCGCGCGGCCTCCGCCGCGTTCGGCGCCGAGCGCCGTTCGCCAGCGCACCAGGCTGCTGCCGTCGCGAACGCGAGCCCGGTCGGCCGGTCGGGCTGCACGCGCACACCCTTCAAGCTCGCCGGCCTCGCCGGGCCGCAGCTACGCGCGCCTGCACCTGCAGCCAGGCGCGATAGAGGTACTGCGCGAGCCGCTGACCGAGCCGAGCAGCGAGCAGGCGCGCCGCGCGCCGAAGAGCAACGGCGGCGGGCGCGCGAGCGGCGCGACGCGCCCGCGCGCGCCGCCGGCGTTCGGCGCCGGGCTGGTGGTGATCGCCTCCGCCGTGCAGTCGACGAGCGTCTCGCCGTTCCACGTGACGTGGTAGCGCGAACCCGGCGTCGCCCGGCCGATCACGCGGGCGCCGGCGCCCGGATGCACGCGGCCGAGCGCGAACTCCTGCTCGTAGAGCGCGCACAGCTCGGCCGCGAAGTGCTCGGGCACGACCCAGCAGTAGCGCTCCTGCGTCTCGGCACACAGCAGCACTTCGGGCGCCAGTTCACGCTCCACGCGGTGCGCCCGGTCCAGCTGGATCTCGGCGCCGCAACCGCCCGCGGCCGCCAGTTCGCTGGTCGCGCAGGCGATGCCGCCCGCGCCCAGGTCCTTGAACCCGCACGGGATCGCGCGCGCGCGGACGCGGCGGAACACTTCGTACGTGGCCACGTTCAGCACGCGCTTCAGGAACGGGTCCGGCAACTGCACGGCGCCGCGCTGGTCCTCCTGCCCCAGTTCACCCGACGCGAACGCCGCGCCGCCGAAGCCGCTCTCGTCGGTCGGCTTGCCCACGAGCACGAACGCCCAGGGCCCCTCGCCCTCGGGCACCCGGCTGCGCAGCACGCCGTCGGCCGGCGCGAGCCCGACGGCGATCGCGTTGACGAGGCAGTTCTGGTCGTAACCGGCGTCGAAGCACGTGTCGCCGCCCAGGTTCGGCACGCCGAGCGCGTCGGCGTACGTGGCCACGCCCTCGACCACGCCGCGCACGACGTCGCGCACGTGCACCGACGCACGCGGGTCGCCGAAGCGCAGGCAGTCCATGGCGCCGACCACCTCCGCGCCCATGCAGACGATGTCGCGCACGATGCCGCCCACGCCCGTCGCGGCGCCCTCCACCGGCAGCACCTGGCTCGGGTGGTTGTGGCTCTCGTGCCCCAGCACCAGCACGAGGTCGTCGCACGGCGCCGGCAGCGCCACGACGCCCGCGTCCTCGCCGGGCCCGATCACCACCTGTGGCGCCTGCGTGGGCAGCCGCTTCAGCAGGTGGCGCGTGGACTTGTACGAGCAGTGCTCGCTCCACAGGATCCCGAACAGCACCGCTTCGGCCCAGCGCGGCGGACGGCCGAGCAGTTCCAGCAGCAGCGTGACCTCGGCGGGTTCCAGCGACACGCCGCGCGCACGCAGTGCCGCCGACACGGCGGCCGGGTCGCGGGCCTCGTCGGCGGTGTACGCCGGCTTCTCGGCCAGTCGAACGTTCACGCGGGCGCTCCGGCGCGCGCGAACAGGTCGTCGACGCGCGCGAGGAAGAAGTCCAGTTCGAAACACGCCGCCAGGGCCGCCGGCGACAGCGTGCGCTCCACCACCGGGTCCGACTCCAGCGCGGCGCGGAACGGCGCCCCGCCGTCCGACGCCGCCAGCGCGTGCCGCTGTACGACCCGGTAGGCCTCGTCGCGCGCGAGCCCCGCGCCCGTCAGCGCCAGCAGCACGCGCTGCGAGAACACCAGCCCGCCACCCGCGTCGAGGTTCGCGCGCATCCGCTCGGGGTGCACGCGCAGGCCCTCGAGCACGTACGCGAGGTCGTGCGCCATGAAGTCCGCGGCGAGGAATGCGTCCGGGAGGATCACGCGCTCGACCGACGAGTGGCTGATGTCGCGCTCGTGCCACAGCGGCTGGTTCTCGAAGCCCGCGAGCGCGTAGGCGCGCAGCAGCCGCGCGAGCCCGCACACTCGTTCGCAGCGCACGGGGTTGCGCTTGTGCGGCATGGCGGAGGAACCCTTCTGCTTCTCGGTGAACGGCTCCTCGGCCTCCCGCACCTCCGTCCGCATGAGGTGCCGGATCTCGAGCGCGATCTTCTCGAGCGTGCCGCCCGTCACCGCGAGCGCCGCGAGCAGCGCCGCGTGGCGGTCGCGCTGCACGACCTGGTTCGCCACCGGCTCCGGCGCGAGGCCGAGCGAGGCGAGCGCGTCCGTCTCGACCTCGGCCGGCAGGTGCGCGAGCGTTCCGACCGCGCCCGAGAACTTGCCCACCGCCGTGCCGGCGAGCGCGCCGTCGAGGCGCACGAGGCCGCGCGCGAGCTCCTCGCTCCACAGCAGGCACTTGAGCCCGAACGTGATCGGCTCCGCGTGCACGCCGTGCGTGCGCCCCACCATCGGCGTGCGGCGGTGGCGCTGCGCCAGCTCCCACGCGGCCGCGCGCACGCGCACGAGCGAACGCCGCAGCACGACGCCCGCCTGCTGGATCTGCGCGGCGAGCGCGGTGTCCACCAGGTCCGACGAGGTGAGCCCCGTGTGCAGGTGGCGCGCGTCGTCGCCCACGGACTCGGCCACCATCGACAGGAAAGCGATCACGTCGTGGTGCACCTCGCCCTCGATCTCGAGCATGCGCGCGAGGTCGAGCCGCGCGGTCGCGCGCACGCGGTCGGCCGTGCCCGCCGGCACGTCGCCGCGGTGCTCGCGCGCCCGCGTCGCCGCCAGCTCGACGTCCAGCCACAGCTCCAGCCGCCGCTCGTCCGCCCACACGGCGGCCATCTCGGGCCGCGCGTAGCGTTCGATCACTGTCCCGCTCCCGGCGCCTCGGCCAGCGTCACGCGCGCCGTGAACGTGCGCCCCTCGCGCTCCACGTCCAGCGTCAGCACGTCGCCCACGCCCGCGCCGTACATGATGCCCTGCACGTCGTCGAGGCTGTCGGTCACGCGCCCGTTCACCTTGCGGATGCGGTCGCCCGGCTTGAGCCCCGCCTTCGCCGCCGGTCCGCCGTCGGCCACGCGCGTCACCACCAGTCCGCCGAGGTCGCGCCAGCCGAGCCGCTGCGCCAGGTACTCCGTCACCGGCTGCACCTGCAGTCCCGGCCACGCCGCGCGCACGCGGCCGTACACGCGGATCTCCTCGAGCAGGCGCTTCGCGAGGTTGATCGGGATCGCGAAGCCGAGCCCGATCGATCCGCCGCCCTGCGTGAAGATGAACGCGTTGATGCCGATCACCTCGCCGTCGCCGTTCACGAGCGCACCACCCGAGTTGCCCGGATTGATGGCCGCGTCGGTCTGGATCATGTTCTTGTACACGCCCGACTGCGAGGCCTCCGACTTGATGTCGCGCTTCGTGGCGCTCACCACGCCGGCCGTCACGGTGGGCTGCGAGTCGTCGAGCAGGTAGCCGAACGGGTTGCCGATCGCGATCGCCCACTCGCCGACCACGAGCGAATCACTGTTGCCGAGCGGCGCCACCGGCAGGTCCTTCGCGTCCAGGATCTGCAGCACCGCGAGGTCGTAGACGGGCGAGTCGCCCAGCACCTTCGCGTCGAAGTGCCGCCCGTCGGGCAGGTTCACGCGGATCTGCTCGGCGTCGCGAATCACGTGCGAGTTCGTCAGCGTGATGCCCGACGCGTTCACGATCACCCCCGAGCCCAGCCCGGGCACGCGCTGGCGGTACTCGCTCTGGGGGAAGAAGCGGTCGAAGAAGTCGTCGCGGAACATCCCGCCGAACGGATCGACGCGCACCGTGCGCGACGCGATCACGCTGACCGACACGACGGCCGGGCTCACGCGCTGCGCCGCGCTCACGATCGCGCTGCCGCGCGACGCCGAGATCGAGGTCGCCGGCGCGGCCGGCGGTTTCGCCGCGCCACCCGCACCGCGCTGCACCGCGGCCATGGCGCCCACGCCCATCGCCGCTCCCACCACGAAGACCAGTGCCACGGACAACCGCGTCATGAGCCTCAAGCCTCGCTCCCCTCGTAGACCACCGCCTCCAGGCACAGGCCCTCGGGCGGTGCGATGGCCCCCGCGCGCGCACGATCGCGCGCTTCCAGCACCCCGCGCATCGCCGCCGCCGGATCCGGCGTGCGGGCGGCCACGAGCGAGGCTCCCACCACGTTGCGCACCATGTGATACAGGAAATGATCCGCCTGCACTTCGAACGCCAGCCCGGCCTCCCAGCGTACCCAGCGCGCCCGGTCCACGCGGCACACCGGGTCGGCCGGCTGCCGGCTCACCGACTGGAACGACGAGCAGTCGTGCGTGCCCTCGAGCGGAGTCGCGGCGGCCTGCAGCGGCTCGAGCGCCGGAGCGCGGCCGGGGCACCACGCGAAGCGCCGCCACAGCACGTCCTCGCGGTCGAGCAACCGGTACACGTAGCGCCGCGCACGGGCCGAGTGCCGCGCGTGGAAGCCCGCCGGCATCTCGGCGGCGTCCACCACGCGCACGTCGTGCGGCAGCCGGCGGCCGACGAGCGGGGGCAGCGCGTGCGCCGGCAGCGCCGTGACCGCCGAGAACGACGCGACCTGGCCGCGGGCGTGAACGCCCGTGTCGGTGCGCCCCGCGCCGTGCACGCGCAGGCCGGGAATCTCCAGCGCCTCGCTCACCGCACGCCCCAGCTCTCCCTGCACGGTTCGCACGCCCGGCTGGATCTGCCAGCCGTGGAAGTCCGTGCCGTCGTAAGCCACCGTCAGCCGGAAGGTCCGTTCCGTCACAGCACCTGCGCCGAGAGCCCGCACCAGTGTTCGGCGATCTGGATCGCGTTCAGCGCCGCGCCCTTGCGCAGGTTGTCCGAAGCCAGGAAGAACACGAGCCCGTTCGGGTCGCCGAGATCCGCGCGCGCGCGCCCCACCAGCACCTCGTCGCGTCCGGCCACGTCCAGCGGCATCGGGTAGCGACCCGCCGCCGGGTCGTCCACCACGACGAGCCCCGGGTACGCACGCCAGGCGGCGCGCGCCGCGTCGGGGCTCACGGGGCGGTCGAACGTGGCCTGCACGTGCTCCGAATGCCCCACGCGCACCGGCACGCGCACGGCGGTGCACACCACGGGCAGGTCCGGAAGGTCGAGGATCTTGCGGCACTCCCAGGCCACCTTCATCTCCTCGCGCGTGTAGCCGTTCGACTCGAAGCGGTCGATCTGCGGGATCACGTTGTACGCGAACGGCGGCAGCCCGCCCGCGCGCGCCGGCGGCGTGCCCTCGAGCCCCGCGCGCACGCCGTCGTCGAGGTCCACGAGCGCGTCGCTGCCCGCTCCCGAGACCGACTGGTAGGTGGCCACGCTCAGCCGCACGACGCGCGCGAGCGGGCGCAGGGCCGCGAGCGCCAGCGTGATCGGGATCGTGGAGCAGTTCGGATTCGCGATCAGCGTGGGACGCGACGCCAGCGCGTGCGCGTTCACCTCGGGCACCACGAGCGGGATGCCGTCCACGTAGCGGAACGCGCTGCTGTTGTCGATCACCACCGCGCCCGCGGCCTGGGCGACCGGGGCCCAGCGCTGGCTCACCTCGTTGCCCCCGGCGAACAGCGCCACGTCGACACCCGCCCAGGAGCCCTGGCTCACGGCCTCGACCGCGATCTCCGACCCGCGGAACGGGATGCGCACCGATGCCGAGCGTTCACTCGCGAGCAGGACCAGCCGCTCCAGCGGGAACCGGCGCTCCTCGAGGAGCGCGATCATGGCTCGTCCGACCAGGCCGGTCGCGCCGAGGACCGCAACGGTGCGGCTCATGGGCGCCCCCCGGTCGTCCGCGTCACGGCACGGACACCTTCCGGTGTGGCTGGCGACACTTCGATGGCCTCCAGGCGAGGATGGCGGGTAGAGCGGGAGGCCGGAATCTAGGGTCGACCCCGGGGGCTGTCAACGCCCGCGGGCTCAATCCCGGGGGTGAGGTGGCCGAAAACAACGGGGTCCCCATCCCGGGGACTCCACGGCGGTCCCCTCCCGCCGGGCGCGTTCGTCGTCCGGATCCTCACCGGGAGTGCATCCATGCCCGCCGTCATTCGCTGGTTCGTCGCGGCCACCATCCTCGTCGCGACGCTCGCCGCAGGCCGTCCGAGTCCCCGCCCGCTGGGGCCCGAGTCCGCCGATTCGCTGCGCCGCGCCGTCAACGCGCGCGTGCGCGAGCACCTCGCCGCCATCCCGGCCGCGCCCTCCGCGCACGAACACGCCGCACCGGCGCACGCCGCCGCGCCGGCCGCCGCTCCCGCGCGCGTCGCCGCGCCCGCCGCCGTTCCCGCCACGGCGGAAGCGCTCGCGCATGCGGGCCCCGCCCGCGCACCCGAAGCGGCCACCGTCGGTTCGCTGCACGGCGACGGCGCCGAGACCGCGTGGGCGACGTGGAAGGACCTGATCGACGGCAACGCCCGGTTCGCCCAGGGCAAGGCGAGTTCGCGCCCGCTCGTGCAGGAGCGCGAGTCGCTCCGCGCCGGCCAGCACCCGCGCGCGATCGTGCTCGGATGCGCCGACAGCCGGTGCCCGCCGGAACTGCTGTTCGACCAGTCGCTCGGCGACCTGTTCGTGGTGCGCACCGCCGGCAACATCGCCGATCCCGTGGCGCTCGGTTCGCTCGAATACGCCGTCGAACACCTCGGCGTGCACCTGCTGGTGGTGCTCGGCCACGATGCGTGCGGCGCGGTGAAGGCCACCATCGCCGGCGGCGAGCTGCCGAGCGACAACCTGCGCGCGATCGTGGACCACATTTCCCCCGCGGTGGAGGCGGCGCGGGTGCACTGGGCCGGCGACGAGCTGCTCGACCACGCGATCGCGGCGAACGCGCAGCAGAGCGCGCGCGACCTGCTGCTGCGGAGCCCCGTGCTCCGCGACGCCGTGGAGAAGGGTCACCTGAAGCTGGTGACCGCCGTCTACCACTTCACCGACGGCCGCGTGGCGCCGCTCGACTGACGCCCGCACGCGGGTCGCGCGCCTCCCGGTGCGGCGCGCGACCCGCGAACGTCAGTCGCGCCAGCGGCGCAGCAGCAGCAGCACGGCGGCGACGGCCGCGAGCATCCCGGGCCAGTCCCCCCAGCGCACGAACGGCGTCGGCTTCCAGCGCGCGGCCTCGTCGCGGTCGAGCCGCGCCTCGAGCACCGCGGGCACGAACACCGGCGCCTGCGCCTGGACGCGGCCGTGGCTGTCGAACACCGCCGTCACGCCCGTGTTCGCCACGCGCACCAGCGGCACGCCCGTCTCGACGGCCCGAAACGGCGACATCGCCGCGTGCTGGTACAACGCCGCGCTGTTGCCGAACCACTCGTCGTTCGTCACCACCACGAGCCAGCGCGCTCCCGCGAGCACGTCGCGCCGCGCGAGGTCCGGGAAGATCGACTCGAAGCAGATCAGGCACGAGAACGGCCCCGCCTCGCTGCCGAACTGCACCGAGCGCGCGCCCGGCACCCACTCGGCCTGCCCGAGTTCCAGCTTGCCGAGCGCCGGGATCAGACCCTGGAACGGCATCCGCTCGCCGAACGGCACCAGGTGCCGCTTCGCGTACGGCTCGCTGATCTCACCGCCCGGCAGGAACAGCCCCGCGGAGTTGTAGGGACGCGGCTTGCCGGTGGCGTCGAACGTGTAGTCGGCGTAGCCCGTGAACACCGGCGCGCCGGTGCGCGTGGCGAACCGGGCCACCTCGATCGCCTGCTCGGGCTGGCGCCGCAGGTAGCTGCCGGTGGCGGTCTCGGGCCAGACGACGAGCTGCGGCTCGCCCTCGCGCGCCCCCGACCGCACCGCCGAGTCGCTCATCGCGAGAAACGTCCCGAGGATCTCCATCTGGTGCTGCCCGGACCACTTCACCTCGCCGGGGATGTCGGCCTGCACCAGCAGCAGGCGGAGCGCCCGCCCGGGCGCAGCCGCCGGGGCGGCTTCGCGGACCGCGCGCCACGCCCCCGGGTTCGCGAACGGCAGCGCGAGCAGCCCCAGCGCGACGATCGCCGCGGCGCGCGTGCGGCGCGTCCACGCGTGCGCGAGCGCGCCGTTCACGAGCAGCACCCACAGCGTGACCAGCGTGACGCTGCCGAGCGCCGCCAGCTGCAGCACCGGCGGCAGCGAGCCCTGCGTGTAGCCGGGCTGGAACCACGGAAAGCCCAGCTCGCCCGAGCCGCGCAGCTCCTCCACCAGCAGCATCGCCACCGCGAACGTCCAGCGCGCCGGCACGCCGCTGCGACGCGCGAGCACGCCCGCGAGCAGCGCGGCGAGCCCCCAGTAGAGCCCCAGGTAGAGCGCCGCGAGCGTCCAGCCCACGTACTTCAGGGCCGGCACCGTCATGGCGACGTCGGTGAGCAGCGCGATCCAGTGCGTACCGGCGAGGAAGAACGCCACGCCACCCGCGTAACCCACCGCGAACAGCCCGCGCAGCCCGACGGCGCGGTCCGCGACACGCCGGTCGAGCGCCGCGAGCAGCGGCACGAGCGCCACCCACGCGAGCGGCGCCAGGGGCGCGGGCAGGAACGCCGCGCCGAGGGCGAGCCCCGACGCGGCGGCGAGCAGCAGGTCCCGGCGGGCGGGCCGGATCACCCGACCTTGACTTCCTTGCCCTGCTCGGCGCTCCGGTAGATCGCGTCCATCAGTTCCATGACGGGAAGGATCTCCTCCGCGGAGCCCATCGGCTTCTTGCCCGAGCGGAGCGCGTCGGCGAAGTGCGACACCTGCGCCTCCATCGACAGCCGGTACTGGTTGCGCGACGGCTCCTGCGTGGGCGTCACGTTGACCAGGGTGCCGTGCATGCCCTTGTGCACGCGGAACGGATTCAGCAGCGCGGCGCCGCCCGAGCCGAACAGGTTCAGGTAGGCGAAGTCCTTCTCCATGAGCAGGCCCCACGTCAGCTCCAGCGTGAGCGTGGCGCCGGACTCGAGGCGCAGGAACGCGGTCGCCGAATCCTCGACCTCGCCCTTCTTGCTGCGATGCACGCTCGCCGTGACCGCGCTGACCTTCGGGCTGCCGAGCACCCACAGCGACAGGTCGAGCATCTGGAAACCGAGGTCCATCACGACGCCGCCGCCGGACTCGCGCTTCTGGCGGCGCCACTCGTCGGAGTCCCACTCGGTCTTCTGCCGCAGCCAGCCGGCCTTGGCCATGAAGATGTCGCCGAGGTCGCCCTTGTCGACGAACTTGCGCAGCAGCTGCGCGTCGGCGCGGAAGCGGTGCTGCACGGCGCACATGAGCGTGCGGTCGGCCTTCTTCGCCGCCTTCACCATGGCCGCGGCCTCGTCGGCGCTGCGCGCGAGCGGGCGCTCGCACAATACGTGCTTGCCGGCGTCCAGCGCCGCCGACGCCATGGGCGCGTGCAGGTAGTTCGGCGTGCACAGGTCGACCACGTCCACGTCGTCGTCGGCGAGCAGGTCCTCGATGCGGCCGTAGGCCTTCGGCACCGAGAACTTCTGCGCCACGCGCTGCGCCTTCTCGGGATCGTGGTCGCACAGGGCGACCAGCTCGAACCCCTCGGTCTTCTTGAGCGCGGGGATGTGGTTGATCTGCGCCGCAGCGCCCACCCCGACGAGCCCGATGCGGAGACTCTTCCTGGCCACGCGACCTCCCGGTGACATGCGCGCGCTCGCGCGCTTCCCTGCGCCTCGTGCGGACCGCGTCGGAGCGCCGGAGCACCCCGCGCGGAGCGTGCGCGCAAGCTAGTCATCGGCCCCCGCACCGTCAAGCTCGGGAGCGGCGGTTCCGGGCTGCAGTCCGTAGCGCCGCAGCTTCTTCAGCAGGCCCTGGCGCGACAGCCCGAGCGCGCGCGCCGCCTGCGTCTTGTTGCCGCGCGTGCGGCGCAGCGCTTCACGCAGCCGGCGCTGCTCGAGCGCACGCGTCTCGGCGTGCAGGCCGGCGCCCTCGGCCACCGCGCCGGCGAGCGCCGGCTCCGGCCAGTGCTCGGGCAGCACGCGGTCGGTGGCACCGCCCACGCGCACCGCGAACAGGCAGGCGTTCGCCAGTTCGCGCACGTTGCCGGGCCACGGGTGCCGCAGCAGCAGTTCGACGAGCGCCGGTGACAGCTGCGGCGGCGGCGCGCCGATGCGCCGCGCCGCGTCCGCGAGGAAGTGCCGCGCCAGCACCAGCACGTCGCCCGGGCGCTCGCGCAGCGAGGGCAGGCGCAGCTGCACGGCGTTCAGCCGGAACCACAGGTCGGCGCGGAATCGCCCGGCCGCGACGGCGCGTTCGAGTGGCTGGTGCGTGGCGGCCACCAGCCGGACGTCGACCTGGCGCACGCGCACGTCGCCCACGCGACGCACCTCGCCCTCCTGCAGCACGCGCAGGAGCTTCATCTGCAGCAGCGCGCTCGCGTCCCCGATCTCGTCCAGGAACAGCGTGCCCTTGTCGGCGGATTCGAACAGGCCCGCCCGGTCGTGGATTGCGCCCGTGAACGCGCCGCGGGCGTGGCCGAACAGCTCGCTCTCGATCAGGGAGTCCGGCGTGGCCCCGCAGTTGTGCGCCACGAACGCCGCGCGCCGTCGCACGCTGAGGGCGTGCAGCGCCCGCGCGACCAGCTCCTTGCCCGTGCCGGTCTCGCCGAGCACGAGCACCGGCAGGCCACTCGCGGCGATGCGCGGCAACGCGCGCACGACCTCGCACCAGGCGGCCGATTCCCCCACCAGCGCCGGGCACTCGGCCTCGCGCGCTTCCGTGCGCCGCTCCCGCTCCATCCGCCCCTCCCCACGCGTACGCGGGGATCGCGGGCGTCAGGCCCAGCGCACCTCGCGCTCGCCGGCTTCGAGCATGCCGATCGCGTGGACGCGCTCGCCCGCGGCGACGAGCGCCCGGGTCACGTCCCCCTCGTCGGCGGGCGACACGGCAACGACCATGCCGAGCCCGAGGTTCAGCGCCTGGCGCGCGTCGTCCTCGGGCACCTCACCCGCCTCGATCAGCCAGCGGAACACCGCGGGACGCGGCCACGTTCCGGCGTCGACGATCGCGCGGCAGCCCTTCGGCAGCACGCGCACGAGGTTGCCCGCCACGCCGCCACCGGTGACGTGCGCCATGGCGCGCACGCGGCCCGCGCGCACGAGCGGCGCGAGCGACGGGCCGTACCAGCGGTGCCGCGCGAGCAGCGCGTCCGCGAGGCTCTCGCCCGCCCCGCCGGGCAGCGGCGCGTCGAGCGCCAGGCCACGGGCGGCGAGGACGCGACGCGCGAGCGAGTAGCCGTTCGTGTGCAGGCCGTCGCTCGCCAGGCCCAGCAGCCGGTCGCCCGGGGCGAGCCGCGAGCCGTCCAGCAGGAGTTCGTCGGAGACCGTGCCCAGCATGCAGCCCGCCACGTCCACGACGCCCGGCAGGTACGTGTCGGGCATCTCGGCCGTCTCGCCGCCCAGCAGCGCCGCGCCCACCTCGCGGCACGCGCGCGCGAGGCCGTCGACCACCGCGAGCACCGTTTCGGGCTCCAGCCGCGCCTGCGCGACGTAGTCGAGGAACGCGAGCGGCTCGGCGCCGTGCACCAGCAGGTCGTCGGCGCCGTGGTAGACGAGGTCCGCGGCCGCGTCGGCGAGCCGGCCCGCGTCCCTGGCCAGGTGGAGCTTCGTGCCGACCCCGTCCATGGTGGCCGCGACGAGCGTGCGTCCGCCCGGGAATCCCATGACGCCGGCGAAGCCGCCGACGAGCGGGCGCACGGCCGGGCCCCACGTGGACTTCACGCGCTGGACGAGGTCGTCCTTCAGCGCATCGCTGCGCGAAACGTCGACGCCGGCGTCGCGGTAGCGCATCAGGCGCCGGCGGAACGCCCGCGGTAGCGCAGCAGCAGCAGGTCCTCGCTGCTCGGGCTCGGGATCAGCGGGAACTGCCCGCCTTCGTACAGGCGGAGCAGGCACTCCACGACCGCGCGGTCGAACTGCGTGCCGGCGCCGCGCTGCAGTTCGCGCAGCGCCGCGTCCACGGGCAGCGCCCGGCGGTACGGCCGGTCGGAGGTCATCGCGTCGTAGGCGTCGGCCACGTTCAGGATCCGCGCGCCGATCGGCACGTCCTCGGCACGCAGTCCGAACGGGTAGCCCTGCCCGTCGGGGCGCTCGTGGTGGCTGCGCACGATCTCGGCGACGCGCCGCAGCGCGCGCACCTTGGCCACGATCTCGGCGCCCGCCGCCGGGTGCGCGCGCAGCGTGCGCTGTTCCTCGTGCGTGAGCGAGCCGGGCTTCTGCAGGATGTGCTGGTGCTGCGGGCCGATCTTGCCCAGGTCGTGCACGAGCGCCGCGTACTCGATCTCCTCCACCTCGCGTTCGGGCCGCTTCAGGCCGCGCGACAGGCGCACCGAGTACTCCGCCACGCGCACCGAGTGGTGCCTCGTGTACGGATCGACTTCCTCGAGCACCTCCGTCAGCGTGCGCACGAAGTCCTTGAGGTCGCTCTTCAGCTCCACGTACAGCTTGAACGAGTACCGGATCACCAGGAACGGCAGCGCGAACAGCAGCAGGCCCCAGGGGCCGGCGGTGGTCCACACGATGCCGACGAGCGAGCCCAGCGTGATGAACGCCAGGTGGTGCACGAGCCCCTGCTGGAAGTTCCGCCGCCACACGCGCAGCGGGTTCGGACCCACCGTGAGGCCGAGCACCATCGAGACGAGCACCGAGTTCGTCGCGAAGTACACCGCACCCGCCACCACGAGTGGCCACGCGTCCCGCGGGAAGTGCATCTGCCCCAGCTGCCCGCCCGCCATCACCCAGGCGGTGGCTGTGGCGAAATAGGTCAGCGTGTAGAGCGCGGCGTTGTGCAGCACCCGCTCCACCGGCTTGCGAAGCCACAGCCCCTGCACGCCGAGCGTCGCGACCACGTCCACGGCGGCGGTCCAGAACGGACCGAGCAGCAGCACCATCGGGAAGTCGAAAACGGTGCCGGCGGTGGCGTAGCCGCCCACCGGAAGTTCGACCGGGCCGGACTCGCTCATGGCCAGCAGTACGAGGGCGCCGACGAGCACGAACACGGAGGGCATGACGCCGTGCGGCGTCATCACCATCAGGGCGAGGGCTCCCCCGAGGACGGCGGCGTAGTACAGCCGGAAGAGCCAGGGGTGCCGGTACGGCGCGGATTCACTCACGGCGTGGTTTTCGGCCTCGCGGTCGGCCCGCTGAAGTTCGAGAGACCGACACCGGATCGGAGGGGTTCAGGGTACGCGACTCAGCGCGCGGCCTGGATTACCAGCCCGCCTTGCCCAGCAGCGACAGAAGCTCGAGAAGCAGATCCTCCACAGACGCCACCTCCTTTACGGTGATCTCCATGAGCTCTTGTTGAACTCTCACGGGTGCGTCCGCTTCGCTGGATGTGGCTTCTTCGCTCCGCTCTCCCTCCTCGTCCGATGCCGGTCTCCGAAAACTGGATGGTCCCCTGCGGCGTCCGGTGCGGCCGGCCCGCCGGCGGGGAACCTAGAACGACGGGCGCAGAACGTACTCCGTCGGCTCCTTCACGGAAAGTCCGCCGACGACACGGTTCAATGCGGCCAGCGTCGCAAGTACGACGGCCTGCGGCGTGTCCTGCTCGATCGAGCAGCTCCCGGTGAGCAGGCGCTCCTGCCGGTGCGCCAGCAGCGACAGCGACACGATCGCCACCTTCGAGCGGCCCACGTCGACGAATTCCACGCCCTGCACGCTCAGCGCGACCGGGTCGGCCAGGAACTCCTGCACCGCGGTCGCGGTGGCCTGCGCGACCAGCCGGTGCGACTCGTCGCGCGTGCTCCAGCCGGAGGCGCTGCCCATGCGCGGAAGCCCCTTCCAACGGAGCTCGACCTGGGCCTGCGTGCGCGGTCCCGAAACGAACAGGTTCACGCTTTCGAATCGGATCCGGTCATCCCGCAGGGCGGGTGGCTCGGGCTCGGCGACCGGCGCGGCAGCGGGCGTCGGGCTGGCCACGGACTCGACGGGACGCTCCGCGGGTTCGGCGTCGAGTTCGCCGCGTGTAAACGCCACGGACACGACGCGGAAGTCGATCGATACCCCGAGCTGCGTCTGCAGCGCCGTCTGCACGTCGCGGACGTAGGTCTTCGCCGGGCGACCCGGGGGGGCGAGGATGTGGATGGCACGAATGGAGTTGCCTTCGGCTTCGACGCGTACACCTTCGATGCCCTGGAGGCGACGGATGGCAGCTTCTGCGCGTGCGGCCACGGTGGTGGTCGTGTTCACGGCCAGACTCCTGTCTCGGTGGTGTCGAACTCGCGTGAAGAGCCTACCACAGCCATCCAGACCGTTATACCGGATAACTTCCAATCAGAACATCGGGCGCAGGTCGAAGTGGACCATGCCGTGGAGCTGACCCACCCGCGACGTGATCTCGCTCGTGTCGGTCTCCATGAGGCGCCGCGGGCTGAACGACTCGATGGCCAGCGAGGCCATCGCGGTGCCGCAGGCCATCGCCTGGCGCAGGGTGTCGCCGTCCTGCTCGCCCGACCGCGCCAGCATGCCGAGGAAGCCGCCGGCGAACGAGTCCCCGGCCCCGGTCGGATCGGTGAGCGCCTCGACCGGGAAGGCCGGCGTGATGAACCGCTCCTTCCGGGAGCGGAACAGCGCGCCGTGCTCGCCCTTCTTGATGATCACGGAACGGGCGCCCTGGTCGAGCAGCCGGTCGGCCGCCTTCACGAGCTGCGTCTCGCCCGCCAGCGCGCGCGCCTCCTCCTCGTTCAGCAGCGCCACGTCGACGCGGCGCAGCACCTCGATGACCCGGTCCGGCTTGCGCGCGATCCAGTAGTTCATCGTGTCGGAGAGCACGAGCTTCGGGCTCTCCATCTGCGCGAGCACCTCGAGCTGCAGGTCGGGATCGATGTTCGCGAGGAACACGTAAGGCGTGCGGCGGTGCTGGGGGTCGAGGTGCGGATGGAACGTGGAGAACACGTTGAGCTGCGTCTCCAGCGTGTGCGCGTGGCCGAGCTCGGCCATGTACTCGCCGCGCCAGCGGAACGTGCGCCCCTGCGCCGTCTCGAGCCCGGCCAGGTCCACGCCGCGCTGTTCGAGCGCGTTGCGGTGCTCGACCGGGAAGTCCTCGCCCACCACCGCCACGAGCGCGACCTTGGCGAAGTGGCTCGCGGAGAACGAGAAGTACGACGCGGAGCCGCCGAGCGCCTCGACCGCCTCGCCGAACGGCGTGCGGACGGAATCCAGCGCGACGGAACCGACGACCAGGATGCTCGAAGCGGTGCTCATGCGGGTGTCTCGACCGTGCGTTCGAGGCGCTCGGGCGCCGAGACGCCCATGAGCGCGAGTCCGTTGCGGATCACCTGCTGGGCGGCGGCGGCCAGGCGCAGGCGCTCGCGCGACTGCGCCACGTCCTCCGAGACGACGCGGCAGGCGTGGTAGAAACGATGGAATTCGGCGGCCGTCTCGACGAGATAGGCCGGGATGCGGTGCGGCTCGCGCGCCGCGGCGGCGCCGCGCACGACCTCGGGGAACGCCGCGAGCTGCCGGACGAGCGCGCGCTCGCCGTCGGCCGTCAGCGGCGCGGGTTCACCGCCGGCCGGCGCGAGGCCCTTCTCCGCGGCGAACCGCAGCACCGACGCGATGCGCGCGTGCGCGTACTGCACGTAGTAGGCGGGGTTCTCGTCGTTCTGCTGGCGCGCCAGCGACAGGTCGAAGTCCAGGTGCGAGCTGGTGGAGCGCATCAGGAAGAAGAACTTCGCGCAGTCGGCGCCGACCTCGTCCACCAGGTCGCGCAGCGTCACGAACTCGCCCGCACGCTTGCTCATCTTCACCTCCTGGCCGTCGCGGAGCAGGTTCACCTGCTGCACGATCAGCACGCGGAGGAAGCTCTCGTCGAGGCCCAGCGCCCGCAGAGCGCTCGACAGCGTCGCCACGTACGCGTGGTGGTCGGGCCCCCACAGGTTGATCACCTTCTGGTAGCCCCGCGCGCGCTTGTCGCGGTGGTAGGCGATGTCCGGCAGCAGGTACGTCGGCCGGCCGTCGCCGCGCACGATCACGCGGTCCATGTCGTCGCCGAAGCGGCAGGTGCGGATCCACGTGGCCTCGGCGGCCGACGCGCTCTCCTTCGCCACGCGCGCCTGCGCGGCCTCGCTCACCTCCGCGGGCTGCGTGGCGCGGTACGCCATGTCGCGCGCGAGCAACTCGCGCAGCGTCTCGTCGACGGCGCCCGACTCGTGCAGCGTGCTCTCGCGGAACCAGCGGTCGTACGTGACGCCGTAGTCCGACAGGTCGTGCTGCTGCCAGGCGAGCATCTGCTCGAGCGCCTGCTGGCGGAACCACGAGCGGCCGTCCGGTGCGTCGAGCTGCCGGCGCGCCTCGGCCTCGGGCACCTTCGCGGCGATGTCGTGCAGGTACGAGCCGCGGTAGCCGTCCTCGGGGAACGCACGCGACACGCCCACGCGCTCGGCGAACCGGGCGGCCACGGACTCGCCGAGCAGGTCCACCTGGTTGCCCGCGTCGTTCACGTAGAACTCGCCGTCGGCGGCGTGCCCGGTGGCGCGCAGCAGCCGCACGAGCGTGGAGCCCACGGCGGCGGCACGCGCGCTGACCACGTTCATCGGCCCGGTCGGGTTCGCGCTCACGTACTCGACCAGGATCTTCTCGGACGGGCCGACCGCGGAACGGCCGAACGCGCCGGCCTCGGCCAGGATGCGGCGCGGAAGCGCGGCGAGGAACGCCTCGCTGTAGCGGAAGTTCAGGAAGCCCGCGCCGGCCACCTCGGGCGGCGCGAACAGCCCCGTGCTCGCGGGAAAGGCGCGCGCGAGCGCCTCGGCGATCTGCCGCGGCGGACGCTTCGCGTCCTTCGCCAGCACCATCGCGAGGTTCGTGGTCCAGTCGCCGTGCGAGGCGTCGCGCGGCACGGCGAGCTCGATCCGCCTCTCCCGCTCCTCGGTCCACAGACCTTCGTGCCGGAGCGCCTCGGCGAGCCCCGCCGTCAGCTCACTCCAGATCAAGGTCCAGGCTCCCGGCGTCCCCCCACAGACGCTCCAGCAGGTAGTACTCGCGGGTCTTCTCGTGGAACACGTGCACGACGAACTCGACGTAGTCGAGCAGCACCCAGCGACGGCCTTCGCGGCCCTCGACGTGCCACGGCCTGGAGCCGGCGGCCCGGAGCTTGTCCTCCACCGCCTCGGCGATCGCCTTCACCTGCGGTTCGCTCGCGGCGGAGCAGATGAGGAAGTAGTCGGCCACGCCGTCGAGCTCGCGCAGGTCGAGCGCGACCAGGTCGACCGCCTTCTTCGACTGGGCGGCCGCGGCGGCCATGCGCACGAGGCGCGCGATCTCGGGACGGGCGGCGGAACGCGGGGCTCGGGTCATCGGGTCCACGGAAAGGAGGTCAGTGATCGCGACGGATCGCGTAGTCGATGGCCTGGTCGAGCGCGGTGCGCGCGGCGCCACGCGGCTCGTCGGCCAGCACGGCGCGCGCTTCCGAGGCCAGCGTCTCCGCACGGCGGCGCGCGTAGTCGAAGCCGCCCGAGCGTTCGATCAGGTCGCAGAGCTGCTTCCACTGGCCGGGCGTCCAGCGCTTGCGGCTGGCGAGCTTCACCAGCTTCACGCGGTCGGGCGCCGACGCCTGCCGCAGCGCGGCGATCAGCGGCAGCGTCACCTTGCCCTCGGCGAGGTCGTAACCCACGGGCTTGCCCGTGACCTCGGGGTCGCTCAGGTAGTCGAAGAGGTCGTCCACGATCTGGAACGCGACGCCCACCTTCTCGCCGAACGCGCGGTAGCGCAGGCGGCGCTTGCGATCCCGGCCCCCGCCGTTCAGCCCGGCGCCCAGCTCGGTCGCCGCGCCGATCAGCGAACCCGTCTTGGCGCGGATCAGCTCCTCGTAGTCGGCCTCGCTCACGTCCAGGTTGAAGGCGTGCTGGAACTCGAGCGCCTCGCCACAACTCATCTCGGTGACGACGCGCGAGAGCACTTCCATCGCCGTGCCCAGCTTGTGCTCCACGAGCAGCTGCATCGACTGGGCGTACATGTAGTCGCCCATGATGATGGCCATCTCGTCGGTCCACAGGCCGTTCACCGTGGGCATGCCCCGCCGCAGGTGACTGCGATCCACCGAATCGTCGTGGATCAGCGCCGCCGCGTGCACGAGCTCGACCACCGTGGCGCAGATGATCGCCTGCGGACCCAGGTGGCCACGGAGCCGGGCGGTCAGCAGCAGCAAGGTGGGCCGGAACTTCTTGCCCCGCGTGGCCAGCACGTGCCCGCCGACCTCGTTGAGGATCGGAATGGGCGTGCGGAACAGGCCGCGCAGGTGCGTCTGCACCTGCGCGAGCTCCCGCCGGACCGGCTTCTGCAAGATGGAGATGTCCGTGATCGGACCGCTGCGCGCCATGCCCTTCCATCCCAATGAGGTAGAGGAAAATCGCGCGGCAGAGTACGGGCCGCCGGAGAAGAGTGTCAAGGAGTGCCCCGCTCGTCGCGCGGGTTCCCGTGCGCGCGGATGCGCGCCAGCAGGTGCTCGCGCGTGTTGAGTTCCGGCCGTTCCGCCACCTCCGCCCGCAACGTCCGCAGCATCGCGCCGACGGCCGGCCCCGGCTCCCCGCCCGTGATCGCCAGCACGTCGTCGCCGTTCACGGCGAGCGCCACCCCGGCCGGGCCCTCCTCCCGGGCGAGCAGGCGTTCGATCCGGTCGCGGAACGCGTCGAGCTGTGCGGGAGAGCCGGCGCGTGCGCCGTTGCCCATCGTGTCGGCGATCCTGAGGTCGAACAGGTCCGCGACGCGGTCCACCCCCACCCGCGCGAGCCAGCGCCGCACCGCCGCGTCCGAGGCGTCGGCACGGAAGCCGAACATGTGCTCGCGCACGAGGTGCACGATATGCTCGCGATCCGCGGGCGCGAACGCGAGCCGTCGCAGGAGTTGGTCGGCCCGTTCGGCTCCCACCTGCTCGTGCCCGTGGAACGTGCCGTCGCCGTCGCGTTCCGCGCGCACCTCGGGCTTGCCCACGTCGTGCAGCAACGCCGCCCAGCGCACGAGCCGCCGCTCGGCCGGCGCCGCATCGCAGGAGTACAGACCGTGGAAATAGACGTCGTACGCATGGAAGCGGTTCTGCGGCACCCCGCGACCGGCGGCGAGCTCCGGCAGCCACACGTCGAGCAGGTTCGCCTCGCGCAGGATCTCGAAACCCTCCGAGGGTCGCGGG
>JBGAMH010000303.1:0-4991 GCA_044223135.1 Candidatus Eiseniibacteriota bacterium | reverse complement strand
CGATCGACGTGGAGGTGTGGCGCGGCGCGGTGATCGGCGCGGCCCCGCGTGCGGGCGCTTCGCGCCGCTGGCTCGACGCGGCCGGGCCGGGCGTGGCGCTGAGCGCGCTCGCGGGCAAGGTGCGGCGCGCGGTGGAAGCGGACAGCGCGGGCGCGGGCCCGCGGCGCCGGGCGGGGGCGAAGCCGCGCGCCTGAACGCACGACGCCCCGCGCGAGCGTTCGCGCGGGGCGTCGGCGGGGCCTGCGGCTCAGGCGACGGGGGCGCCTTCGAGCTTCGCGTCCAGCGTGATGTTCGTGTTGAGCAGGCGCGAGATCGGGCAGCCGGCCTTCGCGCCGGCCGTGATCTCGGCGAACTTCGCCGCGTCGATGCCCGGCACCACGGCGACCAGCGTGAGCTTGCTGTTCGTCACCGTGGGCTTGCCGTCCACGATCTCCAGCGTGACGTCCGCGGTGGCGGTGAGCCGGGTGGGGTTGAAGCCCGCCTTGCCCAGCTCCGCCGACGTCGCCATGGCGAAGCAGCCCGCGTGCGCCGCGGCGATCAGTTCCTCGGGCGAGGTCCCCGAGCCGTTGCCTTCGAAGCGCTTCGCGAACGTGTAGGGGAGCGAATCGAACGTCTTCGTGGCGCCGCCGACGACGCCGTTGCCGTCCTTCAGGCCGCCGGTCCAGACGGCGGTCGCGCTGCTCTTGATCATGGGAAAGTCCTCTTCGTGAGGGTTGGATCGCTGTTGCCGGAACGGCCGGAGACTATCGCAGCGTCCGTTCGATGTGCAGGGCCGCCGGGCGGTTCGACGCCGTTCGCCGCCGGACGGCATCCCGCCCGGAGAGCGTTCGGGGCGCCCGCCTGCGCGAGCGCCCCGCCGCTTCCCACCGGGTGAGCCGCGACGCCCGGCTCAGTGCTCCGTCGCGCCGCTCGGAGCCGCACCACCGCCGAACGCCGGGCTCGCCGCGCCGGGCTCGGGCTGCCACGCGGGCGCCGCCGGCTGGGGTGCTTCGGCCTTCGGCACCTCCGTGCGGTGCTCGATCTCGTCCGGCGTGCCGAACCACTTCTTCGCCAGCGCGCCGGCCCACGCCCCGAAGTCGTCGAGGTAGGTGTACACGACGGGCACCACGACCAGCGTCAGCAGCGTGCTGGTGATGAGACCGCCGATCACGGCGTGCGCCATCGGCGCGCGGAACTCCGAGCCGGCGCCCAGCGCGAGCGCGGTGGGCAGCATGCCGAAGATCATCGCCAGCGTGGTCATCACGATGGGCCGCAACCGCAGCTGGCCGGCGTCCACGAGCGCGTCCTCGCGGCGGGAGCCCTTCTCGCGGGCCTTGATCGCGAAGTCCACGAGCAGGATCGCGTTCTTCGTCACCAGGCCCATCAGCATGATGATGCCGATCATGCTCATGATGTTCAGCGTGCCGCGCGCCAGTGCGAGCGCGATCATCACGCCGATCAGCGACATCGGCAGCGACAGCATGATCGCGAGCGGCGTGACGAACGACCCGAACTGGCTGGCGAGGATCAGGTACAGCAGGATCACCGCCAGGCCGAGCGCCTCGGCCATGTAGCCCACGGTCTCCACGAAGTCCGCCTGCTCGCCGCCGAAATCGAAGCGGTAGCCCGGCGGCAGCTCCATCTGCTTGAGCCGCGTCTCGATGTCGCGCGTCACGTCGGTGAGCGCGCGGCCCTGGAAGCTGCCCTCGATCGTGGCCACGCGCTGCAGCTTCTGCCGGTCGATCTGCGCGGGAGCGCCGCTCTTGCGGATGCTCGCCACCTGCCCGAGCGGCACCATCACGGGCGAGCCGGTGCGCGGGTCGATCTGCGCCGTCGCCACCGGCACGCGCAGCAGGTCCTGCTCGTTCGTGCGGAACTCGGGCGCCATGCGCACGCGCACGTCGTACGAGAGCCCGGCGGGATCCTCCCAGTCGCCGGCCTTCTCGCCCGACAGGATCGGCCGCAGCGACGCGCCCACCTGGCCCACCGACAGCCCGACCTGCGCGGCGAGGTCGCGGTTCACGTCCACGATCCACTCGGGCTTGCGGCCCGACAGCGAGGACTTGAGTTCCACCAGCCCCGGCACGTCGTGGATGCGCGCGATCGCCGCGTCCGAGATCTCCTGCAGCTTCGCGAGCTCGGGCCCGTTCAGGTTGACCACGATCGGCGCCTGCGAGCCGAAGCTGCCCACCTGCAGCACGCGCGCCTGCGCGCCCTGGAAGCGCGGCAGCGTCCGGCGGATGTCGGTCTCGAACGCCTGCTGCGACAGCTTGCGGTCGTGCCGCGGCACCAGCTTCACGAACACGTCGCCGCGGTTGACCTCGTTGTTGTGCGACGAACCGCCCACCGTGAGGTAGGTGTAGTCCACCTCGGGCCGCGACTTGAGCCAGCCGGCGATCTCCAGGCCCTTCGCGCGCGTGTACTCGAGCGACGAGCCCACGGGCGTCTCGAAGCTCACGCTCGTCTGTTCGTCGTCGGAGCGCGGCATGAACTCGCCGCCCACGAGACCCATCGCCACCATCGCGATCGCGCCGACGAACGCCACCACCGCGATCACCATGGTCTGCCAGCGGTGGTGCAGCGCCCACAGGATCACGCCGCGGTAGCGCTGGCCGATGCCCTCGAAGCCGTCGTTGAAGCGGCGCAGCCAGCGGCCGAACGCGGTCTTCGGCTCGCTGCCCTCGGCCTGCGGGTCGTACCAGCGCGACGACAGCATCGGGTCCAGCGTGAACGACACGAACAGCGACACGATCACGGCGAACGCGACCACGATGCCGAACTGGTAGAAGAACCGGCCCACGATGCCGCCCATGAACGCCACGGGCACGAACACGCACACGATCGACATGCTCGTGGACATGACGGCGAAGCCGATCTCGGCGGTGCCGTGCCGCGCCGCGGTGTCGTGGTCCTCGCCGCGCTCCAGGTGCCGCACGATGTTCTCGCGCACCACGATCGCGTCGTCGATCAGGATGCCGATCACGAGCGACAGCGCCATCAGCGTCATCATGTTCAGCGTGAAGCCGAACGCGTTGAACACGAGGAACGACGAGATCACCGACACGGGCAGCGTCAGGCCGGTGATCACCGTGGAACGCCACGACGCCAGGAACAGGAACACGATGATGATGGTGAGGATCGCGCCTTCGACCAGCGTCTTCTGCACGTCGTCGACCGAGTGGCGGATCCACACCGAGTTGTCCTGGATCGACGACAGCTTCACGCCGCGCGGCAGTGTCCGGTTGAGCTCGGCCACGGCGGCGTTCACGCCGTCGGCGATCTCCACCGTGTTGCCGCCCGAGATCTTGCGCACTTCGATCGCCACCGAGCGTTCGCCGTCCACGTACGCGGCGTCGCGCTCTTCCTCCTGCGCGTCTTCGATGCGGGCCACGTCGGACAGCCGCACGGCCGATCCGCCGCGCACCGTCACGACGAGATTCGCGAAGTCCTTCGGGTCGGCGACGCGGCCCTTGATGCGCACCAGGTTCTCGGACGCACCGCGCTGCAGGCGGCCGGCGGGCACGTCGGCGTTCTCGCGCAGCAGCGCCGCCGTCACCATGTCGGGCGACACGCCGAGCGCGTTCAGGCGGTCGGGCAGCAGCATCACGTGCACCTCGCGACGCACGCCGCCGGCCACGGTGACGCTGCCCACGCCCGGCACGGTCTGCACGCGGCGCGTGATGTCCTCCTCGGCGAGGCGGGTGAGGTCGCGCAGCGACCAGCCCTTGCCCTTGACCGAGAAGCTCATGATCGCCTGCGCGCCCGGGTCGAACCGCTGGATCACGGGGGCGTCGATGTCGCGCGGCAGGTCGGCGCGGATGCCGTCCACCTTGGCGCGCACGTCCGCCATCGCGTTCATCACCTTCGTGGTGAGGTGGAACTCGATGAAGATCTGGCTGTAGCCCTCGTTCGAGTACGAGAAGATGCGTTTCACGCCGTCGATCGAGTTCACTTCCTGCTCGATCTTCTTGGTGACCTCGCGCTCCACGGCCTCGGGCGAGGCGCCCGGGTACACGGTGGTCACCGCGACGAACGGGAACTCCACGTTCGGCCACAGGTCCACGTTCAGGCGCCGGAACGAGAACAGGCCCAGCACCACCAGCGCCAGGATCATCATGGTGGCGAGGACCGGCCGCTTGATGGAAAGGTCGGAGAGGAACATCGCTCAGTGGCCTCCGCCCTGCACGCGAACGGGCTGGCCGGCCACGAGGCCCTCGATCGAGCCCGTCACCACCACGTCGCCGGCCTTCAGGCCTTCGAGCACCTCGACGCGGTCGCGCGTGCGGTCCGCGAGCCCGGTGCGCAGCGTGCGGCGCGCGAGGTGGCCGCCCTCCACCACGAACGCGAACGCGGCGTCACCGTCGCGCCGCACCGCCGCCGTGGGGGCCGCGAGCGCCGAGCGCGACTGCTTCGTGATCACGTCGCCCGACGCGAACAGCCCGCCCACCAGGCGGCCGCCGGGGTTCGGCACCGTGACGTACACCTTCACCTGGCGCGTGGCCGGGTCGGCGGTGGTGTTCACGCGCGCGACCCTGCCCTCCACCTGGCGGTCGGCGCCGGTGACCTCGAGCTCCACCGGCGAGCCCGGTCGCACCATCGACACGTACTCGCTGGGCACCGTCGCTTCGAACTCGAGCGACGACGTGTTCGCGATCGTGAACAGCGGATCGCCCGTGCCCACGCGGTCGCCCGTCTGCACCGAGCGCGTGGCCACCACGCCGGCGCCCGGCGCGCGCACCGTGGCGTCGTTCAGCCGCCGCGACGCCATCGCGTTCTGCGCCTCGGCCGCGCGGTACTGCGCCTCGGCCGCCTCCACGTCCCGCGCCGACACCGCGCCCGCGGCGAGCAGCTGCTTCTGCCGCTCCCAGTCGGCCGCCGCCACCTTCAGCGCCGCGCCCGCGCTGGCGGCGTCGGCCGCCACGGTCAGCGAGCGGTAGCGCGCGAGCACCTGGCCGCGCGACACGGCCTGGCCCTCGCGCACGAGCACCTGCTCCACGATGTCGTCGAGCGGC
>JBGAMH010000302.1:0-5109 GCA_044223135.1 Candidatus Eiseniibacteriota bacterium | reverse complement strand
CACGCGTTCGTGGCGAAGCACCAGCGCTTCCTGCTCACCACGCACGTCAATCCCGACGGCGACGCCATCGGCAGCGAAGCGGCGTTCGCGTGGTGGCTGAAGCAGCAGGGCAAGCAGGTGCGCGTGCTCAACGACTTGCGACGCCGCCTGCTCCAGGCCTACCGCCATCGCGGAGGCGGCGACCAGCACGGCCGAGCAGCGGTTCGCCGAGCCGACGCACGGCCAGGCCGAGCACGAGCAACCGCCAGCGCATCGGCCGGCCTGCACCACGTCGATCGGCACGCGATCGCGGTGGCGGTCAATCACCGCGCTGGCACGCGCGCGCAGCTTCGGGCAGGGTCAACGTGATCGAGCCCGAGGTGGCCGCCACCGCCGAGCTGGTGTTCGGCCTGATCCGCGAGTCGGGCACGTGCTCGATCGCCTGCCGGCCGAGGCGCTGTACGTGGGCCTGATGACCGACACGGGCAACTTCCGGTACTCGAACACCGACAGTCACGCGCACCACATGGCCGCCGAACTGCTCGCCGCAGGCGTCGACCCGCAGGGCGTGAACCAGCGCGTGCACGCCGTGATGCCCGCCGGTCGGCTGCGCTTCTTCGGCGAGGTGCTCGCGAAGCTCGAGATGCTCGAGGGCGGCAAGCTGGTGGTGATCGAGGCTTCCCCCGAGCAGTTCCAGCGCCACGGCCTCGTGGCCGCCGACACCGAGGGACTCGTCGACCTGCCGCGTTCGATCGCCGGCCTCGACGTGGTGGCCCTGATCAGCGAGGTCGAGCCGGGCAAGGTGAAGGTGTCGCTGCGCTCGATGGGGCGTGTCGAGATCGACGGCGTCTGCGCGCGTCACGGCGGCGGCGGGCACGCGCGCGCCGCGGGCGTGATGCTGCGCGGCACGCGCGAGGCCGCGCGTGCTGATGCTGCGAGCTCTCGGCGCTGATCGCGGCCGCCGATGCGCGCGAGGTGGCCGATCCGCGCGCCACCGTGCGCGAGGGCTCGGCGGCCATGAGCGCGGCTGGCGGCCGAACTGTCGGGGGACGCGGTCTCGCACCGCTACGGCGCGCGCGTGGCGCTGCAGCCGCGCTCGTTCGAGGTGAAGGGGCCCCTCGTGGTGGCGGTCACCGGGTCGAACGGCGCCGGCAAGAGCACGCTGCTGCGCATCGTGGCCGGCCTGCTGCGCCCGAACGGCGGCAGCACGAAGCTGCGCGTGGGCGGTGCCGACATCGCGCCCGCGCAGCGGCGGCACCACGTGGGACTCGCCACGCCCGAGTTGCACTTCTACGAGGAGATGTCGGCCACCGAGAACCTGGTGTTCTCGGCCGAGGCGCGCGGGCTCGCGGCGCCATCCGACGCCGCGTGGGAGGCGCTGGTCTCGGTGGGACTCAAGCCGCGCGCGCACGACCGCGTGTCGGCGTTCTCGTCGGGCATGAAGCAACGCCTGCGGCTCGCGTTCGCGCTGCTCGGCGACCCGGCCGTGCTCATGCTGGACGAGCCGGGAAGCCACCTCGACGAAGAGGGGCGCAACGCGGTCGAAGCACTCGTCCACAGCGAGCGCGAGCGGCGTCTCGTGCTCATCGCCACCAACGATCCCAGGGAGATGGCGCTTGCCAGCCAGCGCATCCAGCTCGACGGCCGCGGTCTGGGCGATCCTTCGTAAGGAGTGTCGCTCGGAGTGGCGCACGCGTTACGGGTTGAACGCGGCGCTGCTCTTCGCCGTGACCAGCCTGACCGCGGTCAGCTTCTCCGCGAACCGGCTCAGCGACCGCCCCGACGTGCTGGCGGCGCTGTTCTGGATCGTGCTGCTGTTCGCGACGCTCGCCTCGCTCAGCCACGCGTTCGTGCGCGAGGTGGAGGGCCGCACGCTGATGATGCTGCGGCTGGTGGCTTCGCCCACCGAGATCGCGCTCGGCAAGCTCGTGTTCAACTTCCTGTTCCTGGCGGTCATCGAACTGGTGATGGTGCCGCTGTTCTTCGTGTTCATGGCGCCGCCGTCCACGAACTGGGGGGCGTTCCTGGGCCTGCTGGCGCTGGGCAGCGTGTCGCTGGCCGCCTCCTCCACGGTGCTGGGGGCCGTGATCGCCCAGACCCGTGGCCGCGGGGCGCTCTTCGCGGGCATTTCCTTGCCGGTCCTGCTGCCGGTTCTGGCCGCGGCGGTGTCCGGGACCCGGGCCCAGTGGGTCGGCGGCGACTGCACGACCGAACTCAAGTTGCTGGGGGCCTACGGCGGCGCCCTGTTGGCCGCAGGTTTGCTCCTGTACGACCACCTGTGGGACGACTAGGCTCCCAACTGCCGGCCGGTCCGAGTTTCCGACGAGGGGTGCTGATGGTCTGGAAAGTTGCGCTGTTCCTGTGGCTCGCCGTCTGGATGGTGCTCGCATTCGTGTGGGCCCCAGTGGTTCCCGTGCTCGAGGCGACCACCCGTGTGCTCTACTTTCACATCCCGGCGGCGTGGGTGACCGTGCTCGCGCTGGCCTGGTCGATGATCCACTCCGTACGTTTCTTGACAACTCGCGATCTTCGCCATGACGACGTGGCAGCCGGTTCTGCCGAACTTGGAATCCTGTTCTGCGTCGGGGCGACGGTTTCGGGCGCGCTGTGGGCCAAGGCCATGTGGGGGTCCTACTGGAACTGGGATCCGCGCGAGACGGCGATCTTCTTCCTGCTCCTCATCTACGGGGCCTACCTGGCCCTGCGGGGGAGCGTCGACGATCCCGAGCGCCGGGCCCGGTTGTCGGCGGTCTACTCGCTGGTGGCGTTCGTGTCGGTGCCGTTCCTGATGTTCATCGTGCCGCGGCTGATGTTCACGCTGCACCCCGACCCGCTCATCAACCCGCGCGGCAAGGTGGACATGGACAGTGCGATTCGCTGGTGCTTCTCGGCCATGCTGCTCGGCTTCACGGTGCTCTTCTACTGGATGCTCTCGCTGCGGGTCCGCCTCGGGCGGCTCGAGCGAAAGATGATGTCGGCCTGAGCGGGGCGCGGCCCCGGAGGGTGGAACGCTGGATTCGCACAATCTGACGGTACTGGGTGTGGCGCTGCTGGTGTGGGGTCTGCTGTTCGTGTACCTCCTCCGGCTCGAGCGTCGCGTGAAGGACCTGGAGAAGCGATGAACATCAAGATCGTGATCGCCCTGGTGCTGCTGGCCGTCGCCGCCGGTATCGGCATGACCAGCTTCAAGAAGACGATGACGCCCTACATCACCTTCCGCGAGGCCCGCACGGCGAACGGGATGGTGCAGGTGAGCGGCACGCTCGCGAGCAAGGACTACACGCTCAAGCAGGCCGAGCAGTTCCTGCGCTTCCAGTTGAAGGACCTGAACGGCGACGTGCTGCCCGTGGTGTACCGCGGAACGATCCCCGGCAACTTCGACCAGGCCGTGAGCATCGTGGCCATCGGCGAGTACAAGGGGGATCACTTCGAGGCCGACAAGCTGCTCGTGAAGTGCCCGTCGAAGTACCAGACGATGGCCGAGCAGCAGCAGGGGGCGAAGTCGTGAGTGGCGCGGGGGCGACGACGGTGGCCGCGTTCGACGTGTCCGGACGCAACCGGACGGGACTCTTGACGGCGGCCGCGCTCGTCGTGTCCACGGGGGTGATCGGCTTCGCGCTGGTGAGCATGCGCGTGCTGAACCCCGGGCAGGTGCTCACCTGGATGGCGTTCTTCGCCTCGCTGGTGACGGGCTTCTCGTACCTGCTCGCGCTGAACGGGCGTCCCGAGGCCGAGGCGGCCGCGCGGGCCTCGTTCCGCGTGCAGTGGTTCGCGCTGGTCGCGAGCGTGGCATTCCTGTGGGTCGTGCTGTTCACGCACCAGTACCAGTACCAGTACGTCGCGTCCTACTCGTCGCGGTCGATGCCCTGGTACTACGTGTACGCCGCGCTGTGGGGCGGCCAGGAGGGCACGTTCGTGATGTGGGGCATGTTCAGCGCCACGCTGGGCATGATCCTGATGCGCTGGAAGCACCCGCTGCAGATGCCGTCGATGTTCTTCCTGAACCTGCCGCTCGTGCTGCTGGCGCTCGTCAGCGTGATGCGCGGCCCGTTCATGACGTTCCCGGTCGGGCAGGTGCCGGCCGACGGGCAGGGCCTGAACCCGCTGCTGCAGGACTGGTGGATGACCATCCACCCGCCCGTGCTGTTCACCGGCTTCTCCTCGCTGATCGTGCCGTTCGCGATCGCCAGCGCCGCGCTGCTCCGCCGCGACTACGACGGCTGGGTGAAGCCCGCGCTGCCGTGGGTGGGCTTCTCCACCGCGATCCTCGCGACCGGCTTCATCATGGGCGGCGTGTGGGCGTACAAGGTGCTGGGCTGGGGCGGCTACTGGGGCTGGGACCCGGTCGAGAACGGCTCGCTCATTCCGTGGCTCGCGACGGTCGCGCTCCTGCACGGCCTGCTCGTGCAGCGCGTGACGGGTTCGCTGCGGAAGATGAACTTCTTCCTCGCGATCACCGCCTACGTGCTCGTGCTCTACGCGTCGTTCCTCACGCGCTCCGGCGTGCTGGCGGACTTCTCGGTGCACTCGTTCGCGAACCTCGGGCTCTCGGGCTTCCTGCTCTCGTTCATCGGGATCGCGGGCGTGGCCGGCTACGGCCTGCTGATCTTCCGCCTGAACGACATCCCGAACCCGCCCGAGCCGCTCGGCAGCTACTCGCGCGAGTCGTTCATGTGGCTCGGCCAGCTCGTGTTCATGCTCATGTGCCTGCTCGTGACGCTCGGCATGAGCGCGCCGCTCGTCACGCGGCTCTTCGGGCCGCCCGCGAACGTGCAGACTTCGTACTACAACCTCGTCAACGCGCCGCTCGCGATCGCGATGGGGCTGCTGCTCGGCATCTCGCCGCTGCTCCGCTGGCGCCGCAACGACGTGCCGGAGCAGGCGAACTCGCCGGGCGTGAAGAACCTGCTGTCCGCGGCGTTCGCCGTGCTCGCGCTCGGACTGCTCGCGTCCTTCCTGCTCAAGGGCTCGAACCCGATGGCGGAGCAGGCGACGGCGTGGTTCGGCATCGGCCTGATGGGCTGGCTCGTCTCGGTCATGGTGCTCTACGCGCCGGTCACGCTGGTCTCGGTGGTCGGCGGCGTGATCATCACGGCGATCGCCATGTTCCTCGGCATCCGCGACGCGCTG
>JBGAMH010000011.1:0-37109 GCA_044223135.1 Candidatus Eiseniibacteriota bacterium | reverse complement strand
GACTGCGGTGGGGCCGGCGCCAGCTCCTTGCGATCGACACGGTTCCGTCACTCTCGGCTACCGGTTCATGAATAGATCAGGCTAGGCTCCCGGCCTCATGACCGATCCCAAGCGCGAGTCCAAGCCCGTTCGGCTGGTGGTTCCGGCCGCGTTGTTCCTGGCGTTCGCCGCCACCGTGTACGTGTTCAGCAGCCGGCTGCCGCAGCGTCCCGCGCCCGAGGTGGCGCCCGAGAACGCGCCGCCCACCGCCGAGATCGAGGACCCGATCGGCCGGGCGCTCGCCATGGCCGGGGTCGACAGCACGCGCCGCGAGGAATGGGTGAACGAGGTGCCGGACCTCGACGTGTCGGCGCTGTCACCCGCGCGCCGGGAGTTGTTCGTGCGGCTGGCGAACACCGAGCACTGCACGTGCGGGTGCGGCTTCACGCTGGCGGCGTGCCGCTCGTTCGACACCACGTGCGAGGACAGCGGACCGCGCGTGGCGGAGCTGCGCGACTCGGTGTCCGCCGGCCACTACGACGGCGCCCGGGGGCTGCGCGAACCACCGGCGCGTTGAGCCGGGCGCGACGGCGTTCACACGTACGCACCGGCCCCGTGCCCGCGTCCGAGCGCGTGTCGCGAACGGGGTCGGAGAGCCCGCGAATCGTGCTCCGGACGGTGCCGGGAATGCCCGCGAACCCCGCGCCCCGGGCCCGCATCCGACATTCCGGCGGTCGTTGACATGCGGGAAAGCCGCCGCCTAGTCTGCCCCCTCGTTCCCGCCGCCTGATCGCGCGCCCCGCCCCCGCGAAGGCCCGCTGACCCTTTCGATTTCGACGGAGGTTGTTCCCATGGCCTGGAAGGATCTGGCTCCGAAGACGTTCGCGTCGATCCGCGAGTTGAACGGCATCTCCCAGCGGACGCAGGAAGAACACTACGAGCTCTACAAGGGCTACATCGCCAAGACGAACGAGATCCAGAAGAAGCTCGACGCGGTGGATCGCAGCACGGCGAACCAGATCTTCAGCGACCTGCGTTCGCTGCGCCTCGACTACTCGTTCGCGATCGGCGGCGTGAAGAACCACGAGATCTACTTCGATCACCTGGGCGGCAAGGGTGGCGCGCCCACGGGCAAGCTGCTCGAAGCGATCGGCCGCGACTTCCCCTCGTACGACGCGTGGCTGGCCGACTTCAAGGCCTCGGGCCTGGCCGCGCGCGGCTGGGTGTGGCTCGCGTACGACCACGACATGGGCCTGCTGACCACCGTGCTCGGCGATGCCCAGAACACGTTCCCGCTCTGGAACGCCACGCCGATCCTGGCGTTGGACGTGTACGAGCACGCGTACTGGCTCGACTACGGACGTCTGCGCGCCAAGTACATCGAGGCGTTCTTCAACAACCTGGACTGGGACAAGGTGGCCGCGAACTTCGATCGCGCGCTCGCCATGCAGTCCGTCGGCAAGTAACTTTCGAAGAGCCGGCGCGCGCCGCCCCGTGTCGCCGGGCACCCCCACATGCGGGAGCCCCGCCACCCTTTCGGAGGATTCGCAATGCCACGGCCACGCTGCTGCCGGTGATCGGCAAGCCCGCACCCGATTTCACGCTGCCCTCGACCACGGGGGAGCCGGTCTCGCTCAAGCAGTTCAAGGGCAAGAAGACGGTGATCCTGTACTTCTACCCCAAGGACGAGACGCCCGGCTGCACCAAGGAGGCCTGCGGCTTCCGCGACCTCACGGCCGAGTTCGAGAAGCACGGGGCGGTGATCCTCGGCGTGTCCAACGACCCCATGGAGTCGCACCTGCGCTTCAAGGAGAAGCAGAAGCTGCCGTTCGAGCTGCTGTCCGACGAGGACGCGGCGGTGTCGCGCGCGTACGGCGTGTACAAGCAGAAGAACCTGTACGGCAAGAAGTCGCTCGGCATCGAGCGCACCACGTTCATCGTCGACCGCACCGGGCGGATCGCGCAGATCTATCCCAAGGTGAAGGTCGAGGGGCACGTCGCCGACGTGCTGTCGTTCCTCTCGGAGGAGTAAGGCGCGCGGAGCGCGGCGTTCGCGCCGCGCTCCGCCGCGTTTCCCGCGGGCCGCGCATGTCTCCCGCCACGCCCACCGTTCCGGTGTTCCCGCTCCCGGGCGTCGTGCTGTTTCCCGGCGTGACGTTGCCGCTGCACGTGTTCGAACGCCGCTACCGTGCGCTGCTCCGCGACGCGCTCGCCGGTGACCGCCGCATCGGCATGGCGGTGCTCCTGCCGGGGTGGGAGCGCGACTACGAGGAGAGCCCCGCGTTCGACCCCGTCGGCTGCGTGGGCCGCGTGCTCACCGCCGAGTGGCGCCCCGACGACCGCTACGACGTGCAGCTGCGAGGCGAGCAGCGCGTGCGCTTCGGTCGCGTGGAGCGGGAGTTCCCGTATCGCGTCTGCCGGATCGAAGTGCTCGAAGAGGCGCCGTACGAGGAGGACGACCCGGTGGCGCAGGCCGGGCGCGCGGCGTTGCGCGAAGCCGCCGCGGCGCTGCTGCCGCTGGGCGAGGAGCTGTGGCACGCCCCGCCGGACATGGACGCGGCGGGCACTCTGCGAGAGCTCGCGCATCGGCTGGCGTTCACGCTGCGGCTGCGGGATTCCGACAAGCTCGCGATCCTGCGTGAGGACCGCGTGATCGAGCGGGCTCGCCTGGTGCTGGAGCACCTGCGGCGCCTGCGTCGCGGGCGCTGAGCGGGGGTCCGCCGGGCGCGGCCGCCCGCACCGGAACGCGTTGCGACGCGCGGCCCTGACCTCCAACGTTGTGCGTTCCAACACGCTACACGAACGGGCCGGCCTCGTCGGCCGACCCGTCACGTGAAGACTGCGCTGCTTCGCGAATCAGGCGTTGGAGTCCCCCGATCCCACAAGCGCCCAACCGCTCGGCAGCGCATGAGGGAGAACGATCGGCTTGGAGAAATCAGGGCCGCGATTCGTTCAGTCTCATGAATCGGAATGGTCCCGAGGGGCGGGTCATTCGTCGAGCGTACGAGCGTCGGGGGCCGTCGGACGTGCCGGGCAGGTTAGTCGAGGATTCACCGGCCGGGCAACGTCATTCTGGGAACCGGCCCCCCGGGGCGCCCGGGCAACGCAGCCTCAACGAGTTGCGGCCGCGGCGGGTGCCCCGACGGGCCCCCGCGGGAGGGGTTCCCCGGCGTGCGGGGAGCGGAGTAGACTCCCGCGCCATGCGCTTCCCAGCCGAGCCGTTCCGGATCAAGGTCGTCGAGCCGCTGCGCCGCGTGAGCCGTGAAGAGCGCGAGCGCCACATTCTGGAAGCGGGCCTGAACATCTTCGCCGTGCCCGCGGACACGATCTACGTGGACCTGCTCACCGACAGTGGCACGTCCGCGATGAGCGACAACCAGTGGGCCGGGCTCATGCTCGGCGACGAGTCGTACGCCGGGAGCCGGAACTTCTTCCACTTCCAGCAGACCGTCCGCGAGATCTTCGGGTACGAGCACGTGATCCCCACGCACCAGGGGCGCGTCGCCGAGAACCTGCTGTTCTCGACCATCCTGAAGCCCGGCCAGGTGGTGCCGAACAACATCCACTTCGACACCACGCGCGCGAACATCGAGCACCAGGGCGCCGAGGCGGCCGACCTCGTGATCGACGAGGGCCTCGATCCGAACGCGCTGCACTCGTTCAAGGGCAACCTCGATCCGGCCAAGCTCGACCGGCTGCTCCAGGACAAGGGCCGCGAGCGCGTGCCGCTGGTGATGATCACCGTCACCAACAACTCGGGCGGCGGGCAGCCCGTGTCCATGGCGAACGTGCGCGCCGTGCGCGAGGTGTGCACGCGTCACGGCGTGCCGCTGTTCTTCGACGCCTGCCGGTTCGCCGAGAACTGCTTCTTCATCCAGCAGCGCGAGAGCGGCTACGCGAACAAGTCCATCGCCGAGATCGCGCGCGAGCTGTTCTCCCACGGCGACGGCTGCACCATGAGCGCCAAGAAGGACGGCCTCGTGAACATCGGCGGCTTCCTGGCGCTGAACGATCCCGAGTGGACGCAGCGGCTGACGAACCTGCTGATCCTGATCGAGGGCTTCCCGACCTACGGCGGTCTCGCCGGCCGCGACCTCGAGGCGATCGCGCGGGGCCTGAAGGAAGTGCTGAACGAGGACTACCTCGCGTTCCGCGTGGGGCAGGTGGCGCAGCTCGGCGAGCTGCTCGACCACGCGAGCGTGCCGATCGTGAAGCCGGTGGGCGGTCATGCCGTGTACCTGGACGCGCGCCGCTTCCTGCCGCACGTGCCGCAGTCGCAGTTCCCGGGACAGGCGCTCGTCGTGGCGCTGTACCGCGAGTTCGGCATCCGCGCGGTGGAAGTGGGCAGCCTCATGTTCGGGCACGCCGACCCGGCGACCGGCGAGCCCGTGTGGCCGCGCCTCGACCTGGTGCGGCTCGCGATCCCGCGCCGCGTCTACACGACCGAGCACATGCGCTACGTGGCGGACTCCGTGATCCAGCTCCACCGCGAGCGCGAGCGCCTGCGCGGCCTGCGGCTGGTGTACGAGGCGCCGGTGCTGCGTCACTTCACCGCGCGGCTCGAAGAGCTCGCCGAGGCGCCGGCCGCCGCCGGCACGCGCTGATCCCCGTTCCGGCCGCGACCCCTTGCCGCCCGTGCCGCACGCGCGGGCGGCGCGACGAAGGACGACACGCATGAAGGTCTTCGACAAGGGCTTCACGCTGACGTGGCTCGGGCACGCCACGTTCCACCTGGTCACGCCGGGCGGCAAGCACCTGCTGCTGGACCCGTGGCTCGAAGGCAATCCGATGACGCCCGTGGGCGGCGAGCCGATGGCTCCGCTCGACGCGATGCTCGTGACGCACGCGCACGGCGATCACACGCGCGACGTGGTGCGGCTGTGGCAGAAGTTCCGCTGCCCGGTCGTGAGCATCTACGAGGCGTACGTGTGGTTCGAGAAGCAGGGCATCGACAACGCCCTGGGCATGGGCAAGGGCGGCACCGTGGACGTGGCCGGCGTGCGCGTGACGATGACGCACGCCACGCACTCGAGCAGCTTCGACGTGGCCGAGCGCCCGTACGGCGGCGAGGCGGCGGGCTTCGTGGTCACCATGGAGAACGGCGCGAAGATCTACTTCGCCGGCGACACGGGGCCCACGATGGACATGCAGATCGTGGGCGACCTGTACGCGCCCGACGTGGCGGTGCTGCCGATCGGCGACCTGTACACGATGGGCCCGCGCGAGGCGGCGTACGCGGCGAAGCTCGTGCGCTCCCGGTGGATCGTGCCCACGCACTACGGCACGTTCCCGGCGCTCACGGGCACGCCCGACGCGCTGCGGGCCGAGCTGAAGGCGATGGGCGTCGCCGCCGAAGTCGTCTCGCCGAAGCCCGGCGAACCGGTGAGCTGAAGCGCCGTTCCGCGCGAGGCCCCGCCCGGTGCGTCACCGGCGCGGGGCCTCGTGCGTTCACCGGGCCCGGTTCACTCGGTCGGGACCTGCCCCACCGCGAGCGCCGAGTGCAGCCGCAGCTGCAGCTGCAGCGCGAGCCAGTCGAGGCGCTCGAGGAACGCCTTCTCGTTGCCGCCCGACGACCACCACTTCTCGTGGCCGTGCAGCAGGTGGCCGAGCGCGATCAGCCAGCCGTCACTGCGTGCGTCGGCGATCGCCGTCACGCGCGGCAGCTCGTCGATCGACACGTCCATCGTGGCCACGCCGAGTTCGGCCGTGATCAGGTGCGAGCGTCGCCGGATCGCGCAGTACACGAAGCGCCCGTCCTCCGTGGGCCAGCGGACCCAGCCCACGTTCGCGCTGGCCTCCCAGCGCGTGCCGGCGGTGCGGGATTCGGGAAGGCGGCGGCGAAGCGCGAGATGCGCGAGCTGCCCGAGCGACGCGCGCGGCACGTCCCCGGGTTCCCCACGGTGAGCGGAGCGAAAGGTCGGCATGGAAACGACGAACTCCGGGTTCGGGTGCGAGCGAGTGGAACGGCCCGAAACGGCCCGGGATCCGCCGTGGGGGGCGGCGACCGGACGCCGGGGTCATCGGCCCGCGGCGCGCGGAGCTTGATGCCGTAATGACTGGGAGTTGCGACGATGGCTCCGCCGGGCGGCGCATCCACGCCCGGCGGGCCGATTCCGCGCTATTTCGCCGGTCCGGCGGGGGGTGCGCCGGCCGCGGCCGAGCGCAGGAACGCCACCAGGTCGGCGCGCAGCTTCACCAGCGACGGCTGGTGGATGTACATCATGTGCCCCGCCTCGTACCACGCCATCGACACGTTGCCGCGCAGCTCGGGATCGAGCGCCAGGTGGTCGAACGTGTACTCCGTGGCCAGGAACGGCGTGGCCAGGTCGAAGTAGCCGTTCGCGACGAACACCTTGAGGTGCGGGTTCACCGTCATCGCGCGGCGCAGCGTCTCGGCCACCTCCACGAACCGGTTGTCACGCCCGAACGTCCACGCCTCGTTCGCCTTCAGGTTGATCACCTCGTACGGCAGGTCGCTCTCGAACTTCAGCTCGCCGCGCACGTAGTCGTAGAACGCCGCCGTGTAGGGCCCGATGATGTTCGTGAAGCTCGGGTCGTCGCCCATCGCATCGCCGGCCGAGTCCCGGTCGATGCCGAGGAAACGGCTGTCGAGCCGGCCCACCGTGCGCCGGCGATCGCGCAGCAGCTCCTTGCAGAAGCGGCCGCCGTCCACGCGCAGGTGACAGCGCTCCACGTACTCCACCGACAGGCCGGTGAACCGCGCCAGCTTCTTCGCCACCGCGGTGCGCTCCTTCGCCGGCAGGGACGCGCCGCGCAGCAGCGCCGTGGCGTACTCGCCGAGCGCGAACGCGCGCGCCTCGTCGAGCGTGGCCGCGAGGTCCTTCTGCAGCGCCGCGTCCAGCGCGCCGTGGTACCACGCCGTCGCCGTGTACGACGGCAGGTACACCACGTACGGCAGGTCGTTCGTGGGCAGGAACTCGAGCGTCTGGAAGTCCAGCACGGACGACACGAGCATGATCCCGTTCAGGTACAGCCCGTGCCGGTCCTGGAGGTAGCCCGCGAGCCCGCCCGCGCGCGTGGTGCCGTAGCTCTCGCCGATCAGGAACTTCGGCGACAGCCAGCGGCGCGAGCGCGTGGTGTAGAGCCGGATGAAGTCGCCCACCGACTCGATGTCCTTCTGGAAGTCGTGGAAACGCTTCGCCTTCTCGCCGACCACCGAGCGGCTGTAGCCCGTGCTCACCGGGTCGATGAACACGAGGTCGGTCTGGTCGAGCAGCGAGTGGGCGTTGTCCTCCAGCCGGTACGGCGGCGGCGGCAGGTTGCCCGTGTCGTCGAGCCACACGCGGCGCGGCCCGAGCACCCCCAGGTGCAGCCACACCGACGACGAGCCCGGGCCGCCGTTGAACGAGAACGTGATCGGCCGCTTCGCCGGGTCGCCCGCGTCGCGGCGCGTGTACGCCACGAAGAACATCGTGGCGCGCGCCTTCTCGCCCTCGGACTCGCCGGCGTTCTCGCCCGACTTCTCGGACTCCTCGCGCAGCACGATCGTTCCCGTGGTGACGGTGTAGGCGATCTCGCGTCCGTCGATCACGACGCTGTGCTGCGTCTCGACGAGCTGGTCGGCGGGTGCGGGGCGCGGTTCGGCGGCCTCGGCGGCCGATCGCGGCGTGGACTCCGGCGTCTTCTCGGGCATCGACGACTCCCTGGAAACGAGTTCAGTGACGAGTGGTGACCGCCACCAGCACGTCGTAAGCGACGTGGATCACGATGGCCGTGGTGGTGTTCGTGCGCGAGCGGATCAACCCCAGCAGCAGGCCGATCAGGGCCACCGTCGCGATGCCGAACCACGTGTACTGGATGTGGAGCATCGCGAACACCAGCGACGACAGCACGAGCCCGAGCCTGGGCTGCAGCGCGCCGCGGATGGAGACCTCCTCGCCGAGACCGGCGCACAGCCCGAGCACCAGCGCGAGCATGGGCGACATGTCGCGCACCATCCAGTCGACCGTGGCCTTGTCGGCCGCGGCGAGCGCCGGGAACCAGCGGCTCTCCGCCGCCTCGAGCCCCGAGTTCAGGCCCGCCAGCGCGGCGAGTCCCACCACCGCGACCAGCCAGTGCGAGCCGCGCATGCGTTCGATCCCGAGTCGTTCCAGGCTCGATCGCCACGTGCGATCGATGCCCAGCCCGATCGCGGCCAGCGCCAGCACCACCTGCCCGGCGAGACCGGTGATCAGCGCCGACGCGTCGGCCAGCGTTTCGCCGCGCTCCAGGATCAGCCGCATGAGATCCGGCCACAGCAGCATCAGCGCCGGCGCGAGCGCCAGGCTCAGCAGCACGAGCCGCGCGGTCAGGCGCAGCACGCGCGTCGTGTGCGGCGTCCGGAACAGCATCACCGCGAGCTGGTGCGTGAAGATGGGAATGAGCAGGATCAGGCTCACGAAGCCCGCCATCGCGCACGTCGTGACGAGCCACGCGATCGGCGCCTGCGTGGATTCGGAGGTCCTCGCGTAGGCGATCAGGCCGATCGACCCGAGCAGCCCCGACACCGGCACGATCCACTGGACGGCCAGGTGGAACAGGTACCAGCGCGGGTCCCGGTCGGCGGCGCGCGCGGCCACGTACAGGCCGGCGAGCGCGAACATCACCGCGAGGTCGCCGTGGTCGGTGATCAGCCCCAGCGCGCCGCCCAGCGCCAGCACCACCAGCCACGCGAACAGCCCGCGCCGCGCGGCGTCGGGCAGCGCGGGCGCCGCGTCCGACGGCGGCAGCGGCTCCGTGACGATCGGTGCCGAGCCGGCGAGGCCGGCGTCGGCGATCGCGGCCCCGTCGGGCGTTCCCGCCCCGTTCGGCGGGATCGCGGCGTCGACGGGCGATCGGGCGGGATCGTCGCCGTCGGCGCCGGGCGGCGCTTGATTCGGATCGCTCATGCGGCGCAGCATACGCGGCGACCGTGGAGGAACCAACCGTGCGTGTGAAGGTGCTTTCGTTCGCGCAGGCGCGCGAGGCGCTGCAGTCGTCCGAACTGGATCTCGAACTGCCCGAGGGCTCGAACGTGCGCGACGCGCTCGCCGCGCTCGAGCGCGAGCATCCCGCGCTCGCACGCCTGCGGCCCGTGCTCGCCACCGCCGTGAACGGGCAGCTCGTGCGCGGCGAAGCGCCGCTCGCCGCCGGCGCCGAGCTGGCGCTGCTGCCGCCGGTGAGCGGCGGATGAGCGCGCGCCCGAAGCGCGCCACGAAGCGCGCGGCCACACCCGCGAAGCGCGCCCCGCGCGCGAAGCCCGCGCCGCGACCCGCCACGGCCGTGCGTCGCGCCGGCGCCGGCCGGGCCGCGGCCGCGCTGCGCGTGCTGCCCGCCACCGCCGAACGCTGGGCCGACCTCACCGCGCTGTTCGGATCGCGCGGCGCGTGCGGCGGTTGCTGGTGCATGTGGGGGCGGCGCACGTCCGCCGAGTTCAAGGCCGGCCGCGGCGAGCGCAACCGCCGTGCGCTGCGCCGCCGCGTGGACGACGACCCGGCGCCGGGCCTGCTCGCGTACGACGGCGCCACGGCCGTGGGCTGGGTGGCCGTGGGCCCGCGCGAGGAGTTCGTGCGGCTGGGCACGTCGCGCGTGCTCGCGCCCCCCGACGAGGCGGCCGTGTGGTCGGTGCCGTGCTTCTTCGTGGCGTCCACGCACCGCGGCCGCGGCGTGTCGGTGGCGCTGCTGCGTGCGGCGGCGGCGTACGCGGCTGCGCACGGCGCGCGGGCCCTGGAGGGCTACCCCGTGGACACGCGCGGCAAGCGCCAGCCCGCCGCGTTCGTGTGGTGGGGCACCACGGGCGCGTTCCGCGCCGCCGGCTTCCGCGAGGTGCTGCGCCGCTCCGCGAGCCGTCCGATCGTGCGCAAGGCGCTGCGGCGCGCGGCGGGCTCCGCCGCCGCCCGGCGCGGGTCCGCCCGCCGTGGCTGAGCTCGCGCACGGTCCGCTCGACGCGGCGCGACTGGCCGCCGCGGTCGCCGACCCCGCCTCGGGGGCCACGGTCGTGTTCCACGGCACCACGCGCGATCACCACGACGGCCGCCGCGTGGTGCGGCTGGCGTACGAGGCGCACGAGGGCATGGCGATGGATGCGCTGGCCCGGCTGGAGCGCGAGGCGCGCGAGCGCTTCGAGATCCGCGCGTGCGCGGTGGCGCATCGGCTGGGCGAGGTGCCCGTGGGTGAGGCCAGCGTGATCGTGGCGGTGTCGGCCGCGCATCGCGGGCCGGCGTTCGACGCGGCGCGGTGGGTGATGGACGAACTCAAGCGCACCGTGCCGATCTGGAAACGCGAGCACTACGAAGGCGGGGACGCCGCGTGGGTGGAGGGCACTCCGCTCGCGCCGTGAGCCGTGCGGGCGTCACCGCCCGCGCAGTTCCCGCCCGGCCGGCAGCAGCGCGCCCTTTTCGTCGAACAGCGCGCAGTTCTCCCACGCCGAGCCTCGCCGCGGCGCCGCCACGTCGGCCGGCTCCCACCAGAACACGCCACGCACGCGCGGGCTCCTCCGCGCGAGCGCGAGCAGCCCCGCGACGAACGCGCGCTGGCCCTCGGGGCTCGCCGCGTGCGGACTCGCGAGCTTCGCGCCGCCGCCCACCACGTTGCGCGTGTCGTCGAACCAGCCGGTGGTCCACGGGAACGCCGTCTCCACCACCCACGCGTCGCGGTGCAGCGCCTGGTCGCAGGCGCGCAGGGTCCCGCCGAGCGCGTCGAGCGAGCCGTGCCACCACGGGTACCACGACAGCGCCACGTCGTCGTACGGCACGTGCGCGCGGTCGAGCCGGTCGAAGAAGCGCGTGACGAACGCCGCGTCGCCACCGCGGTCCACGTGCACCAGCACGCGCGCGCGCGGCGCGCCCTCGCGCACGCCGCGCGCGGCGGCGGTGAGCAGGCGCGAGACGCGGCGCCATTCCGCGGGGGTGCCCCCGTTCGTGAGCCGGCCCTCCGGCCACAGCAGCCCGTTCGTCACCTCGTTGCCGACCTGCACGGCGGCGATCACGGCGCCCGAACCCGCGATCGCTCGCAGCGCCTCGCGCGTCCACGCGCGCACGCTGTCGTCGAGCGCCGCGCCGCGCACGCCGGCCCAGCGCGCGGGCGTGTCCTGCCGGCCCGGGTCCGCCCACGTGTCGGAGTAGTGCAGGTCCACCAGCACCGGCAGGCCGAGCGCCGCGGCGCGTCGCGCGAGCGCCGTCGTGCGCGCCACGCCGCACGCCGAGTCGGCGCCGTCCACCCACACGCGCAGCCGCACCGCGCCCAGGCCCCGTGCGGCCAGCAGCGTCATCGCGTCGGCCGTGCGGCCCGAGTCCGAAAACACGGCGCCGGCACGCTCGACGTCGGCGAGCGACGACAGGTCGGCGCCCGTCACGAAGCCGCGCGACGCGGCGTGCGGCGCCGGCGAGCAGCGCGAGCGCGAGCGTCACGCCGCACACACGGCCCGGCGCGGCGCGTTCACGACTGCGCCCGGCGACGCGCGAGTTCGGCTTCCTCGCGCACGAACGGGTCCGCGTCGGCCACGGCGGCGGCGAGCGATTCGAGGATGGCCGCGCGCGGCCCCGGCGACACGCGCGCGGCCAGCGCCCGCGCGATCTCGCCGAGCGCCCAGGCGGCGTGGCCGCGCACGAGCGGCGCCGGGTCGCGCTCGAGCGCGCGCACGAGCGCGCCCGCCGCGTGCGCGTCGGCCCGGTTGCCCAGCGCCACGCACACGTTGCGCACGAAGCCCTCGCGGTCGGCGCGGCGGATCGGGCTGTCGGCGAACAGCGTGCGGAACGTGGCCTCGTCGAGGTCGAGGAAGCGCTCCAGCGACCAGCCCTCGTACGCCTTCGCGTGCAGGCGCGCCTCGCGCGCGGGCGGCGCGAAGCGGTTCCACGGGCACACCTCCTGGCAGAGGTCGCAGCCGAAGATCCAGTCGCCGATCGAGGCGCGCCGCTCGCGCGGGATCGGCCCGCGGTGCTCGATCGTGAGGTACGAGATGCAGAGCCGCGCGTCCACCTGGTAGGGCGCCACGATCGCGCGCGTGGGGCACACCTCGAGGCAGCGCACGCACGTGCCGCAGTGTTCGCGCGGCAGCGGATCGTCGGCGTCGAGGTCGCGATCGATCAGCACCTCGCCGAGCAGGAACCACGAGCCCAGCCGCGTCGACAGCAGCCCGGAGTGCTTGCCGATCCAGCCGAGCCCCGCGCGCTCGGCCCAGCCGCGCTCGAGGATCGCGCCCGTGTCCGAGTACCACAGCGAGCGCGAGCCGGGGAACAGCTCGGTGCGGATCCAGCTCTCGAGCGCGCCGAGCTTGTCCTTCATGACCTGGTGGTAGTCCACGCCCGCCGCGTAGCGCGCGATGCGGCCCAGCCGCGCGTCACGCGCCGCGTCGCGGTCGGGCGGATGACACATGGCCACGCACAGCACCGCGCGCAGGTCGCGCAGCAGCCGCGCGGGATCGGCGCGGCGCCCGCGATGCTTGTCGTTCGCGAGCCAGTGCATGTCGCCGTGCCGGCCGGCCGCGAGCCACGCCTCGTAGCGCTGCTGCGCCTCGAGCGGGCCCACGCGCGCGATGCCGACGGCCTCGAAGCCCAGCTCGCGCGTGCGGGCGAGCAGGCGTTGCGTGGGAGTGGGGGAGTCGTCCACGGGCCGCGGTGTGGCGTCAGCCCCGGACCGAGTCCCGTGCGGCCGGTCGGTCGAGCTTGCGGGGCTGCCCCGATGAACCGGGCTCGGGCTTGCCGCCGCCCGGGCCGGCGGGCGCGCGGCCCGGCTTCGCGTGCGGCCCGTCGCCGGTGCGCACGCTGTCGATCGGCGCCACGCGCGGCGTGGGCCTGCCCGTCGGCGAAGTCACGCGCGGCGCCGGCGGCGCGGTCGGCGCGGCCGCGTGCTCGCGGGCCGCGACGAGTTCGCGCGTGCCCGCCTCGATCGCGCGGCGCGTGGCGGCCAGCACGGCGCCCTCGTCGTCCACGCGCGCGTCGAGCGGGCGCACCACGGCCGGGCGCTGCACGTCGAGCTTGTCGATCGGCCGCACGGGGGTGTGCATCGCGCGGCTGATCGCTTCGAAGCTGGGCCCGCGGTTGAACACCGCGCCCTCGGCGCGGTCCAGGTTCACGACCGGCTTCAGCTCCTCGACGTTCGGCGCGAGCGTGGTCACGAACTGCGGCGAGCGGTCCGGCCCCGTGGCCGCGAGCTGGTACGCGGGCACGTACGTGAACACGCCGCCCGGCGCCCGGTCGTATTCCGAGTAGCCCGGGGGCCCGAGCGGCGTCCAGCCGTACCAGTCGCCCGCGTTCGCCCACGCGACCCACGCCGGTCCCCATTCGTAGCCGGGCAACCACACCCAGCCCTGGAAGCGGTCGTAGAACCAGGTGCCGTAGTGATACGTGATCCAGCCGAACGGCTCGTCGGAGATCCACACCCAGCCGTACGGATCCGACGGCTGCCACCAGCCCTCGAGGTAGGGGCGCCACGCCACGAAGTTCACGCGCGGCCGGAACACGAAGCCGTAGGGCTCGATCAGCACCCAGTCGCCGTACTCCACCAGGTCGTCGTAGAACACGCGGTACTCGTGCGGCAGTGCGGCGCGCGCGGCGGGCATGCTGCGCGGCACGTACGGGCCCGAGGGCCCGCCCGAGACGGCGCACGACAGGGACAGGGCGGCGAGCGCCAGCGCGGCCAGCGCGACGACGAGACGGCGGATCACGGGAGGCCTCGGGGTTCGTGGAGTCGGGGCGGGGGTGGCGCAAAGGTACACCGGGGGCGGGCCGGGGCGCGACGGCCGACAGGGGTTCAGGCCCACGTACCTTCGTCGCCGGGCAGCCCCCGACCGGCGCGGAGAATCCTCGCCTCGTCACCCCCGCGAGCGCATTCTCCCGGGCGTTCCCCCCTCCGTGGATGGATCGCCGCCCCCGCGCGATTCGGTGAACTCCCCGACCGAAAGACCGCCATGACCGTGGATCGCCCGCACAGCGGGGGAACGCTGGCGCGTCGCGTGGTGCCGTTGCTGACCGGCGGCGCACTCGCGGCGTTCGCGCTGTTCAAGGATGCCGGCACGCCGGGCCCGCACGACTTCGGCCTGCAGCAGAGCCTGTTGCTGCTCGCGGCGCTGCTGCTGCTGCTCGAATCGCTCGCCGCGCAACGCACCGACCGCTTCCCGGCGCTGTGGTCGGCGATCGAGCAGGGCGACCGCTTCGGCATCGTGCTCGCGCGGCTCACCGCGGCCGTCGTGGCGAGCACGTGGCTGTTCGACTTCCGCGACTACCTGGTGGACGACAGCTACATCACGTTCCGGTTCTCGCGGCACCTCGCCGGCGGACTGGGACTGGTGTGGAACCCGGGCGAAGCGCCGGTCGAGGGCTTCTCGAACCTGCTGTGGATGCTGCTCGCCACGCTGTCGCTGCGACTGGGGCTCGACCCGCTCGTGGTGTCGCGCGCGGTGGGCGCGGCGTGCGTGCTGGGTGCGCTCGTGGTGGTGCACCGCACCGCGCTGCGGCGCGTCCGCTCGCCGGGCGCGGCGGCCGTGGCCCCGCTCGCGCTGGCATGCATGCCGGCGCTCGGCTTCTGGGCCATGAGCGGGCTCGAGACCGCGTCGGTGGTGCTGCTCGTGTCGCTGGCGGTGGACGCGTTCGACCGCGAGGCGGGCCGCGTGCGCTGGCCGTGGCGCACGGCGCTCTGGTCGGTGCTGCTCGCGCTGTCGCGTCCCGAGGCGCCCGCGGCGGCCGTGCTGATGCTGCTGCCGCTCGCGTTCGGCGCGCGGCGCGACGGGATCGCGTGGATCGCCCGGTTCGCGGTGCTCGCGGGCCCGCCGGTGGCCGCGCTGTTCGCGTGGCGCTGGGTGACGTTCGGCAGCGTGATCCCGAACACGCTGTCGGCGAAGGCGCACGTGCTGGTGGGGCTGCCGATCGCGCTCGACTTCGTGGCCTACGCGCTGCCGCTGTGGCTGCTGCTGCTGGTGCGGCTGGCCATGCGCCGGGGGCGACTGCTGGACTGGTCCACGGCGTGCGTGCTGGTGGGCGCGCTGCTCGCGGCGCTGAACGTGGCGCCCCAGGTGGCGCACGCGCACCGTTTCTTCCTGCCGGTGCTGCCGATGCTCGTGGCGTGCGCGGCGTGCGCGTGGGACGACCTGCTCGCGTCCGCCGACCGGCCGGTGCTCGCCGGGCGCGTCGCGCTCGCGGGCACGGTGGCGCTCACGCTGATCGCGCCGGTGTTCGCCATGAGCACGTACGCCACGCTGGAGTCGACGGGCCTGCGCGAGGCGCACGCGCGCGTGGCCGACGCCCTGCGCCGCACGTTCCCGCCCACGGCGCTGCTCGCCGCGTCCGACTGCGGCCTGCTCGCGTACCGGTCGGGCCTGCGCGTGGTCGACCTGTGGGGACTCGCCGACAAGCGCATCGCCACGCGCGGCTTCGATCCCGACTACGTGCTGGGGCTGTCGCCCGACGTGGTGATCCTGCACAGCACCGACGAAGAGCGGTTCGAGGGCCGCGAACCGTACGACCGCGCGACGTACCCGAAGCTGTCGGGCGACGCCGGCTGGCGCGTGGTGTGCCGCGCGCGGTTCTACGGCTACTGGCTGTGGGTGTTCACGCGGCGCGACGTGGACCCGGCGGCGTTCGCCGCGGTGTCGGGCGTGAGCCCGGCCGGGTCGGTGGACGTGCGCGGGCCGCGCTGACCGTTGCCCGGCGCCGCCGCCGGGGCGGCCGCGGGCACGGGCAGCTCAGGCGGCGAGCAGTCGCTTCACGGGATCCACGAGCGACGCGGTGTCCACGAACGGCTTCGCGACGTACGCGTCCGCGCCGCTCTCCGCCAGCAGTCGCTCGGCGTCGCCGCGCATCGCGTGGGCGGTGGCCAGCAGGATCGGCGTCGCACCGTGCCGCGGGTGCTGGCGGACGTGCCGGGACAGCTGCGCGCCGTTGCAGGGGACGCCCGCGAGCCGGGCGTCGCGCAGCGACACGTCCAGCACGATCGCCGCCACCGGATCGCGGTCGAGCACCGCCATCGCTTCGTCGGGGCAGCTCGTCACGGTGACCCGGCAGGGCACGTGGCGCTCGAGCAGGCGGCTCATGATCAGCGCGATGTGCGGGTCGTCCTCCACGATCAGCACGTGCGTCACGCCGCCCTCCGTTCCGCGTCCGCGGTGCCATTCGCCCCGTTCGCCGAGAGCGTGCTCGTGATCCGGTCGGCGAGCCGGTGCGGGTCGTCCATCAGCTCGCTCTTCGACATCGCGCACACGGCGCCCTGCTCCAGCAGGCGCCGCTCCTCGGCGTCGCGCGGCTCGGGCGAGCTCGACAGCACGATCACGCTCGGCTCGTGTCCCCGCGGCGCGAGCGTGAGCGACCGGAGCACGTCGTAGCCGTTCGTGCCGGGCATCTGCAGGTCCAGCAGCATCACGTCGTACCCGGCCGGCCGCCGGCGCAACCGGTGCAGGCACTCCTCGCCGCCCGTGACGCACTCGAGCTCGAAGCGGTCGGCGGGCAGCAGGCGGTGCGCGAGCCGGCCGACCGCGGGGTCGTCGTCCACCAGCAGCACGCGCGTTCTCGCGGCGGGCACCTCGACGCCGATCACCTCGCGGATGCTGCGCACCAGCGATTCGGCGTCGAGCGGCTTGGCGAGGCGCCCGCGCGGCTGCACGCGGCCGGAGGACGCGAGGCGCGCGCGGATCTCGTCCTCGAATCCCGTCACGAACAGGAACGGAACGTGGCGTGTCGCGGCTTCCGAGCTGATGCGAACGCCCAGGTCCCAACCCGACCGCAGCGTTTCGTCGGGCCCGGAAGGGAGCGCGTGGTCGATCAGCACCACGCGCGGCTGCGCGCGCCGGACCTCCCGCCAGCCTTCCTCGGCCGTGCCCGCGAACAGCGTGCGGAAGCCCCGGTGCTGGAGCTGGTGCGCCACCCACGCGCGGAAGCCGGGATCGTCGTCCACCACCAGCACGAGTGCGCCTTCCTCGGGCCCGTGCACCACGCCGGTCTCGCCACCCGCGGCCGCCGGCGCGTCCTCCCACAGCGGCAGCGTGAAGCTCACGCGCGTGCCGCACCCTTCGCCTTCGCTCTCCAGCGTGACGACGCCGCCCATCATCTCGGTGAGCTTGCGCGTGATCGTGAGCCCGATGCCCGTTCCCCCGAAGCGCCGCGTCGTACTGCCGTCGGCCTGCGTGAAGGGGTCGAACACGGCCTCCTGGCGATCCCGCGGGACGCCGATGCCCGTGTCCACGACCTCCACCAGCACGTAGCCCGATTGCGGCCGGGGCGTGGCGCGCACCGTGATGGTGCCGTGCGGCGTGAACTTGAGGCTGTTGCCCACCAGGTTCACGAGCACCTGCCGCGTGCGCAGCGCGTCGGCGCGTGCGGCGAGCGGCGGCCCGGCCGTCTCGAAGCTCAACAGGACTCCGTTCTCCCCGGCCTGCTTCGCGAACATCCCGCGAACGGACTCGAAGATCTCCGGCAGGTCCACGCGCTCCGTGGTCAGCGACAGCTTGCCGGCCTCGATCTTGGACATGTCGAGCAGGTCGTTGATGAGGCGAAGCAGGTTGTGCCCGCACGTGTGGCAGTGGCGCAGGAACTCGCCGCGCTCCTCGGGCGAGCTGCACAGGTCCTGCTGCAGCAGCTCCAGGAACCCGAGCAGGCTCGTCAGCGGCGTGCGCAGCTCGTGGGACATGTTCGCGAGGAACTCGCTCTTCAGTCGCGAGGCCTCGAGCAGCGACGCGTTCGCCTGCTCGAGCCGGTCGTTGCTCTCGCGCAGCAGGTCCTGCTCGCGGCGGGCGTCGTCGTGCAGCTGACGGGCTTCGTGGCCGCGCCACGTGACGTAGCCGATCATCGTCGAGGCCACGAGCATGCCGAGCAGGGCGCCCACGCGGGACAGCCACAGGAGCCGGCGCGTGTCCACCTCCATGGCGGCGCGTGCGGCCGTGATGCGAGTGACCAGTCGCGCGTAAGCGGGATCGACGAGGGACTCGTCGAGCTCGGCCGCCTCGTCGAACCGTCCGTTGCGGATCGCGGCGAACTCGCGGTCGACGGCGTCACGGTAGGCGGCGTAGCACGTGGTCACCGTGCGCGCGTCCTGCTGGTGTCGCACCGACAGCGCGTCGAGGAGCGCTTCCGCGCGGGTGCGGTTCTCCGCCAGCGACCGGCGCAGGTCGTCCCCCACGCCGCGCTGCGCGACGGCGCGCCACTCGAGCGCGTCGAGCCGGTGCGCGGCCGAGGCCAGGTCGGCCATCTCGAGGTCGGTGTGGCGCAGCTCGTCGGCGGAGCGCTCCAGCACCACGAACCCGACGGATCCGGCCAGGATCACCAGCGCGGCCAGGGCGATCAGAGGGCGCAGTTCGAGGGGGTTTCGATCGGCGCGGTCGTCGGCCACCTGTGTCGTCCCGTGAAGAAGTGAGCTGCGGGCGTTGCCCGGGTATCCGGGGGCGCCGCTCCCTCGGGTCTCGGACGGCGTTGCCGCAACTTGAGGCTCCGCACGGGAAGCACGAACGCCCCGGCGGATCCGCCGGGGCGTTGATCGTGCGCGTGCGCGGGGCTACAACCGCTTGTAGTCGGGGCCGCCGCCGCCCTCGGGCGTGACCCACGTGATGATCTGGTACGGGTCGGCGATGTCGCACGTCTTGCAGTGCACGCAGTTGGACGCGTTGATGTGCAGCTTCAGTGCACCCGCGCCCCTGGACTCGTCGGGCACCATCTCGTACACGCTCGCGGGGCAGAAATGCTGGCAGGGATTGCCGTACTCCGCGCGGCACTTCGTGGCGCACACGTCGGTGTCGGCCACGTGCAGGTGCACGGGCTGGTCCTCGTCGTGCAGCGTGCCCGACAGGTAGACGTCGGCGAGCTTGTCGAACGTGAGCTGGCCGTCCGCCTTGAGCGGCGCGGGCTTTCCGCCCGGGTGCACGTGCGAGAGCTTCTTCATCCGCGTGTGGCTCTCGTGGCCCGGCAACTGGTCACCGAACGGATCGCGGCCGCCCATGAAGATCTGGAACGCCGTGCGCGGCAGTGCCTGCCACAGGCCGCCGTCGAACGCCTGGTGGAAGTTGCGAACCGATTTCATCTCGTCGCCGGCCCACGACGATTCCACGCGGCGCTCGTAGTCGGCGAGCCGGGCCGCCGAGAAGTCGCCGCTCTTCAGGCACTCGAACAGCGTCTCGGCGGCGAGCATGCCCGACTTCATCGCCAGGTGGATGCCCTTCAGGCGCGCGCCGTTCAGGAAGCCGCCCGAATCGCCGGCCAGCAGCAGGCCGTCGGCCGACAGCTTCGGCATCGCGTACCAGCCGCCCTCGGGGATCGCCTTCGCGCCGTACGCCACCGGCTTGCCGCCCTCGAGCAGCGGGCGGATCAGCGGGTGCGTCTTGAAGCGCTGCAGGTTCGCGTGCGGATCGCTGGTGGGATCGGGCGCGTCGAGCGCGGTCACGAAGCCCACGTACCAGTGCGAGTCGTCGAGCCCGTACACGAAGCTGCCGCCGAACGTGTCGGCGGGCAGCGGCCAGTTCATGGTGTGCAGCACGCGGCCCTTCTGCGCGCGGCCCGCCGGCACCTCCCACAGCTCCTTCACGCCGGTCGCATACACCTGCGGGTTGCGGCCCGGCTTCACGAAGCCCGACTTCTCGAGCTGGCGCGCGATCGTGCCGCGCGGCCCTTCGCACAGCACCGTGGCTTTCGCCAGGCAGTCGGCGCCCGGCTGGTACGTGGGCTTGCGCTGCCCGTGCTTGTCGACGCCCTTGTCGCCGGTGCGCACGCCCGTGAGCCGGCCGTTCTCCACGAGCGGCTCCAGCGCGGGCGTTTCGGTGGCCACGAGCACGCCCTTCGCCTCGGCGCGCTCGGCGAGCCAGCGCACGACGTTGCCCAGGCTCACGATCAGGTTGCCGTCGTTGTGCAGCACCGGCGGCACGTACGGCAGCTTGTAGTGGCGATCCTCGGTGAGCACCACCATCTCGTCGGTGGTCACCTCGGATTCGAACGGGAAGCCCTCCTCGCGCCAGTTCGGCTCGAGCTCGGCGAGCGCGCGCGGATCCAGGATCGCGCCCGAGAAGCCGTGCGCGCCGACCACCGCGGCCTTCTCGAGCACGGCGATGTTCGTCTCCGGGATCGCCTCGCCCGCGCCGCCGGCGGCGACGGCCGCGTTGTGCTTCTCGATCAGGTTCGCGAGGTGGATCGCGCCGGCGAGCCCTGCGGGGCCGGCGCCCACGAACTGCACGTCGAACTCGAGGACTTCCCGTTCCATCGATGGACTCCCGCCGAAAGGGGCGCTCGCGCGCCCCTTCGAGTGTTGGGCCTGCGCGGCGCGCCGGCGCGAGGCCGGCGGCCGGGATCAGTGACCGCGCGCCGCGGCCGTGTGCTCCGTGTGCGCCTGCTGCTCCAGCCAGCGCTCGGCGTCGATCGCCGCCATGCAGCCGCTGCCGGCGGCCGTGACGGCCTGGCGATACACCGAGTCCTGCACGTCGCCGGCGGCGAACACGCCCTCGACGTTCGTGTTCGAGGTGCCCGGCTTCACCTGCAGGTAGCCCTTCGCGTCGGTGGCGAGCTGGCCCGCGAGGAACTCGGTGTTCGGCTTGTGGCCGATCGCCACGAACAACCCGTCCACCGCCATCTCGGACACCGCGCCCGTCGTGACGTCGCGCAACTTCACGCCGGTGAGCTGCTTGCCGTCGCCGAGCACTTCGTCGACGACCGTGTTCAGCACCAGGCGGACTTTCGGATTCGCCTTCACGCGCTCCTGCATGATGTGCGAGGCGCGCAGCTCGTCGCGGCGGTGCACCACGATCACCTCGGAGCACATGCGGGTGAGGTAGTTCGCCTCTTCCATCGCCGTGTCGCCGCCGCCCACCACGATCACGCGCTTGTTCTTGTAGAAGAACCCGTCGCAGGTGGCGCACGCCGACACGCCGAAGCCCATGTACTTCTGCTCGCTCTCGAGCCCCAGCAGCATCGCGCTGGCGCCGGTGGCCACGATCACCGCCTTCGCGGCGTGCTCCCGCCCGTCGGCCCACACGCGGAACGGGCGCTGCGAGAAGTCCACGCGCTCCACCACGGTGTCCACGATCTCGGTGCCGAACCGCGCGGCCTGCTCGCGGAACTTGTCCATCAGCTCGGGGCCCTGGATGCCTTCGGGGAAGCCGGGGTAGTTCTCCACCTCGGTGGTGATGGTGAGCTGGCCGCCCGGCTGGAGCCCCGAGAACAGCACCGGGGCGAGGCCGGCACGGGCCGTGTAGAGCGCCGCGGTGTAACCCGCGGGGCCGGAGCCGAGGATCAGGACGTCGTGCACGCGCGACAAGGCCGCCTCCTTGGGGAAATCGTCTCGAGAACGCCGGGCATACTAGCCGGACCCGTTCGCCCCCCGCGAGCCGCGAGCCCCGCGCGCCGCGGCGGGCTCCGGCGCGCGGGGAGCGCGCCGGTCCGGTCCGGGAAGCCGGCACCGGGTTGGATGCCGCAGGGGTGCACGAGGAGTCGCCGGGCCCCCGGGCACGCGTCCGGGGCGGGGCGCCGCCTCGTGACCGGTGCACCCGGCCCAGGGAGCCGTCCGGACCGCGTCAACATTGGACGAAACACGTGCCACCCATTGGCGTTCCAGGCCGGGCCCCGCGTAGACTTCCCGCACCCAACCCCCGGGTCGCGGCCTCCGGCCGTCGCCATTCGGCATCCCGCTCAGGAGTTCCCGCTCATGAATCGCCGCCGGGCCTTCGTCATGGCCGTTTTCGCCGCGCTCTCCGCGGCCCTCTGCAGCCTCGCCGCCCCCGCGCACGCCGTGACGGTGCCGACCGGCTTCAGCGACCAGGTGATCGTGTCCAATCTCGACGAGCCGCGTGCGTTCACGTTCCTTCCCGACGGCCGCGTGCTGATCGTGGAGCAGCGCACCGCGCGCGTGCGGCTGGTCGTCAACGGCCACGTCGCCGCGCAGGACCCGATCGCCGTGATCTCCGACGTGTACTCCGTGGGCTACGAACGCGGCCTGCAGAGCGTGGCGGTGGACCCGGGCTGGCCGGCGAGGCCGTACCTGTACTTCTTCCACAACGCGAACGGCGGCGTGAACAAGCTGGTGCGCTACACGGCCAGCGGCGCGCTGAGCGATCCGAACGCCGAAACGATGACGCTGTCGAACCGCGTGGAACTGATCGGCGACGTGCGCGACAACGATCCGAACCACAACGCGGGCTGCCTCAAGTTCGCGCCGGACGGCATGCTGTTCCTGAGCCTGGGCGAGGACGAGGTGTGGTGCGACGCGCAGGACTCGACGTCGTTCCGCGGCTGCATCCTGCGCCTGGACGTGAGCGGCCTGCCCGCGAACCCTGCCGGCGCCGTGACGCGCGCGCAGCTGACGCCCGCGAGCGGCAACCCGCTCGTGACCACGAACGCGAACGCGAAGCTCGTGTGGGCGTACGGCATGCGCAACCCGTGGAGCTTCGACGTGGATCGCTACACCGGCACGATCTACACGGCCGACGTGGGCGAAGCCGACTACGAAGAGCTGAACGAGATCCGCCCCGGCGGCAACTACGGCTGGCCGTACCGCGAGGGCCCGCTCGTGCTGCCGCGCGCGAACTGTCCCGAGCCCGGCGGCGCGGGTAACGCGGCGAACGGGTACCTGCCGCCGCTCGCCTACTTCGGGCGCGACGCCGCGCTGCATTCGGCGTTCTGCGGCGGACTGTACCGGCCCGTCGGCGGCGCCGGCTTCACGTGGCCCGTGGATCACCGCGGCAGCCTGTTCTGGGGCGACTACTACGACGGCTGGCTCCAGCGCATGGTGCGCAACGCGAGCAACCAGTGGGTCGTCGCGCCCGCGGTGCCCGGGCAGCCGAGCGCGAGCTGGTGGGGCAGCGGCTTCACGTCGTTCGTCGACTCGCGCGTGAACGCGGACGGCGACCTGGTCTGGCTGCGCCAGTACAACGACAACTACGACGGCGTGTCGGGCGAGCTGCATCGCCTGCGCTGGACCGGCTCCACGGCGGGCGCGCCCGCGGCGCCCGCGCACACCGTGGCGCTGGCCGCGGCGCCGAACCCGTTCCGCGGCGGCACGCAGCTGTCGTTCACGCTGGCCTCCGCCGCGCGCGTGCGACTGGCCGTGTACGACCTCGCCGGCCGTCGCGTGCGCGCGCTGGTCGACGCCGATGCGGCCGCGGGGGACGCGCGCGCGGCGTGGGACGGCGCGAACGACGACGGCAGCGACGCGGCGCCGGGGCTCTACCTGGCGCGTCTCGAGCTGGACGGCCGGCCCGCCGGTACGACCCGGCTGTTCCGCGTGCGCTGATCGCCTCGCTCTCGAACACGACGGGGCCCGCGAGCACGACGCTCGCGGGCCCCGCGTGCTTCACGCGCCGCGCCCGGGGAGCGGGCGGTGCGGCGGAAGCGCCGCGCGTTCAGCCGGTGTGCACCTCGTGCCGGCGGAGCCGTTCGAACTTCTCGTGCGCCACGTCCGCGAGCCAGCTCGTGACCGACGCCGCCGTGAGCCCGGCCGAGTTGATGACGAGGTCGTAGCCGAGCGGGTCGTCCACCGAGCGGCGGAACGTGGAGCGGATGAACTCCGCGCGGTCGCGATCGACCTGGTCCACCTCGCGCGCCGCGTCGCGCGGGGACAGGTCGCCGCGCCGGGCGATCTCGGTGATGCGCGCCTCGCGCGGCGCCACCACGCGCACGTGGAAGCCGCGGTCGGGCCCGACGATGAAGTTCGCGCCGCGGCCCACCACCACCACGCCACCGAGCCGCGCGATGCCCAGCAGCGTCTTCAGCAGGCCGCGTGAGTAGTCGCTGGCGTCCACGTACTTGCCCGCGAACATCGACTCCACCAGCGTTTCGAGGTCCGATCGCGCGTGCTCGTCGAGCCGCTGCAGCAGGCGCGTCGCGTACTCGGTGGACTCGGCGATCCGGTCGATCACGTCGCGGTGCAGCAGCGTGTAGCCGAAGCGCTGTGCGAGATCGGCGGCGATGTCCGAGCCCAGGCTGCCGTGCTGGCGCGAGACCGTGATGATGGGGTGCGCGGTGAGGCGGTGTTCGCCCCGGGATCGTTCGTCGCGCTCGGCGCCCATTTCCAGGTCCCAGCGCCGCAGCTGCCGATCCACGATGTTGCTGATGGAGTTGCCCATGGCGTGCCCTCCGGTCCGACGGCCCGGAGTCTACGCCCGGGTTCCGCCGGCGCGGCGTGGCGCGGTCCCGGGCGGAGAACGGGAGGGGCGGGGGTGGGCGCACGCCGGGGACGGGAGCCCGCAAACGCAAGGGCCCGCGATCGAAGGGATCGCGGGCCCCGTGCCGTGCGCGGCGCCGCGCGCGATCAGCCGCCGCGCAGCGCGGACGCCAGCTGCTGGCGCGAGGCGCGCCAGGCGGGCACCAGGCCGCCCACGAAACCGAGCACGGCGGACACGATCAGCCCGATCAGCAGGATCGTGGGCGTGACGCGGAACTGGAACGCCACCTCGCTGAAGGACGCGAAGTTCGTGGTGCTGGTGGTGATGCCGTTGATCGGCAGCGCGAGCACGCAGCCGATGACCCCGCCGATCAGCGCGATCAGCACGGACTCGAAGATGAACGCGATGCGGATCGACCACGCGCTGAAACCCAGCACGAGCAGCGTGGCCACCTCGCGCGTGCGGCCGCTGACCGCCGCGAACATGGTGTTCACCGCGCCGAACAGAGCGCCCACCGCCATGATCACGGTGATGAAGCCGCCGAGCACCGTCACCAGCATGGTCACGCCCGACGCCTGCTCGGCGTAGAACTGGTCCTCGCGGTGCACCTTGAAGCCCAGCCGCGGGTCGGACTCCAGCTCCTTCTTGAACGCTTCGAACTGCTTCGGGTCCTTCATGCGCACGAGCGCCACCTGCCAGCCGCCGTCGCGATGGAACAGCGGGCGCAGCACGTTCGCGTCGCCCCACACCTCGGATTCGTACGACGAGCCGTTCGCGCCGAGCAGGCCGACCACCTTCAGCAGGTGGCGCTGCACCTTGATCTGGTCGCCCACCTTGCAGTGCTCGAACCGCGTGGAGATCGACTTGCCGACCACGACCTCGTCGCTGCCGGGCGTGAACATGCGGCCTTCCACGATCGTGGGCTGCACGCGCACGCCGATCGTGTTCAGGTCCACGCCGCGCACGCGGATGTTCGACGAGCCGGCCTGCCCGATGCGCGGCAGGTTCGTGGTGGCCACCATTTCGAGCGTGACCTGCGGCCGGCCGTCGGCGCCCACCGCCACGCGCGGGTTGCCGCGCAGGATGTCGCCGGCCTCCTGGCCGAAGCCGCTCATCACCTCGGAGTCGGCGCCGCTGCTCAGGATCAGCACCTTCTCGGCGGAGCCCGACGACTTGAGCGCGCGGCCGAAGCCCTCGGCCAGCGCGAGTGCGGCCAGCAGCACGGCGATCGTGAGCCCGATGCCGACGGCGGTGGTGAGCGTGGACACGGGCCGCTGCATCACGTTGCGCACGTTGTAGACCAGGGGAAGTGCCATCGTGCGCTCCTAGTCCACGCGACGCAGCGCGTCGACGATGCGCAGGCGCGAAGCCTGCCAGGCCGGGATGAAGCCGCTCACCGCGCCCAGCCCGACCGCGATCGCCACGGCCAGCAGCACGGTGGGCCACGTGATGGTGAGCTGGTTGAAGAACGGGAACGGCGCGTTGTCGAGGCCGAACTTGGCGACGATCGCCGCCAGCAGGCCGCCGCCGGTGGTGATGATCGCGGCCTCCGCCACCACCAGGTGGAAGATCGTGCTGTTGCGGAAGCCCAGCGTCTTCAGCACGGCGATCTCGCCGGTGCGCTCGCGCACGGCCATCACCATCGTGTTCGCGGAGATCACCAGGATCGTGAACACCACCGCGAAGCCGATCATGCGCAGCGCGAACGGCACGTTGCCGAACATGCTGATGAAGCCGGCGCCGAACGCCTGCTCGCTCTCGGTCTTGGTGGCGTTGTCGGAGTTCTCGAAGATGGCGTCGATCTGCCTGGCGATGTTCGCCGACTGCGACGGATCCGGGATCTCGGCCTTGAACACGCCCACCAGGTCCTGCCCGCCGAGGCCCTTCTCGCGCAGGTACTCGTTGTGGAACAGGATCAGGTCCTCGTTCCACGTGCCGCCCTCGGCGCGCCGGTACACGCCGCGGATCACGAAGTCCCACGTGCCGCGGAACAGCGTGCCCTCCAGGTGGATCGTCTGGCCCAGCTTCCATCCGCGCTTCGTGAAGATCTGCTCGCCGACCACGCACGCGTTGCGCTCGAGCCAGTACGCGGCCAGGTGCGGATCGGTGTCCGCGGGCAGGCTGACCGCGGCCTGCGGCTCCGACCACTTCACGATCGAGAAGTCCTTCCGGTACATGGGCCAGAAGTCGTCGTCCACGGCGAAGCGCTGGCGCATCTGCTTGGGCTCCACGGGGTCGATGCCGCCGAACCACGTCTGCGTGCACACGCGCTTCACGCCGGGCACGCCGAGGATGCGCTCCTTGTAGTTGCCGGGAAGGAAGTTGGTCAGCGAGATCGCGTGGCGCACGGCCAGCCGCTCGCGGCTGCCCGAGTCGGCGGCGGCCTGGAACGTGTCGAGGATGGCGCCGAGCGAGCTGAACAGGAACAGCGCCACGAACACGCTGGCGAGCGTGAGGAACGTGCGCAGCTTGTTGCGCATCAGGTTGACCCACACGAGCTGGAACATCGAGACGGTCCTCCCGCGCTCAGGCCGACAGCACGCCCTTGTCGAGGTGGTACTGGCGCGTGGCGCGTTCCGCCGCGTGCGGGTCGTGCGTCACCATCACGATGGTCTTGCCGAACTCCTTGTTGAGCCGCTCCAGCAGGTTCAGCACGTCCTCGGCCGACTTGCGGTCGAGGTCGCCCGTGGGCTCGTCGGCCAGCAGCACCTTGGGATCCGACACGAGCGCGCGCGCGATCGCCACGCGCTGCTCCTGCCCGCCCGAGAGCTGCCGCGGGTAGTGCTTCACGCGGTCGCCGAGTCCCACCAGGTCCAGCGCGGTGGTGGCGCGCTGGCGCCGCTCGGCGCCGCTCATCTTCACCAGCAGCAGCGGCAGCTCCACGTTCTGCAGCGCCGTGAGCACGGGGATCAGGTTGTAGAGCTGGAAGATGTAGCCGATCGACGCGGCCCGGAACGACGCCAGGTCGCGCGCGCTCATGCGGGCGATGTTCGTGCCGTCCACGATCACGTCGCCCGACGTGGGCTGGTCGATGCCGCCGATCAAGTTGAGCAGCGTCGTCTTGCCCGATCCCGACGGCCCCATCAGCGCCACGAACTCGCCGTCGGGAATCGACAGCGACAGCCCGTCGAGCACGCGCAGCTCCTCCGCGTCGCGCCGGTAGGTCTTGACCACGTCCCGCACTTCGACCGATGCCATGTGTCTCCTTCCGCGCGCGCCGGCGGCCCATCGCCGCACCGGCGCTCTCGTGGATCAGCGCTCGGTGGCCTTCACCCGCACGCCGGCCTTCAGCGATGCCGGCGGGTCGAGCACCAGGCTCTCGCCACCCGACAGCCCCTTGCGCACTTCGATCTGTCCGTCCTTCTCCGGGCCCACGTCCACGGCCTGCTCGCGCACGGCGCCGTTCTCCACGACCCACACGTGCGCGGCGTCGCCGGTGCGCACGATGGCGGCCGTGGGGGCGTACGTGCGGCGCGGCGCGGCCGCGGTGTCCGCGCCCTTCGCCAGGAACACCACGCGCGCGCCCATCTCCGACAGGATGCGCGGGTCGTGGTCGAGGATCGCCACCTTCACGAGCACGGTGGCCTTCTGGCGGTCGGCGGTGGGCACCACCTGCCGCACCTTGCCCGTGAACGACGTGTCCGGGTACGCGTCCAGCGTGATGCGCGCGTCCTGCCCGTTGCGCACCTGCGCGATGTAGGCCTCGTTCACGTCGACTTCCACTTCGAGCGTGGTCAGGTCGGCCATCGTCACGATGGCGGTGCGCGTGAGCCCGCCGCCGGCGGACGACGGCGCCACGATCTCGCCGACCTCGGCGTCCTTGCGCAGCACGGTGCCCGCGAACGGCGCGCGCACGCGCGTGTTCTCGAGTGCCGCCGACGCCTGGTCGGCCTGCGCGCGCGCGGTGGCGAGCTGCGCGGCGAGCACGTCGACCGTGGTCTGAGCGTCCTCGAGCTGCGCCGTCGGCACCAGGTTCTGCGCCTGCAGCGTCTTCGCGCGCTGCAGCGCGCGCTGCGCCTGCGCGAGCGACGCGCTGACCGACGCGACCTGCGCCTTCGCCGACGCGGCCGCCGCCGCGTAGTCGGCGTCCTCCAGCCGCGCGATGACGTCGCCGGCCTTCATGTGGGAGCCCTCGGTCACGCCGATCCACGCCAGCCGTCCCAGCACCTTGCTCGACACCGACGCCTTCGTACGCGCGACCACGTAGCCGTTCGCGCTGATGCCGTCGGCCGACGCGGCGCCGCCGCCCGACACGGTGACGGTGCCCGTCTTCACGGCCACGGCGGCGTTGCGGGCGCGGAACCAGAGCACCGCAGCGATCGCGATCACCGCGACCGCGATCACGAGGAGGAGGGGCGATCGGGAACCGCCGCGCGATGGGCGGGCGGAGCGGTCGATCCGCAGGGCGGACAGGTCGGCGGGAGCGTTCATGGCGGGGTGGAGCGCTTTCGAAAGGGAGGTATCGGGGGTGCAGACCGCGCGAGTCTCGGTTACGCCGTGAGCGAGGGTCAAGGTGTGCGAAGGTCCCGGTTGCCGCGTTCCCGCGCTTCCGCTGCACCGCGCGGACACCGGCATGCGTGAACCTTGCGCGGCCGGGGCTCGTGCGGCCCGGCAAGACCGGCGGACGGCCGTTCCGACCCGGTGAATGGCCCCGGATACGGGGCGAATCGTCGGGTGCCCGGGCCGGGGTCGGCTTGATCCGCGCTCGGGGCTCCGCCTATCCTCCGGCCCGCGATTCCCAACGTTGTCTCACCCGGGCGCCACCGTGCGCTCGCCGGCCGCCCTCCGGAGGATTCCATGCCGTTCGTGATCGCCGAACCCTGCGTCGGGGTGAAGGACAAGTCCTGTGTCGAGGTGTGCCCCGTCAACTGCATCTACGAGGGCGAGGACCAGTACTACATCCATCCGGACGAGTGCATCGACTGCCAGGCCTGCGAGGCCGCCTGCCCGGTGCAGGCGATCTTCCCGGACAACGGCGTGCCCGAGAAGTGGAAGAGCTTCACCGAGAAGAATCGCGCGTTCTTCGACAAGTGAGACGCTTCCGCCCGTTCGGCGGAGTTCGACGTACACGAGGCGGCGCCCGGCGCCGCCTCGCCCGTTTGCATCGCGCGCGGTCCGCCGCGCCGCCCCGGAGGTCCGCATGACCGCGAACACGCTGCCCAGCCGTGAGCAGGCGCTCGCGCTGGTGCACGACTGGATCCAGAACGCGAACCTGCGCAAGCACTGCTACGCGGTCGAGGCGGCGATGCGCGCCTACGCGCGCAAGAGCGGCGAGGACGAGGATCGCTGGGGCATCACCGGCCTCGTGCACGACTTCGACTGGGAACGCCACCCCGACCTCGAACGCCATCCCGTGGAGGGCGTGAAGTTCCTGCGGGAGCAGGGCTGGCCCGAGGACGTGTGCACCGCGGTGCTCGGGCACGCCACGCACACCGGCGTGGCCCGCGACACGCTCATGGCGAAGACGCTCTATGCCTGTGACGAACTCTCGGGATTCCTCGTGGCGTGCGCGCTCGTGCAGCCGGGACGCACGCTCGCCGAGGTGGAGGTGCCGTCGGTGCGCAGGAAGATGAAGAGCGCGGGCTTCGCGCGGAACGTGAACCGCGACGACATCGAGAAGGGCGCCGCCGAACTGGGCGTGGACCTCGACGAGCACATCACGTTCGTGCTCGCGTCGATGCAGGCCATCCACGCGGAGCTGGGCCTGTGAGCCGCCGCGCGGTCGCGCGCGTCGCGCCGCTCGTGCTGCTGCTCACGGCCGCGATCGCCGGGTCGGCGTTCGCGGGGCCGCTCCATCTGTCGACCACCGAGATGCGGTTCGCGCCCGCGGAGTCGAGCGAGGGATTCCGGGCGCTCGTCGAGAGCTGGCACGAGTTCTTCCTCATGACCGGCACGGCCGCCGTCACGCTGGTGGGCCTGCTGTTCGTGGCACTGTCGATCCATCTCGACGTGCTGCTGCACGAGAAGCGCGCGCACCTGCTGGACCTGGCCCGGCAGGCGCAGCTCACGTTCATCGTCGTGCTGCTGCTGTCGCTCATGTACCTGGTGCCGCCGTCCACGCCGCGCATCCTCGCGCTGACGTCCGCCGGCATGACGATGGTGGCGCTCGCCATCGCCCTGGGCGGCCTGGTGCGCGAGATGCGCACGCGCGAGACCGGGCTCGACCGGCGTGCGCTGCTGCGCCGGCGGCTGTCGCAGATCCTGGGGCTGGCCCTGTCGCTGTTCGCGTCGTGGCTGATCTGGAACGGCGAGGGCTACGGGATGTTCATGATGATCGGGCCGATCTGCCTGCTGCTGGGCAACGCCACCGGCAGCGCGTGGGACCTGCTCGTGCAGGTGGGCAAGCTCAAGGCACGCGAGCAGGAATCGACGGCGTAGCGCCGCGTCGATGCGCGCGGCCACGAAACGAAACGGCCGGCTCGCCTCGAAGCGAGCCGGCCGTTCGTGCGTCCGCCGTCAGCGCGGCAGCGTGGATACGGGCGAGTGCTCGATCTCGTCGCCGGCGCTGCGCGCGACGACGCGGTACAGCACCTCGGTGCCGCCGCGCTGCAGCATGGTGCGCATGGAACGGGGCACCAGCGCCGTGGTGTCGGCGGTCTCGCCGAGCGTGGCGATCTGCGTCAGCTGGCTCGTGTAGAACACCACCTCGTAGCGGTCGGCCTCCGGCACGCGCCGCCACGTCAGCTGCACGCCGCGCTCGGTGCCTCGCGCCGGCAGCAGCTGCAGGTCGCCGCCGCGGCTGCCGCGCAGCACGACCACGCCCTCGGGCGTGCCGGGGCGCATCGCGAGCCACGCCGCGCCGGCCGCCACGGCCAGCACCGCGAACACGAGCGCCGGGCGCAGCGCGGGGGCGAACAGCGCCTTCCACCACGGCCCGTCGCCGCGCCCGTCGATGCGCGCGGACGCCGGCACGCGCACGTCCGCGCCGCCGTCCATGATCATCGCGCCGCGCAGTCGGGCCAGCGCATCGTCGGCACGATCGAGCCCCGGTACTCCCGTGGTGTCCGCGACCATGAACGTGCGGTAGCTGTCGTACAGCGCGCGCACGGCCGGATCGGCCAGTGCCTGTTCGCGGCGGGGATCGCCCTCCGGCAGCGCCAGCAGCTCGTCGAGCTGCCGCTGTGCGTCGTCGTGCTCAAGCATCGGCGGGCCTCCTTCCGTCACGGGCGTCGAGCGCCGCGCGCAGGTGACGGCGCGCCTGCTGCAGGAGCCCGCGCGCGCCCGACGCCGAACCCAGCCCCATCACGCGCGTGATCTCGTCCACGGGCAGCTTCTCGAAGCAGCGCAGCCACAACGCCTCGCGCTCCTCGGGCGACAGGTGTTTCGCCATCAGCTCGCGCAGCGAACGCTCGTCGATCTCGCGCTCGAACGCCTCCGCCGGGTCGGGCGCCGCGCCCGGCAGCGCGTCGAGCTCGGCCGCGTCGTCCCGCAGCAGCGAGGGCGCGGTGACCGCGTTGAGGCAACGGTTGCGCGCCACCACGAACAGCCACGAGGAGAACTTGGCCCTCGACTGGAAGGTGTGGAGCGAGCGATAGGCGTTCATGAGCACCTCCTGTGCGAGGTCCAGCGCGCGATCGGGATCGCGCACGTACCGCCAGCACCACAGGTAGACGCGACGCTGGTAACGGCCGAGCAGTTCCGAAGCCGCCTCGCGGCTTCTCGGCGACTCCGGGTCGCGCAGCGCTTCCGCGACCAGCGTCTCGTCGGAACGTTCCGGTTGTCCCGGTGCGTTCATGAAGTGAGTCCGCCCTCGTGCCCGAAAATCACACGCGTTTCGCGGCAGGGCGCCTCACGACCCGTGCGATCACCAGGGCCCCCACCGCAAGTGCAAGTCCGAGCACAAGGTATAGGGCGGGCCCCGGCGGGGGAAGGGGGCGCCTCGCGAGCCGCACCCGGGTGTCGGGTTCGCCCACGAGCACCCAGCCGGCCCAGTAGAAGGGGTGGCGCGTCCGCGGGTCGCGCCGGAGGTCCTGCTGCGCGAGCGCCAGCGCGTGCGCCGCCGACTCGCCGCGAGCGAGCGCTTCGTAGAAGCGGGCCACCAGCCGCTCCGTGGCCGCGTCGTCCACCGGCCACAGGGTGGCCACCACCGACGGCACGCCCGACGCCAGGAACGCGGACGACAGCCCGGCCATGCCCTCGCCGGACAGGACCGGGCCGCCGGCGCTCTCGCAGCCCGACAGCACGGCGAGGTCGGCTCCCAGCCGCGATCGCGCCACGTCCTCGGCCAGCAGCCGCACGCGCTCGCCGCCGCGCCCGGAGTCGCGCAGCACCAGCCCCGATCGCCACGGCCGCTCGTCGTGCACCTGCGTGTGCCCCGCCAGGTGCAGCACGGCCCAGTCCGCGAGCGCCGCCGCGTCGCGGGGTGCGGCCGAGTCGGCGCTCGTGCACACGTCGACGCCGCGGTAGAGCCGGCCCAGCGCGCGCACCTCGCGGCCGGCGCCCGCGAGCGAAACCTGGCCCGAGTCGGAGCCCGCCGCCAGCGCCAGCATGCCCCGGCGCGGCGGGGCGCGGCGCGACTCGCGCAGCGCGCGCAGCAGCGTGGCCGACGGCACGCGCGACAGTTCCACGCGCCCGGCGAGCGCCGAGGACTCGCCCGGCAGCGGCAGCGCGCCGAACGGCACGCCCTGCAGCACGTCGTCGGGAGCCACGAGCACCGTGCCGGCGCTCGCGAGCAGCGTGGACGGGCCGGCCAGCAGCACGCCGCCCAGCGCGCGCAGCGCACCGTCGGCCGCGCCGGCGCTCGTGCGCTCGGGCGACGCGGTGACGTCGATCGCGATCTGCACGAGCCGCGTCAGCGAATCGCCCCCCGCGATCCGCAGCACCGTCGCCGTGTCGGGGCCCACCACGAAGCACCAGGTCGAGTCCGCGCCCACGAGGTACTCCAGCAGCAGTTCGCCCGGGCGCAGCACCTGCTGCTGCACCTCGCGCAGCGTGGCCGGGCGCTGCGCGAAGCGCGCGGAGTCCGTGGGCGAGAACGCGCCCGGCCCCGCGCAGCGCTCGGCGAGGGTGCGCGCCTTGAAGCGCTGCGCCGCGACGAACGCCGCCGCCAGCCGCTCGCGCGGCGCGCGCGTGCTGTCGTGCCACGCAAAGTCCACGCATTCGGCCGCCAGTTGCCGCGCCGAGGCGCCGGCCCACTCCCGCCACTCGGGATCGATCGACGCGCGTCGTGCACGCTCCCATGCGAGCGTCGCGTGCTCGAGCGCCTCCGCGGCGTCGCCCGGCCGGCCCAGGCGGCGGAACGCGCGCGCCAGTTCGAGCCACGCCTGCGACGCCACGCCGTGCTCGCCGCGGGCCGCGGCCGGCTCGGCCACCGCGCGCAGCCGCGGAACCGCTTCGTCCGCGCGCCCCGCCTTCACGAGCAGGCGGCCCACCAGCGTCTCGAAGCGCGCGTACCACGTCTCGTCGACGCGGCCGCGCAGCCCGCGGCCCTGCCGCGCGACCAGCGCGAGTGCGGCATCGAGGCTGTCGTGCGCGACGAGCATCGCCGTGAGCCCGGTGATCGCGGACATCGACGCGCGCGCGCTCAGCGTGTCGCCCGCTTCGAGGCTGGCGCGCCATTCGCGCCTCGCCGTGCCGAACCGCTGGCGGCTGTACGCCAGGTCGCCGAGCGCCACCTGCATCAGCGCGTGCGTCTCGCGGTAGCCCTCGCGGTCGCAGATCGCCTGCACCTCGTGGATCAGGCGCTCGGTCTCGGCCCAGCGGCCCAGCGACATGAGCGCGTTCGAGCGGTTGATCATCGCCTCGACGGCCTCGCGCCACTCGCCGCGATCCACGTGCATGCGCTCGGCCTGCTCGAACATCTCGAGCGCGAGCGCGGGGTCGCCCACGAAGTTCTCGAGCACGCCCAGGTCGTTGAGCGCCTGCGCTTCGGAGAACGAGCTCTGCGCGCGGCGGGCCAGTTCGAGCTTGCGGGTGTACGTCACGCGCGCGGCGCGGTAGTCGGCCGCCGCCATCTGCAGGCTGCCGAGCGGCGCGAGTGCGAGCGACTCGAAGTTCTCCTCGCCGAGCGTGCGCAGCGCGCGCGCCGCGGCTTCGGTTTCGGTGCGGGCGCGGGCGAACTCGCCGCGCCGCATCAGCACCCAGCCCTGCGAGACGCGACCGAGCGCGTCGAACGCCTCTTCGTGCGTGAGTTGCGCGAGACGGCGCTGTTCGGAGGCCGCGCGCCACGCGTCGTCGAGCCGCCCCAGCGAGCCGTACGCGTACGCCTGCCAGCGCAGGATCCGGAGCAGCGCCGCACTGTCGCGCTGCGCCGCGGCGAGCGTGGCTGCCTCGCCCAGCCGCGGCAGTGCGGCGTTCGCCTCGCCGACGCCGGCGTAGAGCGCGCCGTCGATGCGCAGGAGCCGCGCGAGTGCGACGCGGTCGTTCGCGCGGCGCGCTTCGGCGATGGTCGCGTCGAGCCGTGCGTGCCCCTCGGCCAGCCGCCCTTCGCGGTACGCGGCGGCGGCGGCGGCCGAGTCGGCGGTCACGCGTTCGGCGAACGACCGCGCCGCGGGCGGGGCCGCCGCCGCCGCGGCCAACGCGGCCGCGCACAGCACGGCGAGCCCGGCGACCGCGAGGCGTCGGGTGGGCAGGGGTCGGCGAGGGCTGCGGCGATCATCGGGGGGGCGAAGCATGCGCGGGAAAGGCTACGGGCCGGGCCGGGCCCCGGGCAACGCCCGACCTGCCGAGCGGGCGAATGCCGGTTGCGGCGTCCCCCGGGCGGCGGGCAGAGTGCGGCACATGCATGCCCTCCCCGGAAGGACCCGGCCATGAGCCGCGCGCTCGAATCGCCCGGCGCCACCACGCTGGCGATGTGGCGGAAGCTGTCCGGCCTGCCGTTCGGCGCGAGCCTGTTCACGCTCGCGCTGGGCCGCATGGTGCCCTACTCGGCCACGATCGCCCCGCGGGTGCTGCAGCTGGAACCCGGGCACGCGCGGGTCGCGATCGCCGACCGCCGCGGGGTGCGCAACCACCTGAACTCGGTGCACGCGCTGGCGCTGGCGAACCTCGGCGAACTCACGAGCGGGCTGGCCATGACCACCGCCATGCCCGGCACCGTGCGCGGCATCGTGCTGAACATCTCCACCGACTACCTCAAGAAGGCGCGCGGCACGATCACCGCCGAGTGCCGCGCCACGGTGCCGGCCGTGACGGGCGACGTCGAGCATGTGGTGGAGGCCGAGATGAAGGACGCCGCCGGCGACGTGGTGGCGCGCACGCGCGTGACGTGGAAGCTGGGACCCCGGGAGGGCGTGTGAGCACGGCGCCGCTCGACACGCCGCTCACGCGCCATGCGCGCATCGAGGTGCCGCTGATCGGCGGCGCCATGTACCCGTGCAGCAATCCCGAGCTGGTGGCCGCCATCAGCGACGCGGGCGCCATCGGCATCGTGCAGCCGATCTCGCTGACGTGGGTGCACAAGCACGAGTTCCGAGCCGGCCTTCGCTATATCCGCTCGCTCACGCCGAAACCCATCGGCATGAACGCGCTCATCGAGAAGAGCTCGAAGACCTACCACGAGCGCATGACGCGCTGGGTGGACGAGGCGCTGGAAGAGGGCGTGCGCTTCTTCGTCACGTCGCTCGGCAACCCGCGCTGGGTGGTGGACAAGGCGCACGCGGTGGGCGGCGTCGTGTACCACGACGTCACCGAGGCCAAGTGGGCCGCCAAGGCGCGCGACGCCGGCGTGGACGGGCTGATCGCCGTGAACCGCCGCGCCGGCGGGCACGCGGGCCCGCGCACCGCCGAAGCGCTGATCGACGAGTTGCACCCGTTCGCCCTGCCGGTGGTGTGCGCGGGCGGCGTCGGCGACGAGGCGGCGTTCGTGGATGCGCTACGCCTGGGCTACGCGGGCGTGCAGATGGGCACGCGGTTCATCGCCACGCCCGAGTGCCGCGCGAGCGACGCGTACAAGCAGGCGATCGTGGACGCCGGCGAGGACGACGTGGTGCTGACCGAGCGCATCACCGGCATCCCCGTGGCCGTGCTGAACACGCCGTACGTGCGGCGCACCGGGCTCGAGGCCGGCCCGCTCGCGCGCTGGCTGCTGCGCAACCCGCGCACCAAGCACTGGATGCGCGGCGTGTACGCGATGCGCTCGCTGTGGCAGCTCAAGAACGCCTCGCTCGACGCGACCGGTCGTCAGGACTACTGGCAGGCCGGCAAGAGCGTGTCGGGCATCGGGGCGATCGAGCCCGCCGGCGACATCGTGCGCCGGTTCGCGGAGGCGGCGAAGCGCGAGGTGGGGTGAGGGGCGTTCACCGCCAGTCGCCCGAGGCGACGAAGCCCGCCCAGTGGAACGGGTGCGTGGACTCGCCGGCGAGCCGCCGGCGCGCGAGCTCGTCGCGCATCGCGCCGTTCACGCTGGCCACGGTGTCCTCACCGCGCAACCGGTGGCGGTAGAGCGCGGCCATCCAGCGCCGCGTCGACTCGTCCTCCACCGACCACAGGCTCGACAGCACGGTGCGCACGCCGGCCACCTGCAGCGCGCGGCGCAGGCCGAACACGCCCTCGCTTCGTCCGATCTCGCCGACGCCGGTGTCGCAGGCCGACAGCACGGCCCACTCGACGCCGGACAGGTCGAGCGCGGCCAGCTCCTCGGCCGTGAGCACGCCGTCCTCGGCGGTCGCCGGCGCGTCGGCGCGGCGGTTCGCGCCGGTCAGCGCGAGCCCCGACAGGCGCAGCGGGCGGTCGTCGGCGGCCGGGGCGGCGCCGGCCGCCGGCTCGCCCGCCACGGCCTTCGACGGTGCGAGGCCGCCGATGCCGCGCCCGCCTTCCGAACCGATGCCGCACCCCGGGTCCACGAAGAACCCGTGCGTCGCCAGGTGCAGCACGCGACGCCCGGGCGCGAGCCGCTTGAGCGCAGCCTCGGTGGCAGCGGCGCCCTCCAGCCGCATCGCGGGCTCGGCGCTGCGCGCGCCGCGCCACGCCTCGGCCACGGCGTCGGCCTCCGCGCGCGTGCCCGGCAGCGGCGCGAAGCGCACCGAGCGGAACTCCGAACAGCTCGACGCCGGGCCGCGCCACGTGTCGTTCGCCGGTGCGGCCGACGCCAGCAGCGACGCGGGCACGTCGCCCGCGCCGAGCGAGTCGAACCACGCGCCGCCCACCGCCAGCA
>JBGAMH010000010.1:0-37193 GCA_044223135.1 Candidatus Eiseniibacteriota bacterium | reverse complement strand
GGGCGCGCAGTGTAGCGGCTCCGGGTGGCGGCGGTGGCCGGGAGCGCACGGACGTGGCCCTGCGCTCGACGGAGAAAGTCCTGCGCCGCCGGCGGCCGATCGGGCGTAGCCTGTCGCGCGTGAGAGGCGGGCCGCGGAAAGGAAGGGAGCCATGATCCGGCTCGACGTTTCCGAGAGGGAGCGCGAGGTGCTCGCCGAGCTGCTCGAGCGCGAGCACCGCGACACGATGCACGAGCTGCATCGCACCGATGCGCTCAACTACAAGCAGCTGCTGCGCGAAAAGCTCGCGCTGATCGAGCGGCTGCGGTCGCGAATGGTGCCGACGGTCGTCGCTGGCTGAAGCACGCGCGCCGGGGCGATCGGCTTCGCTCCGGCGCGAGAGCTTTCCGGGATCGTGGTGCTAGCGCGACTCGCGCCAGCCGCGATCCGGCCCGTCGCCGAACACCGCGAACCTCACGTCGACTTGCATTCGTTCCACCACGAGCGAGTCGACGACCACGCCGTTCCGTCGCCTCCAGATCGCGCATCGATCGTGGCCGAACGCGGTGTCGTCGATGAGCACTCGAAGCGAGTCTCCGCCGGTCCGGAAGCGGATGTCGAGCTTTCGATACTCGCGCACGTCCGCACGCCATTTGGCTTGGGGTGCCGCGAGAACCGGCGGCAGAGAGCGAAAGATTGCCTGGCCCAACTGGACGAGACGATGCCGGGAGATCGAGCCATGAAACTCGATCGGCGCAGGCCAAGTCTCGTAGCCCGTCCCACAGGGCTCACTGTACTTGTAGCGGTCGACGACCTGGGCGCCGCGCGTGGCCTCGAAACGGGGCAGCCACTGCACACTGTCCCCGGCCGTCACCGCTGCAGATGCGGGAACACCGGTGAGCATCCCCACGGTGAGCAACACGCTTCCGACCAGTCTCACATCGCCTCCACCCCGGGCCTGTCGTGATGATCGGCGTAGCCCCGGGGCGGGTCGAGCGCAAAATCGACCGAGCCCCCAACCCCTCGCTCAGCTCGCCGACTCTTCCGAGCCTCGCGGGTCGAACGCGTGCTCGGGCTGCACGACGCCGCCCGAGACCACCACCTTGAGCCCTTCCTCGACCGTCCAGTCGAGGTAGATCAGGTCCTTGCGCGGCACGTAGTGCACGAAGCCCGACGCCGGGTTCGGCGTATGCGGCACGAACACCACCTCGACGTCCTCGCCGAGCCGCTCCTTGATCGCGCCACTCGGGCGCCCGGTGACGAAGCCCACGCGCCACATGCCCGGGTGCGGCCACGCCACCAGCACCACCTTGCGGAACGCCTGTTCCTTCTGGTTGAGGAACGCCTCGCCGAGCGACTTGGTGGAGCCGTAGACGATGCCCACGCCGGGGATGCGCAGCAGCAGCCGGTCCCACAGCCGAGCGAGCGGCCCCTGCCCCACGAGCGTGGCCACGAAGCCCACGATCACCAGCACCACGAAGGTGGCGACGAGCCCGAGTCCCGGGATGCGGTGGTAGTCGAGCGCCGCGAAGCGCAGGTAGCGCCCGAGCAGGTTGTCCACCCAGTTGAGCAGGCGGATCAGCACCCAGAACGTGATTGCCGTGGGCGCGATGACGAGCAGCCCGGCGAAGAAGAACGTGCGGAGGCGTCCGAGGAGCGACGGGCGCTCGGCCGATGGGGAGCTGGTGGGGGTCATGCGGCGCGGAATGTGAGTGGGGCCGCGGAATGCGTCAAGGGAAGGGCGGGGCGCAGCCCCTTCAGTGCAGCTTGAACGCGACCGGCACCGGGACCCATACGGGAACCGGCTGTCCGTCTTTCATGGCCGGCTTGAAAACCCAGCGGCCGACGGCGGCCTGCGCGGCGTCGTCCAGCATGGGAATGCTCTTCGTGACGCGCGTCTGACGAACACTCCCGTCGATCCCCACGAGCGCCATCACGAACACGGTGCCCTGCACACCGGCGTCCCGGGCGATGTCCGGATAGTCGGGCTGCGGCTTGGACACCGGCTCCGCGAACACATCGACGTCCGGCTTCGCGTCCATCGCCGGAATCTCCTGGCGCGCCACCGGCGGCGGCAGCGGCTTGCCCGGCGACGGGTCGACGGGCGCCACGCCCAGCGCCTGCGCGAGCTGGAGCATCTGCTTGTCGCGCGTGTTCGCACGCAGCAGCAACAGGGCCATCGGCTCTCGCGAGCCCTTGAGCGATCGCGTCTCCGCCACGTCGGGACCACGCATCAGTCGCACGCAATCAGTGCGGAAATCGATCCCCACCGAAACGTCGGCGGCGGAAACGGCGAGCAGGTACTCGTAGCTCTGCCCGGGCACCAGCGGCCGTTCGCGGCAGGGCTCCGCGGGCAGGTTCGCGCACAGGCGCTCGAATCGCAGCATCCAGCTCGCGTCCACGGCCGCCGAATCGCGGATCGCGGCGTGCACGGCGCGAGGCTCGTCGCGCTCGCGCGTGAGCACGTAGCGCAGAAGCAACGGCGCTTCCGCCCGCGACAACTCGGCCAGCACCTGCGCGCCGGCGCTGTCCCGCGCGGCGGTCGTATCGTCGCTCGCGGGTGCCGCTGCGGATGCGACGCCGAATCGCGCAGCGAAGATCCACGCGACCACGAGTGCGAGGCGCGACATCTACCGCCCCTCGAACGCGACCGGGACCGCCACCCACACGATCACGGGCTGTCCCTTGGAGAGTGCCGGCTTGAAGCGCCAGTTCTTCACGCACGCCATCGCCGCCTCGTCGAACGGCGGGTCGCTCTTCGTGATCTGCGTCTTGAGCACCGAGCCGTCCTTGCCGACCAGCGCCTGCACCATCACGAGGCCCCGCTGGCCGCGAGCCGCGGCCGGGTACTCCGGTCCGGGGCGTTCGATCGGCTCGGGGAGTTCCTCCACGTACACGTACTGACCGAGGTGCGGCGAGCCGTCCACCTGGGTCGGCGACGGGTCCAGCGGCGGTGGATCCGACGCCGTCGGCTCCGGCAGCGGCGGCAGCTTCGGTGCCGCGTGATAGACGGCATCACGCGGAAACGCTGCGACCAGCAATCGCAGCTGTTCGTCGGCGGGGCGCAACGCCAGCAGCCGCTTCGCGAGCGAGCCCTCCACGCCGTCGATCGATCGCGTCTCCACGAGCGCGTGGCCCGCGAACCGGCGGGCGCACAGGTCGCGGTAGTCCAACTCGACGGCCGCGTCGGACGAGCCCGCCTCCACGCGCATGCCGAACAAATGCACCTCTCCGGGCTCCAGCGTGCTCGGCGGACAGGCGCCGCTCGGCTGCGACTGCAGCGTCGCGGCGAGCGTCGACAGCCAGGCTGCGTCCAGGGGAATCGTGTCGCGCATCACGCGCTTCTCGGTGCCGCGGGGGCCGGCATGACGCTCGAAGCGAACCAGGCGGCCGCCGGTGGCGGCCGCGAGCGCGGCGAACCCCGCGCGAGTCGTGTCCTGCTTCACGGCGCGGCGCGGACTCGGGCGTGCGTGCGTCGTCGGCCCGGACGGCGGCCGCACAGGCGGCGCTGCCAGCGTGGAACCCAGCAGGACGAGGGACCAGATCGTGTGCATCACGGGCGGCCTCCACGAACGATGCGAGGCGCTCGGGGGAGTTCGAGAGTACCCGGCCCGGATTCCGGACCGCACCAGCAGAAGTGCGAGCGCACGCCCGCTGGAGAGCGGCGCGCGACTACTTCAGCTCGAACTTCACCGGCACCATCACCCACGCGGCGATCGGCTGGCCGTCCTTCTTCGCGGGCGTGAACGTCCAGCGCGCCACGGCAGCGACCGCGGCGTTGTCGAGCCCGGCCACCGACTTCACCACGCGCACCTCGGCGGGCTGGCCCTTCTCGTCCACCAGCACCTTGATGACCACGGTGCCCTGCACGCCGTCGCGGCGCGCCTTCGGCGGGTAGACGGGCTCGACCCGCTTGAGTACCACCGGGATCGACGGATCCATCGGCGCAGCCATCGCGCTGTCCGCGGGCGACGCCGCGGCAGCGGCCGGCGCGGCCACACCCGCGGGCGCGGCCGCGGCTTCCGCGGTCGGCAGGACGTCCTTGAGCCCGCACGTCTCGGCGAGAAGACGCAGCGCGGGATCGCGCGGGTCGAGCTGGCGCAGCAGCGCGGCCATCTCGCCTTCGCGCCCGCGCATCGAGCGCGTCGTGGAGTCCGGCCCGAAGCGCAGGATCACCGCGGGACCGCGGAAATCCACCCACGCGTCGGGCGCGCCGGGCGACTCGGGCGCGGCCACGCGGAACACGAACGGATAGCTCTGTCCCGGGAACAGCCGCGGCACTCGCACGCGCGCGAGCGGCATCTCCTGCGCGAGCCGCTCGAACCGCAGCAGCCAGCTCGCATCGGCCCACAGCGTGTCCACGGCCACCGTGTTCTCGAAGCCGCTGTCGCGCGGGCGCAGCCGCGTCCATCGCACGGCCGCCACGCGCCCCTGCGCGTGCAGCGCGGCGAGCGCGCGCTCGGTCACGTCGGGCCCGATCGTCCAGCGCGACGAGTCCGCGGGTGCGGCGAGCGCGAGCAGCACCAGCGCGTGCGCGAGCACGGCTCAGCGACTCCGGGCGCTTCGCAGCGGGCCCGGCCAGCGCTGCGTCGAGCCGCGCCACGATCGCGCGCACCGCGTGCAGGCAGCGCTCCTCGCGGCCGCGCATCACGCGGCGCTCCTCGCCCTTCTGGTGGTCGTGCCCGCACAGGTGCAGCGCGCCGTGGATCACCAGTCGCGCCAGCTCGGCGCCCTCGCTCACGCGGTAGCGCTTCGCCTGTTCGCGCATGCGCTCCATCGACAGCACGAGGTCGCCGTTCACGGGGCGCGTGTCGGCGTCGGGCTCGTGCTCGTCGTAGGCGAAGCTGATCACGTCGGTGGCGCGGTCGATGCGGCGCCAGCGGCGGTTGAGCGCGCGCAGTTCGTCGTCGCCCGCGAGCACCACGGTGATCTCGCCGGTGCGGCGGCCTTCCTGCACGAGCACACCGCGCACGAGCGTGCGCAGCGGGGTGACGAGACGACGGAGCGGGAGTCCGGTGACGGAGATGGGCATGGCGCGGAGCCTAGGGGGACGGCGCGAACGGCCGCAAGCGGACGGGGCGGGCGCGGGCCCTCCCGCGCGCTGGTCGGGTGCCAGGCCGCGGCCGGGGCGTAACTCCCCGGCCGCGCCGGGACGTCTTGGTGGCATCCCGGCGGCCCTGCCGCCACCACCCACACGGAGGCTCGCATGACCTGGTTCGAGACCACTTCCCCGGGAACCACCTCGTCCGTCCGGCGATGGCTGATCGCCGCCCTGTTCGCGGGACTGCTCGTTCCCGCCGCGGCCGGGGCCGCGGACTCCACCGCCGCTTCGGATGACTCGAAGCGTCCGCCCGGCCTGCTCGCGTTCTTCGTCTCCGACCAGCCGCGCACGCCGAAGCCGTGGCACCGCTACGGCGACTTCTACGCCAGCGTGGGCGTGGGTCCCACGTTCTTCAGCGACCACACCGACGCGAACGACGACGGCTCGCTGAGCAACGTCGACGCGCACGACTCGGGCTTCGGCTGGAACTTCAGCGCCGGCTTCGCCGGCCGCTACGTGGGCGCCGAACTGGGCTACGTGAACGTGGGCACGTCGAAGTTCGACGCGGTCTCCGACGGCAGCGGCGACTCGTGGGGTGCGGGCGACGTGAGCGCCGAGGTGGAAGGCGGCGGCTGGGCCGCTTCGGGCCTGGCGCGCATTCCCATCAAGCCGCGCTGGGTGATGCTGGCCCGCCTGGGCGTGCTCGGCTGGAGCACGAAGGAGACGTTCACCGAGACGTTCGGCAGCACCACGTACACGTCGTACGACGAGGACTCGGGAACGTCGGTGCTCTACGGCGTCGGCTTCGAGTACGACATCTACAGCCAGGACCGCTTCTGGCTCCGCACCGAGATGAGCCGCACGCAGGTGGACCACGACGAGCTTCCCGTGCTGGGCGTGAACGGCAGCCTCGTCTTCCACTACTGATCGGGCGAGCGACGACGCCGGCCGGAGTGCCTCCCGGCGCCGGGGTCGGTGCCGGATGCGCGCGGGCGTCGCGGGGTCTCCCCTCCGCGGCGCCCGCCGCCCGTACCTCGCGCCCTACGCGTCGCGGCGCAGGTCGGCGTCGCGGCGCGATTCGCGCTTCGGCGCCTCGGGGTACGGCGCGCGCACGTGGAAGATCGCGGTGAGCACCGGGATGAACGACTCGCGCACGCGAGCCAGCTCCTGGAGCGTGATGCCGCAGTCGTCCAGCTGCCCGTCGCGCACGCGTTCGTCGATGATGCGCTGCACGAGCCCGCGGATGCGGCTGGGCGTGGGCTCGGCCAGCGCGCGCGAGGCGCCTTCGACGCCGTCGGCCAGCATGAGGATGGCCGTTTCCTTCGAGCGCGGACGCGGACCGGGGTAGCTGTAGTCCTCGCGGCGCGCGCCGGGATCGGCCTCGAGCGCCTTGTGGTAGAAGAACGCCATCACCATGCTGCCGTGGTGCTCGGGGATCGCGTCGCGCACGGCGCGCGGCAGGCGTTCCTTCTTGGCGATCTCCAGGCCCTCGGTGATGTGCGACTTCACCACCAGCGCGCTCATGCTGGGCGTGAGCTTGTCGTGGCGGCTGCGCGTGCTCGCGGGCTCGTTCTCGGCGTAGTACTCGGGCTTCGCGAGCTTGCCGATGTCGTGGTAGTAGGCCGACACGCGCGCGAGCAGCGAGTTCGCGCCGATCGCCTCGGTGGCGGCCTCGGCGAGCGAGCCCACGATCATGCTGTGGTGGTACGTGCCGGGCGCCTCCAGCTGCAGGCGCCGCAGCAGCGGCCGGTTCAGGTCGGACAGCTCCAGCAGCGTGATGTCGCTGGTCAGCCGGAACAGGTGCTCCACCAGCGGCAACAGCAGGAACGCGAGCGAGGTGGCGAGGAACGCGTTCACGCCGCCCCACATGGCGTCCTTCAGCAGCACCGGGCCCGGCGACGTGCGCGCGAGGTCCCACGCGAGGATCGCGGCCAGGTTCGCGAGCGCGATCGCGAAGAACGCGCGGATGAAGTGCCAGCGGTGGCGCAGCCGCGCCACCGAGTACACGGCGGTCACGCCGCCCATCACGGCCACCGGCACGAACGGCGTGCGCAGCTCGGCGATCGCCAGGTCGAGCACGGCCAGCATGAGCGTGAACACCAGCGTGGGCCGCTTCTCCATGAGCGACGCCACCACCAGTGGCGCGAGCGCGAGCGGCACCGTGAACTCCGACAGCCCCGCGATGTTCACCAGGCTCACCGTGGCGGCGAGCACGGCGATCGCCAGCAGCGTGAACAGCGACAGCATGCCGTTGTCGCGATAGACCGCGGGCAGGTCCATGCGCAGGTAGGTGGCGAACGCGGCGATGAACAGCAGCATCAGCAGCATGCGGGCGACCGGCGGGTACAGGAACTCGCTGCGGTCGCGGCGGGCTTCCTCGAGGTTGCGCAGCGAGCGCAGCTTGAGCAGGCCCTCGCGCGAGATGCGCTCGTTCGCGTCGACGATCAGCTCGTCCTTCTTCACCGCGCCGATCACGCCCGAGATCGCGCCCTGCGCCTGCACCCGGCGCCACTCGGTGCCGGCCCGGTCGTACAGCACGCTCGGGGTGGTGAACGGCGTCGCCACCTCGCGCGCGAACTGCACCAGCCGCGGGTCCGAGGGGAACGCGGCGCGCGTGTGCTTCTCGATCAGGTCGAGCGCCTCCCCCTTCTCCAGGAAGCGCGTCGCGGCCGCGATCGACTCCGACTCGCCCTCGCGCAGGCTCACCGCGCGGTAGCCCAGGATGAACTGCCCGCGCTTCTCGCCCACGATGCCCTGCGACACCGACTCGCTCAGCCACGCCGACAGGCTCTCGACCACGCGCCGCGCCTTGGCGGGCGTGGCCAGCACGTCGATCGTGCCTTCGCTGAGCGTCACGCCCAGCGCGTGCAGCCGTTCGGCCTTCTGCGCCGGCGTCGAACGCGGGTCGCCGATCACGCCCAGCGCCTTGTCCTGGAACAGCGCGAAGCGCGCGAGCTGCTCGGACTGCGCCTTGGGGTCGGCCACGAACACCGGAGGCACGGCCGTGGCGGCGTCCTCCTGCTCGCGACGCAGCGTGGCCTCGTCCTTCTGCACGCTGAAGTCGTACGGCGCCACGATGCGCTCGCGCGCGATGTCGCCCTCGCGGTAGCGGAAGCGATCGGACGAGCCGCCCGTGGGCAGCGCCGCCGCGGTGACGAGCAGCACCACCACGAGCAGGGCGCGCACGGCCCAGTAGCCCCAGCGCAGCGGACGCGCCCGATCGGGCAGCGCCGGTGCCGGCGTCAGGTCGTTCTCACTCACTTCGGAATCGCTCCCCCCTGGCCGGGATCAGGCTCGGGCGCTTCGCCCGGGACCGATCCCGACCCTGCTGCGGCAAGGACGGCTCAGCGAGCGCCGCCCTCCGTGCCGCCGGTCGCGCCCGTCCCCGGCGCCGCCGGAGCCTCGGGCTCCGGGGTGGCCTGCTGGCGCGCTTCCGCCTCGAGCTCGGCCGCGGCTCGCGGCTGCTCGGGGTCCAGTGTCTCGCCGACGCCGTCCTCCGCGTCGCCCTGCGAGCGCGCGTGGTAGACGTCGAACGCGTGGATGATCTCGCGCACCAGGCGGTGCCGGACCACGTCCTCGGGATGGAAGTAGACGAACTTGATGTCGGGCACGTGACCGAGGATGGCCTGGATGCGCACCAGCCCGGAACTGCGCGGGTCCTTCAGGTCGATCTGCGTGAGGTCGCCCGTGATGACGGCGCGCGAGTTCATCCCCAGGCGCGTCAGGAACATCTTCATCTGGCGCACGGTGGTGTTCTGCGCTTCGTCCAGGATCACGAACGCGTTGTGCAGGGTGCGGCCGCGCATGAACGCCAGCGGCGCGATCTCGATGACGCCCATCTCCAGGAAGCGGCGCATCTTGTCGTAGGACATCAGGTCGGCGAGCGCGTCGTACATGGGCCGCAGGTACGGATCCACCTTCTCCTGCATGTCGCCCGGCAGGAAGCCCAGGCTCTCGCCGGCCTCCACCGCGGGGCGCACCAGGATGATGCGGTCCACGCGCTTCGTGCGCAGCGCCGCGACGGCGGCAGCCACCGCGAGGTACGTCTTGCCGGTGCCGGCGGGTCCGATGCCGAACACCACGTCGTACTGTTCGAGCGCCTTGAGGTACTCGGCCTGCGTCGGCGTGCGCGGATGCACGGCCTTGCGGTCGAACGTGTACCCCGGGGCACCTTCGTACGCCTCGGTCAGACGGCCCTTCGCGTCCCCGTTCCTTCGGGTGATGCCCAACGCTGTCGCCACGTCTGCCTCCTCCACGACCTTGCCGCGTTCCGCCAGCTGCACCAGTTCGTGGATCGCCGATGCCGCGGGACGCACCGCGTCCTCCTCGCCGGACACCGTGATGGTGCCGTCGCGGAGCGTGATGCGAACCGGCAACGCGCGCTCGATCTGGCGCAGGTTGACGTCGTTGTGCCCCAGTACGGAGATGGGATCGAGGTGCTCGATGGGGAACCTGCGAACGATCACGGATGTGCCTCGTGAGGACCGGAAAGCGCAAAACTCCCGGCCGCTTCGTCCCCTGAGGGGACCGGGCCGAGAGCATCGGTCACCGCCTGGTGCTTCGAGTGTGTCGCGGTTTCGCGCAATCCGGAGTGTCCAGGGTGGCCTGCACCGAACCCGGCCGGGTCGGGCAGCCGTCCTGATGCCAGCCGCCCCGGCGTGGCGGCAGTCGCCGCCATGCGTTCGATGACGGCCGGACTGTAGCCACGGCCTCGGGGGGCGTCAATGCTCGCCACCTTCCTGGTGAGCGCTGTCACGCGGGCGTTATCGGCCCCGCCGGGAGGAGGATTCACGCGCGTTTGGAGCGCGATTTCCGCGCGTCGGAGCGCGACTTCGGACCGGCGCACCCCGGGGCGGCCCCGGCGCGGGCCGCGTTCCCGTCCCCCGGACCGGCGGCTGCAGTGCCCCGAACGAGCCGGGGCCGGCCCGCCCACGGGCGAGCCGGCCCCGTCCACGCGGCGTGCGGCTACTGCATCGTCACCGATCGCAGCGTCACCGCCTCGCACACGAGCGCCGCCTTGCGCGCCCCCACGAAGCGCGCACGGATGCGGAACCGCGCCACGCTCAGCCGCGCCGGACCCGACGGCAACCGCACCAGCTCCTCCTGCGGGATGCTCGTCTCCCCCGTGTCGCGCCGCAGTTCCGACAGCGCCGTGGACGTGGTGTCCACGGTCGAGCGCAGCATCGCGAGCACGTACACCGTGCTGTCGGAGGACACGTCGGACCACCGCACCGTCAGGCTGTCGAGCGAGTCCACCACGGCGGCCGCGAGCGGCGCGGTCAGCACCGGCCGGCTCACCGAGGTCACGCTGTCGGTGAACGCCTCCACGAGCGACGAGCCGGTGACCGTGAAGGTGTGCCGCGTCGTGCCGTCGAACGGCAGCGCGATGCCGCCGGGCCGCGAGATGAACGTGGTGTACACCGTGTTGACGCTGCCGAGCACGCTGAGCACGTGCGCGGTCAGCCCGAGCGAGCCGCCCGCCACCGGTGCCACCGACACGTTGCCGGCGTCGACCAGCGTCTGGCTGGAGGCGGTCTGCTCGATGAAGAACGCCGTGGCGCCGCGCCGGCCGTCCACGTCGAGCGTGTACATCAGCACGCCCACGTTCGGGTCCAGGCTGGTCGGCGCCACCGCGCCGGACACGAACGACTGCTGCACCAGCCGCACCAGGTCGTCCACCGTGCCGACGGGAATCGTGGGGCCCACGGGGCCCGAACTGCTCTTGCCGCAGCCCGCGAGCGCCGCCGCCAGTGCCAGCGCGGCGATGCCGCCGATCCAATGCCGAACCTTCATGCTTCCTCCCCGCGCGCGTTCGCGATGCGCGCCGCGCGCGCACGTTCCGAAGCCAGCTCGGCCACGATCGACTGCAGCGCCGCCGCCAGCGGCAGCGCCAGCACCGCCCCCGCGGCGCCCATCAGCGTGCCGCCCGCGAGGATGCTGACCGTGACCACGAACGGATGCATCTTCATGTGCCGCGCCATCACGCGCGGCGTGATCACGATCGCCACGAACTGGTTGATGGCCACGTAGGCGACCCAGCCTCCCAGTGCCAGCAGCGGGCTCAAGCTGAAGCCCGCGAGCACGATGGCGACCGACACGGCCCAGAAGCCCAGGATCGGGATCACTTCGGCGATGGCCACGAGCAGGCCGAGCAGGGCGGGCACCGGGTAGCCGATCATGGCCAGCACGGCGCCCACCGACACGCCCATCGTGAGGCACACGACCGACTGGCCTCGCACGTAGCTGCGCAGCGCGCGATCGACCGCCGCGATCAGCGACTGCGCTCGAGGCCGCGCGTCCTCGGGCACGAAGCGCAGCGCACTCGTCTCCACCGCCTCGCGCTCGGCCAGCAGGTAGAACGCCAGCATCGGCACCAGCGCCAGCCCCACGAGTGCGCCCAGGTTGCCGAGCACCTTGCCCACCTGGCCGAGCAGCGCCCGCCCGCTCTGCGCGAGCAACTCCGAGGCGTCGGCGCCCCGCTCGGCCGCGAACGGCCCGAGCCAGCTCGAGATCCCGCGCTGCGCGGCCCATTCCCGCCCCCCGGCGAGCAGCCGGTCGAGCGCCGCGGGCGCGCCCTCCACGAAGTTGCCCAGTTCGCGCACGAGCTGCGGCACCGCCACGATCAGCCCCCACGCGCCGAGCCCCACCAGCGCCAGCATCACCACGGCCGCGGCGAAGCCGCGCCGCAACCGCCCGCGCGACGCGCTCTCGATGGCGGTCACGAGCGGGTCCAGCGCGAACGCGAGCAGCGCCGCGAAACCCACCAGCAGCAGCACGTCGCGCAGCGCCCACAGCGCCACGGCCGTCAGCAGCACGATCACCGCCACGAGCGGCGAGCGCGTGTAGTCGCGATCCGGCATGGCGTGCGTGTAGCACGCGGCCGGGGGCGCGGCAACCGCGGCCGGCGCCCCCGCCATGCCTACTCGGCCGGGCGCACCTCGGGGTTCGCGAGCACGCGCCGGGCGAGGATCGCGAAGCTGTCCGCGGGCGCGATGCGCACGATCTCGCGCAGCGTTGCGAACGCCGGCTCGCGCTGGCCCAGCCGGCCGTACGCCACGGCGCGCAGCCACAGCAGCTTCGGCCGCCCGGGCCAGTCGCGGTCGGCCTGGTCGAGCATCGGCGACGCCACGTGGGGCAGCCGGGCGTCGATCAGCGCGCTGCCGAAGCGTTCGAACGCCGCCGGTGGGCGCCCCATGGGCACCAGCCGGTTGCCCTCGGCCGGGAAGAACAGCTCGAAGCCCGCGAGCGGACTGTCCAGCCGACGCACGAACGCGACCGAGTCCACGTTCGGCAGCACCGCGCGCAGCGCCTCGCCGCGTTCGCCGAGCGTGGTCTCCACCACGTCGCGCACGCGCTGCCCGGGCGCCATCGCGCGCACTTCGCCCGTGGCGAGGTCGAGCTGATCCTGCGTGCCCTCCAGGATCAGGAACGCGACCTTCGCGCGCTGCGCGCCCACGCGCGCGCGCACGTCCGCCACGAACGACCGGGCGAGGTCGCTCTTGCGCAGCACCGGATCGGCGGGCATCGACGTGCCGGGCAGCTTCGCGTTCCAGCGCGCCGCGAGCAGGTGGTCGTTCCACAGTGCGAACGCGAGCACCGCCGCGACGATCGCCCCCGCGCGCACGCCCACCGTGGAGGCCGCGCGCTTCGCACCGGGCGCCGCGGCCGGCTCGCGCCACGTGTCGACGAAGCCCGCCACGGCCAGCGCGAGTCCCGCCGCGGGCGCGACCAGGTAGTGCAGGTAGAGCTGGTGCACGAGCGGCAGCACCGGCGCCACGGCGAGCAGCCACCACGCCGCGCCCACCGCCGCGAGCGGTGCGCGCCGACGCGCGGCCCACGCGGCCAGCCCGAGCAGCGCGAGCGCGAGCAGGCCCGCCAGCCACGCCGGCGAGCGCGTGGCGCCGAGCTGGTCGGGAATCGCCGTCGCCAGGTCCGTGCACCACGCCATGAGCAGGCCCAGCGTGCGCGGCACGTGCGCGCCCACGCCCACCGCGTACGCCTCGCCGCCCAGGCGCCCGCTCGTGCGCCCGAGCGCGAGCAGCGCGCCCCCCGCCGCGAGCGCGAGTGCCGGCAGCGCCCAGCGCATGCGCCCGGCACCCGGCGTGCGGTCCGCGGGCAGCAGCAGCGCCGCCGCCGGCACCAGCAGCACGCTCTCCTTGGCGAGCAGCGCGAGCAGCGCCAGCGCCGCCGCGAGCACCATTCGCCACGGCGCACGGCCGGCCGCGAGCAGCGCGGCCAGAAGCAGGCCGAGCGCCAGGAACTCGCCCGCCGAGGCGCCCGAGGCGAGCGCGGTGGCGTGCACGCGCGACGCGCCGTAGAGCAGCGCCGCGGCGAACGCGGCGACGAGCGACGCGCCCCAGCGCCGCGCGAGCGCGAACAGCAGCGCCACGTTCGCGCCGTGCATCGCCAGGTTGGCCACGTGGTACGGCAGCGGGTCGGCGCCGAACGAGGACGTGGCGAAGCGCGCCCACGCCACGCCCGACAGCCAGCGCCACGCGGTCACCGGCCACGGCAGCAGGCCGCGGGCCTGCTCCAGCTGCACGAGGTCGTCGGGCGTGAACCACGCGCCGGCCGCGCGCCGCTGCACCCACAGCGCCAACAGCACGGCGATCGCCGCGGCGGCCCAGGCAGGAACGACGGGCGCCCCGGGGCGCGTGCCCGGCGGGCTAGCGGCGCGCATCCGGACCGGCGGCGGGCGGCGGGAGTCCGCCGGCGGCGCCCTCCGACTCCAGGATCGCCCGCGCCCGCGCGGCGAACGAGTCCGCCGGCGCCACCACCACCACGCGGCGCAGGTCGGCGAGCGCGCGCTCCCGCTCGCCGAGTCGGCCCAGCGCCATCGCGCGCACGTAGAGCAGCCACGGACGATCGGGCCAGTCCGCACCCGCGCGTTCGAGCATCCGGGCGGCCGGCAACGCGAGCCCGGCGTTCACGAGCCCGGACGCGTACACCTCGAATGCCGCCGGGGGCTGCCCCAGCGCCTGCAGCCGGTTCTCGCTGCCCGGCACGAAGCACTCGAAGCCCGCGAGCGAGCTCTCGAGCCGGTGCACGTACGCCACGGAGTCCACGTTCGGCAACGCCGCTCGCAGCACGAGGCCGCGCTCGCCGAGCGTGGCCTCCACCGTGTTGCGCACGGACTCGGTCGGATCGAGCGCGGACCGGTCGCCGGTCGCCAGGTCGAGCTGGATCTGCGTGCCCTCGAGCAGCATGAAGGCCACGTTCGCCCGGCGAGTGCCGAGCGCGGCGCGCGTGTCCTCGACGAGCCGCCGCGCGTACTCGGCCTTGCGCGTCACCGGGTCCGCGGGCGTGTCGGTGCCGGGCAGCCGCGCGGCCACGCGCGCGGCGAGCAGGTGGTCGTTCCACGCGGCCCACGCGAGCGCGATCGCCCCGAGCACCGCGGGCGCGGTCGCCGACCGGCGCCCGGACGACGGCGCGGGCCGCCACGCGTCGGCGAGGCCCGCCACGGCCAGCGCGAGCCCCGCCGTGGGGGTGACCAGGTAGTGCAGGTGGGCCTGGTGCACGAGCGGGAGCACCGGCGCCACCGCGAGCGCCCACCACGCGACGCCCACGGCCACGAGCGGCGCGCGCCGGCGCAGCGCGAACGCGACCGCGGCGAGCCCCGCGAACGCCGCGAGCCCCGCGGCCCACACACCGGACTCCGCCGCCCCGATGCCATCGGGAATCGCGCTCGTGAGATCGACGTTCCAGGCCATCAGCAGCCCGGCCGCATGGAACAGGTTGCCGCCGAAGCCGATCGCGTACGCCTCGCCGCCGAGGCGACCACTGCCGCGCCCCGCCACGAGCAGCACCCCGCCCACGACGAGCGCCACGACCGCCGGAGCCCACGGCGCGGGCGTCGCGCGCTTCGCCGCCGCCTCCGGCCGCAGCGCCAGCGCCAGCGGCACGAGCAGAACGCTTTCCTTCGCGAACAGCGCGGCCGCCAGCAGCACGACGGACAGGACGGCGCGCGCGGCGCCGCGCCCGTTCGCGAGCAGGGCCGACAGCAGCAGGCCCAGTGCGAGCATCTCGCCCGCCGATGCCGCCGACGCGAGCGCCGTGCCGTGCGTGCGCCACGCGCCGAACACGACCGCGGCGAGGAACGACGCGAGCAGCGAGGCGCCGAGCCGGCGAGCGAGCGCGAACAGCAGCGCCACGTTCGCGCCGTGCAGCAGCAGGTTCGCCACGTGATACGGCACCGGGTCGGCGCCGAACGCCGACGTGGTGAGCCGTACCCACGCGAAGCCCGAGAGCCAGCGCCACGCCGTCACCGGCCACGGCAGCAATCCGCGCGCCTGTTCGAGCTGCACGAAGTCGTCGGGCGTGAAGTAGGCGCCGATCGCGCGGCGCTGCACGACCATCGCGATCGCCACCGCGAGCGCCGCGAGCCCGGCGAGCCACACGAGCGGCGGGGCGGGCGCCGCCGCCGAAGCGCGCGGAGCGGCAGGAGCGGATGGCGGTTTCCGCGCGGCCCTCGAACCCGGTGTGCCTGCCATGCGCGCGATCCGGAGCGTCAGCCTTCCGCGTCCAGCTCGGCGAGCGGCGTGCCCGCCTGCACCATCGTGCCCGCGGCCACGGGCAGCGCCTTCACGCGGCCGTCGCGCGGCGCGCGGATCAGGTGTTCCATCTTCATGGCCTCGAGCGCCACGAGCGGCGTGCCGCGCGTGACCGTGTCGCCGGGCTTCACCATCACGCGCGTCACCACGCCCGGCATGGGCGCCTCGAGCCCGCCCACCGCGCCGCGGTCGCGCGCGCGCCCGCCCTTCTCGCGGTGCAGCACGTAGTCGAGCGTGCCCAGCCGCACGAAGCGCCGCTCGCCCGCGGCCGTCACCTCGGCCATCGCGCGACCCGCGTCGGTGACCAGCTCCAGCCGGCCGTCCAGCAGCACCTCGGCCGCCACCTCGAACTCGCTCTCGTCCACGCGCACGCGCCAGCGGCCGGGCGCGAGCCGCTGCAGCTCCACCGAGCGCACGCGCTCGCCGTCGCGCCAGAAGCTCTTCACGACTCGAGCCCCCCCTGGCGCCAGCGGCCCAGCGCCGCGAACGGCTCGCTCGGCGCGCCCGCCTCGGACGGCGCCGCGCCCTGGCCCGTGCGCACCTGCGCCATGCCGAGCGCTTCGGCGATCGCGGCCGCGACCAGCGCCAGGTCGGGGCTCGGCGCGCCCACCATCTGCTCGAAGCGCGGCAGGAACTCGCGCTCGATCCACTCCGTGTCGAATGCCGCGCGCGCCGTCTCATCGGCGCGGGCCAATGCGCGCAGGAACGGCAGGTTCGTGATCACGCCGTGGATGCGGGCCTGGTCGAGCGCGCCGTTCAGCCGCTGGAGCGCCACCTCGCGCGTGCCGCCGTAGCACACGATCTTGGCCAGCATCGGGTCGTAGTGCACCGTCACCACGTCGCCCGCCTCGATGCCGCGGTCCACGCGTGCGAACGGCCCGTGCGGCCAGCGCACGCGCACGGCCACGCCCGCCTGCGGCAGGAACTGGTGCGCCGGGTCCTCGGCGTACACGCGCGCCTCGATCGCGTGCCCGCGGTGGCGGATCGCGTCCTGTTCGAACGGCAGCGTGCCGGTGGCGGCCACGTGCACCTGCGCGCGCACCAGGTCGATGCCGGTGATGAACTCGGTCACCGGGTGCTCCACCTGCAGGCGCGTGTTCATCTCGAGGAAGTAGTACGCGCCGTCGGGCGCCACCAGCATCTCGATGGTGCCGGCGCCGCGGTAGCTCACCGCCTCGGCCAGCCGCACCGCGGCCGCGGTCATGTGGGCGCGCTGCTCGGGCCCGATCGACGGCGACGGCGCCTCTTCGATCACCTTCTGGTGCCGACGCTGCAGCGAGCATTCGCGCTCGAACAGGTGCACGGCCCGGCCGCGACCGTCGCCCAGCACCTGCACCTCCACGTGGCGCGCGTGCACGATGCGCTTCTCGATGTACACGCTCGCGTCACCGAAAGCCGACGCCGCCAGCCGCTGCGCGCTCTCCACCGCCTCGCGCAACTCGGCCTCGTTCGACACGGCGCGCATGCCCTTGCCACCGCCGCCCATGGCCGCCTTCACCATGACCGGGTAGCCGATCCGGGCCGCCGCCTTCGCGAGCGCATCCACGTCGGCGCCCTCGGCGCCCGGCACCACGGGCACGCCGGCCTTCTCGGCCAGTCGCCGCGCCGCGCGCTTGTCGCCCATCGCGCGGATCTGGTCGCCGGTCGGGCCGATGAACACCAGCCCCGCCGCCGCGACGGCGTCGGAGAAAGCCGCGTTCTCGGACAGGAAGCCGTAGCCCGGGTGGATCGCCTCGGCGCCGGTGTCGAGCGCCGCCTTCACCACCGCGTCCACGTCCAGGTACGACGCGCGCGGCTCGGCCGGCCCCACGCACACCGCCTCGTCGGCCACGCGCGTGTGCATCGCGCCGCGGTCGGCCTCGGAGTAGACCGCGACCGAACGGATGCCCATCTCGTGCAGCGTGCCGGCGATGCGGCAGGCGATCTCGCCGCGATTGGCGATCAGGACCTTCTGGAAGGGCGCGGACATGGCGCGGCAGGATACGCGATTCGCACGCGAGAGCGCACGGGCGGGACCCTGCGCGCCCGGCGCTCGTCGCGAGGCCGACTCGTCGCGGCCGATCCGACGTCGGACGTCACGCCATCCACTTCGGCTTGCGCTTCTCGAAGAACGCCGCGAGGCCGTCCTTCGCCTGGTCGGTGGCGCGCACCTCGGCGAGCACGCGCGGCAGGCTGGAGCGGTAGTCCTCCCACAGCGAATCGCTCCAGCGCGACAGCAGCTGCTTCACGCGCGCCTGCCCCTCGGGGCCGCCCTTCAGCAGCTCGGCCACGCGCTCGTCCACCTTCGCGTCGAGTTCGGCCGCCGGCACCACGTGGTTCACGAGCCCGATGCGCAACGCGGTGGCGGCGTCGAAGCGCTCGCCCGTGAGCATGTACTCGCGCGCGAAGCGATCGCCGAGACGCCGGATCACGTACGGGCTGATCAGCGCGGGCAGGATGCCCAGCCGCACCTCGGTGAGCCCGAACTTCGCGTCGTCGGCGGCCACCGCGATGTCGCACGCGCTGGCGAAGCCCATGCCGCCGCCCAGCACGCCGCCGTGCAGGCGGCCCACCACGGGCTTGGGGCACTCGGCCACGGCGGCGAACATCGCGCCCAGCCGCTGCGCCTCGGCGAAGTTGTCCTCGAACGTGGCGTTCGCGCTCGCCTTCATCGCGCCGATGTCGGCGCCGGCGCAGAACGACGGGCCGCGGCCGCCCAGCACCACCACGCGCGCCCGCGCGTCGGCGCCCAGTTCGCCCAGCGCGGCCACGAGCGCCTCGCCGAGTTCGGCCGACAGCGCGTTGTGCACCTCGGGGCGGTTCAACCACACACGCGCGACGGATCCGTCGCGCTCGATCTGGACCAGGGAACTCGTCGACATCTCCGCCTCCGCGTGGGTGCCCTGCGGCATTCTCGAATGCCCGGGCAGGATAGGCAGCGCGGCGGGCGGCGACAACGCCGCGGCGCGGGCGTCCGGCCGCGCGCGGGCTTCAGCGGGCGGGCGGCTGCAGCGCGTCGAGCGAGTCGGGGAACTCGGCGTGCGCCTCGCGCAGGCGTGCTGCCACGCTCTCGGGCGGCGCGGCGTGCGCGGACGCGAACGCGAGCAGTGCCGAGCCCGGGTACAGCGCGCGCGCGCCGGCCAGGTGCTGGCGCGCGTCGGCCTCGAAGTGGTTCACGGTCCACAGCGCCGCCAGCCGTGCGTGCGCCACGGGCCCGGTGCCGGCCACGAGCACCTCGCCGGTCTGCGAGTGCGTGGCCACCAGCACGTTCGTGTCGCCGCGCTCCACCCGGTCGGCGAACCGCCGCACCTCCGTGATCTGCGGGAACAGCGCGCGCAGGCCGCGGCCGTCGTCGAGCACGGCGGGCAGCAGCGTGTATCGCGCCGTCGAGGCGGCGCCCGACACCTCGAGCCCGGTGCGCGCGCTCACCAGCCGCATCGACGCGGGCGGCACGTACAGCACCACCCGCACGGGCCCCTCGCCCAGCGCCGGCCCGAGCGTGCGCGCCACGTTGCGGATCACCTCCATCTTGCGCACGAACGAATCGCGCAGCAGCCCGGCGGCGGTGCCGCGCGCCCCGCGCATCACGCCCATCGCCAGTTCGGCGCTGCCGGCCTGCATCACCGCCACGGCGGAGACCACCGCCAGCACGCGCCGCGCGGCCGGGGCCGGCGCGAGCCCGCGCGAGAGCAGCGCCACCAGCGCCTGCGCGAACGCCAGCGCGAGCCCGAAGCGCGCTCCGTACACGTAGTGCTCGTACACCGCGTTGCGCAGCGGCAGCACCGGCAGCACGAGTGCGAACCACAGCACCAGCCCCGCACGCGCGGCCGTGTCGTTGGCGCGCCACGCGTACACCGCCAGCGCGGCCAGCACGGCGAGCGACACCAGCGCCCAGGGCAGCGGCGCCGGCTGCGCGATGGCCGCGCCCAGGTGCAGCGGGTCGGCCGACCACATCACGTGCGTGACGAGGTTCCGGAACAGGTTCGCGCCGAATCCGAATGCGTACGCCTCGCCACCCAGCGAGCCCGTGGCGGCGCGATGCGTGAGCACGTACGCCCACGCGGCCGCCGACAGCGCGAGTGCGGGCAGCGCCGCGCGCAGCCGGGCCATCCGCTCGCCCGCGGGGCCGGCCACCACCGCCGCGAGCGGCGCCAGGGCCACGGTCTCCTTGCACAGCAGCGCGGCGGCGTGAACGGGCGTGGCCGCCCACGCGCGCCGGCGCGCGAGCAGGATCAGCACGGCCAGCATCAGCACGACCGCCAGGATCTCACCGGTGCCGCTCACCTGCTGCACGAGCGTGCGCGCGCGCGCGGACACGCCGAACACGAGCGCGGCCAGGAACGCGGCCGTGTTCGACGCCCCGAGGCGGCGGGCCGTCACCGCCGCGAGCGCGGTGGCGAGCGCGTGCAGCAGCAGGCCGAGCACGTGCCAGCCGAGCGGGTCCACGCCGAACACGGGGAACAGCGCCTGCCAGAAGAGCCGCCCGGAGATCAGCCGCCACAGCGTGTCGGGCCAGGGGGCCAGGCCGCGGGCGCGTTCGAACAGGATCAGGTCGTCGGTGCTGAAGTACGCCCCGAGCGCGTCGCGATGGATCCACGCGGCCGCGATCGCCGGCACCAGCGTGGCGAGCACGGCGGGCCACGGCGCGGGCAGCGAGGGCACGCGCTCGGCGCGCGGCGCGGGACGTGCGGAACGCGGCGGCATCGACATGGCGCGCAGTATGGCCGAAGCCCGCGGACGCTGGCCACCGCCGGGGCGCGCCACGGGGTGGAGGCGCCGGCGCGGAGGTCAGCCGCGCGCGAACGCGAGCGAGAGCACGCCCGCCACGAACAGCGCCGCGGCCACGAGGCGCCGGCGGCGCGCGCCCTCGCCGAGCACGGCCGCCCCGAGCCACGCGCCGATCAGGATGCTGAGTTCGCGCGCGGGCGCGATGTGGCTGACCGGCCCCATGCGCATGGCGATCAGCACCAGGATGTAGCTGAGCGGGCTCAGCGCCGCGATACCCACGATGCGCCAGCGCTGCTCGCGCCACAGCGCGGCCACGCCCGGCCGGTCGGCCAGCGCCGAGGGCGTGAACAGCAGCACGCGCACGAGTTCACCGCCCCAGTAGAAGACGAGCGGCGGGATGCCCGCGCGCTTCACCGACCAGCCGTCCCACAGCGTGTAGCACGCGATCCACGCGCCGGTCGCGAGCCCCCAGCGCAGCCCCGCGCCCAGCCGCGCGTCCACGCCGCCCGCGGGCTGCCACGTCAGCACGAGCACGCCCGCGAGGATCGCGGCGATGCCGGCGAACGTGAGCGGCGTCGCGCGCTCGGCGAACAGCGGGATCGCCACGAGCGCCGCGAGCAGCGGTCCGCTGCCGCGCGCGAGCGGGTAGACCACCGAGAGGTCCGAGCGGCGGTAGCCGGCGAGCAGCGTGAGGAAGTAGACCACGTGGATCACGCCGCTTCCGCCGACGAACGCGAGCGTGCCCGGGTCGGGGCGCCAGCCGCTGGAGCGCAGCAGCCACAGCGCCGGGGCCGCGTAGAACAGCGACGACAGCGTGACGAGCAGCCACATCAGGGTGCCCGGGCGCGCCCGCGCGCCGATCTGCTTGGCCCACAGGTTCCACGTCGCGTGGATCACCGCCGACGCGAGAACGAGGGCCAGGATGACGGGCGTCATGGACGTGGGCTCCGGTGGGGCGCGAACGGCTCCGGCCCACACTAACCGCCGCGGATCGCCGCGCGCGAATCGCCGACGGCTCGCGCGGTCAGGCGCGCGACGAACGCGGGCGCGTGTAGAGCGCCACGAACCGCAGCGCCGACACGAGCCGGCAGTCGGTGCACTCCTCGTCGATCTGCTCGGCCTGCACCGGGTCCGTCGCCACGTCGAAGCCGGCCTGCTCGTAGAGCCGCACCAGGTCCGCCGCGCGGCCGTGCTCGAGCACGAAGCGCCACTCCCAGCCGTCGGCGACGCGCGCCGGGTCGGGACGGATGCGCGACTCGGCGTCCGCGCGCAGCGCCTCGCCGCGCACGACGCCCGCGAGCCGCGCCTCGCGGGAGCCCGGCGCCGGCTTCGCGCCCCCGTTCACGACGCCACGGCCCCCGCGCCGGTACGCGCCGCGAACGCACCGCCCTGCTCGAGCCGACGCCGCGCCAGCAGCGCCGCGCCCAGCGCGGGCACGAACTGCACCATCTCGGGCGACGGCACGTTGACCGGCGCCTTCAGCGCGTCGCGCACCACCTGCGCCATGGTCTCGAAGCGCAGGATGCCGCCGATCAGCGTGAACTCGGGCTCCATCTGCACGCGCTTCATCAGCTGCACCGAGCGGCCCACGAGCGACACGATCGCGCCGTACATGATGTCCGCCGGCGCCACGCTCTGCGACAGGTGGTTGATCACCTCGGACTCGGCGAACACCGCGCACACGCCCGAGATCGACGTGGCGTCCTTCGACGTGGCCACGAGCGGGCCGATCTCCTCGGTGGAGTAGCCCATGTAGCGCGCGGTCTTCTCGATGAACGCGCCGGTACCCGCGGCGCACTTGTCGTTGAGACGGAACGACCGGACCTTGGCGCCCTCGTCGAGCCGGCTCGCCTTCATCGTCTGGCCGCCCACGTCGAGCACCGTGCGCGTGGCCGGGAACAGGTGCCGGCAGCCGCGCGCCGACGCCGTGAGGTCGGTCACGTGCAGGTCGGCGACCGTCGCCTGGTGGCGGCCGAAGCCCGTGGCCACCACGTAGCCCACCCGCTCGCGCGTGGTGCCCGCCTCGGCGACGACGCGCTCGAGCAGCCGCTCGGCCACTTCGCCGAGCCGGAACCCGGTCGGCTCCATGGCCTGCGCCACCACGCGGCCGCCGTCGTCCATCAGGATCGCCTTCGTGTACGTGGAGCCGACGTCCAGCCCTGCGGTGAGCGTCATGAGTTCACCGTCCTCGTGCTGGCCGGGTTGCGGCTGGCCAGGATGTGGTCGAGCGCGAACAGCGCGGCGCCGAGCGCGCCCATGAAGTGCGAGTCCTCGCTCACGTTCACGCGCGCGCCGAGCGCGCGGTTGAGCGTCTCGATCATGGCGGCGTTCTTCGCCACGCCGCCGGTGAACGTGATCTCCTCCTCGATGCCCACGCGCCGCAGCAGGCCGGCGGAGCGGCCCGCGATCGACGTGTGCACGCCCAGCAGGATGTCCTCGATCGCCTTGCCCTTGCCGAGCCACGACAGCACCTCGGACTCGGCGAACACGGTGCACGTGGTGCTGATGCGCACGGGCTTCGATCCGCGCAGCGCCGTCGGGCCGAGCTGGTCGAGCGGGATCTCGAGCGCCGCGGACGCCGCACCCAGGAAGCGCCCCGTGCCGGCGGCGCACTTGTCGTTCATGCAGAAGTCCACGATCTCGCCGCGCGGCGACACGCGGATGGCCTTCGTGTCCTGGCCGCCCATGTCCACCACCGTGCGCGTGCCCGGGAACATGTGCACCGCGCCGCGGCCGTGACAGCTGATCTCGGTCACCTGCGTGTTGCCGAACGTGACCTTGTAGCGGCCGTAGCCCGTGCCCACCACGAACTCGACCTCCTCCTCGCGCAGGTCGCCCGAGGCCAGCGCCTCGGCGAACGCGCCCTCGGCCGCCTTCATCACGTTCGCGCCCGTCATCGTGAGCGCGCGGCCGACGATGCGGCCCTTCTCGTCGACGACGACCGCCTTGGTCTGCGTGGACCCGACGTCCACGCCCGCCGCGTAGGCCATGGTGTGCTCCCTCCTTACGCCCGGGCCTGCGCGATCGCGGTCTGCTGACGCCGCGAGTGCAGCCCTTCGAAGAACGCATCGACCCGGTTCTTGAGCTGCGCCTCGGAGACCACGCGCCGGTCCATCATGTCCGACTCGATGAACAGGCTCGGGATGTCGCGCGCCTCCATCAGCGCGCGGCGGCTGTCGGCGAGGCCGGTGGACACGGTGCGGCAGCTCTTGATGGGATGGAACACGACCCCGTCGATGTCGTACGCGTCGATCATCGAAGGCAGCGCGCTGGACGGGAAGAACATGCTGTCCATGGCGTCGCGCACCGACACGAGCAGCCCCTCGGCGAGGCTGTCGAGCGGATCGGCGAGGTCGTACTGGAAGCCCACGTTGGAACCGCCCGACGCGAACCACAGGTACGTGGAGCCCACGAACGTTCCGCCGTGCTCCATGAACATCTCGGTGAAGCGGCGGAAGATCGGATAGCAGGGCACGCCCACGAACGCGAGCCGGAACTGCTCGTCCACCAGCGTGCCGATGCCGTTCGCGCGCTTGTGCTCCATCTCCTCCACCAGCTGCGTGAAGTACTCGGCGCCGCGCGCGTCGCCGCGCAGGCCGTTGCTCACGCCCAGGTAGATCGTGCCGTCGGACAGCGCGTTGAACAGCGACGGACGGCTGCGGTTGAGCTCGAGCACGCGCTGCCAGCCGCGGTTCATGGTGTTCGCGTGGCCCATCGCCTCGCGCAGGCGGTCGATGTCGAAGCGGCGCTTCGTCACCTGCTCGAGCAGCGCGATCAGCTCGCGCAGCTGGTTCGCCACGTAGCGCTTGTCGTTCTCGAAGTCCGGGTGGCCGCGCCCGGTGCGGTCGCGCTCGCCGCGCGTGCCGGGCACGTCCAGCACGTACGCCGGCATGCCGTACATGCGCTCCCAGATCTCGCCCCACTTGATGTACGTGTTGCACGCGTTCGTCAGTACCGCGAGCGCCGGCTTCGGCACGCGGCCCATCGGCAGCACGCCGGCACGGCGCTGCACGGCGACGTCGGCCTTCACGTAGCCGCAGATGTCCGGCGAGTAGCCGATGTCCTCGGCCTCGTTCAGGTACTCGTGCGCCACGCGGCGCACGGCCGTCTGCAGCGAGTTGATCTCGGGGAACACGACCGGCAGGTCGAACGTCCGCAGCAGCTCGCCGAGGCTGCCCATCACGAACACGTACGCCGCGCCGCGCTCCTGCTCGGCGGCCAGCGTCAGCTCGTCGTACCAGTCGCGGAACAGCCGCGCGCCTTCGCGGTTGCCGCGCCCCACGATGCCATCGTCGATCACGCCCGTGCTCATGTCGGCCTCTCAGTCGAACAGCAGGTTCTCGACGAACGTCTCGAGCTGCACCTCGAGGGTGTCGAAGCTGGTCATGTTCTCCTCGAACTCGGTCACGAAGTACGGCACCCGTGCCTCGTCGAGGGCGTGGACGTAGGCGACCTGCTCCTCGAGCCCCGGCTCGCACATCTTGGCCGCCGACACGATCGCGGCGCGCGCGTCGGCTCGCTTCACGCGCTCCAGCAGCATCGCCTCCTTCGGCTTGCGCGGATCGTGCTGCACCGGGCTGTAGCCCGAGCGCTCCAGGTACGCCTCGGCCAGGTTCGCCAGCGGATCGCCGGTGGTGGGCACGTCCTCGAGGATCCAGCGCAGGCCCACGAGCAGGTCGTCGTCCACGACGTAGCACGAGCGCCCGATCGCGCGGATCAGGTCGAACGGCGGCTGCTCGCAGAAGCCGCCCTCGAACACCACGCGCGTGCGGTCCTGTGCGCGCGCCGTGCGCTGACGCAGCAGCGGCAGCACCGTCGCGAGCAGCTCGTTGTGCTCCTCGCGCGGCAGCAGGCCGCCGATCGCGGTGAGCGCGTAGGCTTCGTGCGCGGCCACCAGCCACGGCGTCTCGCGCTTGATCGCGTACAGGTCGCGCAGCAGCCGGCGGTTCTCGTTGAACACCCCGATCGACGCGCGCAGTGCCGCGTCGTCCACCGGCCGGCCGGCGATCGCCTCGACCGTGCGCTTCAGCCGGCCGTACTCGTCGCGCAGGTAGGCGCGCGCGCTCGGGGACGCCGCGTTCTGCGGCAGGTACAGGATCTGGCACGGGTAGTCGGCGTTGCGCCCCCACACCGCGGCCAGGTTGCGCGCCGCATCGCAGATGGGGTGCGTCACGAACAGCGACAGGTCCACGCGCTTGTCGAGCGCCAGCTCGAGCGAGGTCTTCACGATCGAGCACAGGTACGAGCCGAAGCGCGAGTCGGCGTGCGCCGCCTCGATGGGCGCACCGCGCACCTTGAACGGCAGCAGCCCCGCCGCGTGCACGATCTCCTCGGGGAAGTACACCTGGAAGTGCCCCACGATCCTGCCGCCGGCGTCCGTCCAGCGGCGCGCCGTGGGGAAGTCGGTGTCCTCGAGCAGGTCCTGCACGGTGCCGAGCACGCCGTCGAGCCCGAGCCCCCGCCACTCGGGGAAGACGACCGGGCGGCTCACCGGTGCCGCCACTGCGGCGTGCGCTTGTCGATGAACGACACGAGCCCTTCGAGCGCGTCGTTCGAGCGCATGACCACGTCGGTGTACGTCTCGGCCGACACCTTCAGCGCCTCGGCGCGCGCGCGGCCCTCGGCGTCGCGGATCGTGCGCTTGGTGTAGCGCACCGTGGCCGCGCTGTGGCGCGCGATGCGGGCGGCGAGCGCCTGCGCCTCCTCGTCCACGCGCTCGTCGGGCACCACCGCCAGCACGAGCCCGGCGTCCTTCGCGCGCCGGGCGTCGATCGCGTCGCCGGTGAAGAGCAGCTCCGCCGCCATGCCCGGTGCCGTGCGCCGCGGCAGCATCACGCACGCGGCCGGCGCCGTGACGCCGAGGACGATCTCGGGCTGCCCGAACTGCGCGCTCTCGCCCGCGATCGCCATGTCGGCCGCCTGCACCACCTCGAAGCCGCCGCCGAGGCAGCGGCCGCGCACCGCCGCGATCACGGGCTGCGGGAACGACGCGATCGCCTCGACGGTGGCCACGAACTCGGGGATCAGCTCGCGGTCCTGTGGCGGCAGGTGCTCGGCGACGTCGGCGCCCACCGAGAAGTGCTTGCCGTTCGCGCCGATCACCACCACGCGCAGGTCGGCGTGCGTGCCGAACTGCCCGAACGCCTCGCGGATCTCGCGCAGCGCCGCGCGCGTGAGGATGTTGAGCGGTGGCGAGTCCAGCGTCAGCGTGGCGACCCCGCCGGTGATGTTCGTCTGCACCATCATGCGCCCCCTCCGTCGGCTCCGGCCGGTCGCCCGGCCGCGTGTGCGAGCTCCAGCGTGTAGTCCACGCGGATGTCCTCGATGTCCTCGTGCAGGCGGGGCGTGACCACCATCTCGAGCCCGGCGCGCAGGGCGCTTTCCGGGACCGAGTCCCCGATCCACGCCAGCGCCCTTCCGCCCTCGTCCAGGTCGACCACGCCCACCACGTACGGCGCGCGCGTCTCGAACCCCGCCGGCGGCGCGTCGATGCGCGTCCAGGTGTGCAGCCGGCCGCGCCCGCCGATCGGCACCAGCTCGAACGCCGGCGACAGGCAGGCCTCGCAGTCGGCGCGCGGCGGGAACGAGCGGCTCCCGCAGGCCGTGCAGCGCGACGCGGTGAGCCGGCCCTCGCGCAGGTGCGCGGCGAAGTCGCCCACCTTGGTGCACGGCGACAGGTTCACGAGCCCGAACCACTTGAACATCAGGCCTCCCTCGTCAGCACCTGCACGAAGCAGTACTGGCCGATGCCGCCCACGTTGTGCGTCAGCCCCACGTCGGCGCCGGGCACCTGCCGCGCGCCGGCGTCGCCGCGCAGCTGCTTCACGATCTCGCACGTCATCGAGACGCCCGTGGCGCCGATCGGGTGGCCCTTCGCCTTGAGGCCGCCGTCCACGTTCACCGCCACGCGGCCGCCGATCCACGACTGCTTCGACTCCGCGAACGGGCCGCCCTGGCCGCGCGCGCAGAAGCCCAGGTCCTCGTACGCGAGGATCTCGGCGATCGTGAAGCAGTCGTGCACGTCGGCCACGCGGATGCGGTCGGCGGTCACGCCCGCCATCGCGTACGCCTCGGCGGCGGCGCGCTCGGCGCTCGGCAGGCCGGTCAGCGTGGGCCGTCGCAGCACCGACATGCTCGCCGACGCGGCGCCCATGCCGGCCAGGCGCACCACGGGGCGGCCCGTCTTCCGCACGCGCGCCTCGGACCCCAGGATCACGCACGCGGCGCCGTCGGCGTTGGCGCAGCAGTCGTACACGTGGAACGGCGACGCCACGCCTTCGGACGCGTCGGCCTTCTCGGCGGTGATCTCGCGGCGGAACATCGCCAGCGGGTTCAACGCGCCGTAGTGGTGGTTCTTCAGCGCCACGGACGTGAGCTGCGCGCGCGTCGTGCCGTACTCGTGCATGTGCCGGCGCGCGAACATCGCGTAGTAGCCCGGAAACGTGGTGCCGAAGCCCGACTCCCACTGCACGTCGCCGACGCGGCCCATCAGGCCCAGGATCTCGGCGGTGCCGAGTTCGGTCATCTTCTGGCAGCCGATCACCGCCACCACGTCGTGCACGCCGGCGCGGATCGCCATCCACGCGGTGCGGATGGCGGCGCTGCCGGAAGCGCACGCGGCCTCGGTCAGCCACACGGGCTTCGGGCCCAGCCCGAGGTACTCCTGCACCACGCCCGCCACGGAGCGCTGGCGCTGGTACTCGGGCACCGACGCGATCACCGCCGCATCGATCGCACCGCGCTCCAGCCCCGAGTCGGCGAGCGCCTCGCGGAACGCCTCGCACGCGATCTCCTGCACGTTCGCGTCGGCGCGCCGGCCGAACGCGGTGTGGCCGATGCCGGCGATCGCGACCGCGGTCACAGGTACTGCCCTCCGTCCACCTGCAGCACCTGCCCGGTCACGTGCGCGGCCGGCGCCGAGCACAGCCACGCCACCGCGGCGGCGCACGCCTCCGGCGTGGCGAGCGCGCCGGTGACGGTCTCGTCCATCGCCTTCTCGAGCACGTCGGGCGGCAGCCGGCGCGTGAGCTCGGTGAGCACCATGCCCGGGGCCAGCACGTTCACCGTCACGCCGAACTTGCCCAGCTCGCGCGCGAGCGTCTTGCTGAGCGCCACGATGCCGCCCTTGGACGCGGCGTAGTTCGCCTGCCCGAACTTGCCGCGCAGGCCGTTGATCGACGCCACGTTCACGATGCGGCCCCAGCGGCGGTCCTTGAACAACGCGCCGGCCGCGCGCGCGTAAGCGAACGTGCCCTTCAGGTTCACGTCGAGCACGCGGTCCCACTGCGCCTCGGTCATCTTCCACGACAGCGCGTCGTCGGTGACGCCCGCGCAGCACACCAGCACGTCGAGCCGTCCGAACGCCGCCGCGGCAGCGGCCACCGTGCGCTCGGCGAGCGCGAAGTCGCGCACGTCGGCCTCGTAGGCTTCCGCGCGCCGGCCGCTCGCGGCGATCGCGGCGCGCACGTCGGACGACGCGTCCGGCGCGAGCCGGTCCACGATCGCCACGTCGCAGCCCTCGCACGCGAGCGCCACCGCGATCGCCGCGCCGATGCCCGACGCGCCGCCGGTGACGAGCGCGGCCCTGCCCGCGAGACCCAAGTCCATGGTCGCTCCGCGCGCGGTCAGCGCGCCGCGCCCTCGGCCTGGAACTGCGGCGAGACCGCGCGCAGCAGCTCGTCGTTCCACGGGTGGCCCTGCGCCAGCAGCTGGCGCAGCTTGATGAAGTCCACCTCGCGGCGGTCCTTCGGGCCCTCGTTGAACGCGCGGAAGCCGGCGCGACCCTCGGTCATCATGTTCAGCGCCAGCCAGTCGCGGTTCGTGTGGCTGTTCGCGTCCCAGTGGTGCAGCTTGTGCTTGCGCACGCTGTTCACGGTCTTGCTCACGCAGTCCGGCATCAGCATCAGGATCTTGGTGCACAACCGCTCGGTGGCCTCGTCGAGCGCCGACAGGTCGGTGGCGGCCTTCGCGAGCAGGGCCTTCGCCTCGGCGGCGGCCGCGCCCGACTTGAAGTCGCCGTAGACGATGCGTCCGAACTCGTCCACGAAGCGGTCGGTCACCACCATCGGGTTCGGGATCCACTGGCCGTCCACCTTCAGCACCGGCACGACTTCGTTCACGAGCCCGAGGAACGACGCCTTGTGCGCGCTCCACGTCTCGCACAGCACGCAGCTCGCCATCGCGTGCGAGAAGCCCACGTACAGCGGCAGGAAGTCGGTGGAGCCGCCGTCGGGCGCCGAGCCGTGCTTGGGGCCGGCCTGCCCGAAGCGCGCGGTGTCCACCGCGATGGTGAAGTCGCACGCCATGCCGATCTCCTGCCCGCCGGCGATGCGCATGCCGTTGACGCGGTTCAGCACGGGTTTGTCGCAACGCAGGATCGAATCGATCATGTCGTTGAACACCCGCATGTACTGCTTGTACTCCTGCGGATTGCCGGCGTAGTACTCGGCGTACTCCTTCGTGTTGCCGCCGGTGCAGAACGCCTTGTCGCCGGTCGCGGTGAACACCACGCACACCACGCGGCGGTCCATGCTGGCCTGCCGGAACGCGAGCACGACTTCCCTGGCGATCTCGGTGGTGTAGCTGTTCAGCTGCGTCGGGTTGTCGATCACGATCCACGCGTTGAACAGGCCGTCCACGGGCTGCCCCTGCGGGTCCTTCGCGGGGCGCAGTTCGTAGCGGACGTGCTCGAACGTCCAGTCGGGGACGAGCGTGTGACTCTTCAGCATGACGGCGTCCTTTCGTGCGGCGAGCGGCGTGGCTCAGGAGCGTCCGGGCTCGAGGATGGCCCGACGGTGGATCTCGTGGTCGGCGACGCGGCGCAGCACGTCGGCGCCGTCGCCCAGCGGGTGGCGTTCGATGAACGGCTTCAGCGTGACGCGCCCGCTCGTGACCAGCTTCAGCGCGTCGGGGTAGTACTCGGGGCGGCAGCCCCACGTGCCCTGCACGGTGGCGTCGAACGCCATGAGGTTGCTCAGGCGCACTTCGATGCGGGCCAGCGTGAAGCCCACCACCATCAGCGTGCCGGCGTGGCCGAGCAGGCCGTACGCGGTCTCCTGCCCGCCCTTGGAGCCGGAGCACTCGAAGATCGTCCAGCCGTGCGGCGCGCAGCCCCAGGCCTGCGCGCGGCCCGCGATCTCCTTCTTGAGCGCCTTGAAGTCGAGCGCCGACGAATCCAGCACGCACTCCGCGCCGTGCGGCGCGATCGCGGCGAGCTTCGCGGCGTCCACGTCGATCGCCACCACGCGCGCGCCGCGCGCGGCCGCGATCTGCACCGCGTAGCCGCCCACGCCGCCCGCGCCGATCACCACGGCGAGCTGGCCCGCCTTCAGGCCGCTGCGTTCCACCGCCTGGTACGGCGTCGTCACCGCGTCCGCGACCACCGACAGCTCGGCCAGGTCGTAGCCGCCGCGCTCGTCGACCACGCACAGGCCGCGGCCCGGCACCACGAGCGACTCGGCGAACCCGCCGTCGAGGTCGTTGCCCGGCATGATCTGGCTGCGGCACGCGTTGCCGCGCCCCGACGTGCACAGGTCGCACGTGCCGCACGGGATCACCGCCGGCACGATCACCTCGCGGCCCACCAGGTGCGCGAACCGCCCGCCCGCGGCGTCCACCACGCCGCTCACCTCGTGGCCGAGCGTCAGCGGCAGCGGCCGGCGCGTGGGCACGCCGTCGCGCCAGAAGCCGATGTCGGTGTGGCACACGCCGCAGCCGGCCACGCGCACGCGCACGTCGTCGGCGCCCGGCTGCGGATCGGGCACGTCCTCCAGCACCAGCGGCGCACCGCCGGCGTTCAGTCGCAGGGCCTTCATGGCCGGGTCTTCCTCCGCGTGGGGGTGCGGGACGGCGCGGCGCCGCGGCGCGCGACCAGCCGCGGCCGCGCGGGCCCGAGCCCGTCCATGAGCTGCGAGGCGAACTGCTCGCCCAGCGCCTCGGCGCCGAGCGTGCCCCCGGGGCGGTACCAGCGCGCGATCCAGTTGATGGCGCCGAGGATCGCGAACACGGCGACCTTCGCGTCCACCGCGCGGAACTCGCCGGCGCGCGTGCCGGCCTCGATCACGCGGCGCAGCTCGCGCTCGTAGCGGTCGCGGCCCGAGATGATCTCCGCCTGCTTGTCGTCGGCGAGCGCCGTCACCTCGAACGCCAGCGGCGAGCCGTCGAGCGTCTCGGTCATCACGCGCACGTGCTCCACGATCAGGTGCCGGAGCTGCTCGCGCGGCCCCGGGAGCTTGCGCGCCTCGGCCAGGATGCGCTCGAGCTCGCCGAGCGACTCGCGGTGGCACTCGAACAGGATCGCTTCCTTGTCCGGGAAGTAGTGGTAGAGCGCCGTCTTGCGCACGCCCAGGTGCTCGGCGATGTGGTCGAGCGTGGTGGCGTGGTAGCCGCGCTCGCGGAACGCCCGCAGCGCCGCGCGAAGGATCTGTTCGCGGCGGGCCACGCGCTTGGCGTGGACGTGGGGAGAGTGCGTGCGGACGGCGGCGGACCGGGCCATGGGCGATCTCCGGGAGCGACCTGAACGACGATTAGAACTTTGAACATTCGTTCAGACTTTTCCATGGTCCGAAAGGACCAGGGCCCGCTGTGATTCCGGGGCGCGGCGCCGGTCCCACTCCTCGCTCCCGACGAACGACGTCGTCCATCACCCGGACCCGGGGACCACGCATGCTCCGACGCCTCGCGCTGCTCGCCATCGGCCTTCTCGCGCTCGCCGGCCCCGCGCTGGCCCGCCCGGGCGACATCGACGCGTCGTTCGGCAGCGGCGGCTCCGTGCTCACCGACGCCACCGGCGGCTGGGAAGGCGCTCGTGACGGCGTCGTGCTGCCCGACGGGCGCATCGTGGTGTGCGGCCCCGGCAACGGCGGCGGCTCGTTCTGCGTCGTGCGCTACCTCGCCGACGGCACGGTGGACTCCACGTTCGGCGTGAACGGCGTGGCGAACACGCTCGTGCTCGGCACGAACACCGAGGCCACCGCGATCGCGCGCCAGCCGGACGGACGGCTGGTGGTGGCCGGGTACGCGCTCGTGTCGGGCGCCTGGGTGTCGATCGTGGTGCGCTACACCGAGAACGGCGCGTTGGACCCGACGTTCAACGGCACGGGTCGCAACCAGCAGACGATCGGTGCCGTGGGCGACGTGCAGGACGTGGCGGTGCAGCCCGACGGCGCGATCCTCATCTGCGGCTCGTTCCGCGTCACCGGCACGACCACGTTCCTGGGCCTGCGCCGCTACCGCGCCGACGGCACGCCCGACCCGGGCTTCGGCTCGGGCGGCACCGTGACGCGCGGCCCGGGCACCGACAACCACGGCATGGCGCTGCGCCTGCTGCCCGGCGGGCGCTTCCTGGCGGTGGGCACGACCGACCTGTCGAACGGGCTCGGCGCGCAGTTCCTGACGTTCCGCTTCAAGGCCAACGGCACGCCCGATTCCACGTTCGGCACCGTCGGCCGCGTGATCACGGACGTGTCGGTGTTCGCCGACTTCGCGCGCGACGTGGACGTGCTCCCCGACGGGCGCATCCTGGTGGGCGGGCACCTCGGCACGCAGGCGAACACGTCGCACCGCTACACCATCGTGTGCCTGGACTCGACCGGCGTGAAGGACCCGGGCTACGGCGTGAACGGCATCTTCACGAGCCCCGAGGTCGGACTGACGACCGGCTACGCGTTCGCGAACGACCTGCTGCTGCTGCCGTCGGGCCGCGTGCTGATGGCGGGCCAGTGCACACGCATCGGCACCTCCGACGACTTCGCGCTGCTGCGCGTCACCGCCGACGGCGCGATCGACACCACGTTCGGCGCGGGCGGCCTCGTGCTCACCGACCTCTCGGGCGGCGGACGCGACATCGCCTACCGGATGCTCGCGCGCGCCGACGGACGGCTGGTGGTGGCCGGGCAGGCCGGCACGAGCCTGCTGCCGGGCGCGCCGTTCGTCGCGCTGCTCGGCGTGGTCGGCGACGAGATCCCGCTCGCGGCGCCCGAGGCGCGCGGCGCCGCGGGCCTCGCGCTCGGCGCCGCGTGGCCGAACCCGCTCGTGTCGGGCACGCGGTTCGCGACGAGCCTTGCCGAACGCGCCACCGTGCGGCTGGAGGTGTTCGACGCCGCGGGCCGTCGCGTGGCCACGCCGCTCGACGCCCTGCTTCCCGCCGGCACGCACACGCTGGCGTGGGACGGGCGCGACGCGGACGGCGCGCGCGTGGCGGACGGCGTCTACTTTGCGCGCCTCGCGCGCCGCGAGCCCGACGGCCGCTGGCGCACGGCGGCCGCGCGCCGACTCGTCGTGGCGCACTGACGCACGCCGGGCGGGCGCGGCCCGCGCCTGCGCCCGGTCACACTACCGGCGCGTCGCCTCCAGCATCAGCGCGTGCACCGCGGGGCCCTCGCCGCGCTTGCGTTCGCCCGCGCGGTGGAGCGGCGTGATCTGCATCCAGCCCGGGATCGTGGGGTCGGCGCCCGCGTCCAGCAGCAGCTTCGCCATGGCGAGCGTGCACTCCTGGGCCACCACGCCGAGCGGCGTGTCGCCCGCGCGGTCCTCGTCGTGCGCGTTGACGTCGGCGCCCAGCACGAGCAGCGCGCGCACGGCGTCCTCGTGCCCCGCCTCGGCCGCGTAGTGCAGCGGCGTGTAGCTGAGCTCGTCGAACGCCTTCACGTCGAAGCCCTCGCGCACCAGTGCCACGATCTCGTCCACGTCGCCGGCGCCGGCCGCGAAGTGCAGCGCCTCGGCGTCGGGATCGTCGGGTGGCAGTCGCTTGATCGTCACGTCGTCCTGCCTCCCTACATCCGGAATACGCCGAACTTCATCTCGGGAATCGGAGCGTTCAGGCTGGCCGACAGCGCCAGCGCGAGCACGCTGCGCGTGTCGGCGGGGTCGATCACGCCGTCGTCCCACAGCCGCGCGGTCGAGAAGTAGGGGCTCCCCTCCTCCTCGTACTTGTCGAGCACCGGCTGCCGGATCGCGTGCTCCTCGGCCTCGGTCAGCTTCCGGCCCTGCGACTCGAGCTGCGAGCGCTTCACCTGCGCCAGCACGCTCGCGGCCTGCTCGCCGCCCATCACGCTGATGCGCGCGTTCGGCCACATGAACAGGAACCGCGGCTGGTACGCACGCCCGCACATGCCGTAGTTCCCGGCGCCGAAGCTGCCGCCGATGATCACCGTGATGCGCGGCACCGGCGCGTTCGCCACCGCGTGCACCATCTTGGCGCCGTCCTTGGCGATGCCGCCGTGCTCGTACTGCTTGCCCACCATGAAGCCGGTGATGTTCTGCAGAAACAGCAGCGGCACGCCGCGCTGCGACGCCAGCTCGATGAAGTGCGTGGCCTTGAGCGCCGACTCGCTGAACAGGATGCCCTGGTTGGCGAGGATCGCCACCGGCATGCCGTGCAGGTGCGCGAAGCCGGTGACGAGCGTGGTGCCGTAGCGCGCCTTGAACTCGTGGAAGCGCGAGCCGTCCACGAGCCGCGCGATCACCTCGTGCACGTCGTACGGCGTGCGCGCGTCCTTCGGCAGCACGCCGTGCAGCTCGGCCGGGTCGTACGCCGGCGGCTCGGGCTCGCGCAGGTCGAGACTCGCGCGGTACGGCTTGCCCAGGTGCGCCACGATCTCGCGCGCCATCTCGAGCGCGTGCGGGTCGTCGTCGGCCAGGTGGTCGGCCACGCCCGAGATGCGCGTGTGCACGTCGCCGCCGCCCAGTTCCTCGGCGGTCACTTCCTCGCCCGTCGCCGCCTTCACGAGCGGCGGGCCGCCCAGGAAGATCGTGCCCTGGTTCTTGACGATCACGGTCTCGTCGCTCATCGCCGGCACGTACGCGCCGCCCGCCGTGCACGAGCCCATCACCACCGCGAGCTGCGGGATGCCCACCGCCGACATGCGCGCCTGGTTGTAGAAGATGCGCCCGAAGTGGTCGCGGTCGGGGAACACGTCGGCCTGCAGCGGCAGGAACGCGCCGCCCGAGTCCACCAGGTACACGCACGGCAGCCGGTTCTCGAGCGCGATCTCCTGCGCGCGCACGTGCTTCTTCACCGTCATGGGCAGGTAGCTGCCGCCCTTCACGGTGGCGTCGTTCGCCACCACCATCACCTGCCGGCCCTGCACCTGGCCGATGCCGGTGATCACGCCCGCGGATGGTGCGTCGCCGTCGTACAGCCCGTTCGCCGCGAGCGGCGACAGCTCCAGGAACGGCGTGCCCGGGTCGAGCAGGCGCTCGACGCGCTCGCGCACGAACAGCTTGCCGCGCGCGGTGTGGCGCGCCACCGCCTCGGCGCCGCCGCCCAGGCGCACGGCGCCCAGGCGCTCGCGCAGGTCGGCCGCGAGGGCGCGATGGTGTTCGGCGTTGGCGCGGAACTCGGCGCCGTTCGTGTCGAGGTGGGACTCGAGTCGTTCCATCGGGTGCCGGGGCTCCTCGGAGGTCGGGCCGTGCGTGGGCGGAAGCCGCGCAGGTATAGCAGACGACCCGCGCACGGCCAACGGCGGCGGGCGGGCCCCGGTCAGGCGGGTGTCGAGCCTCCGTCCGCCGTGCGCGCGGACGCCACGAACGGTCGCTCGGCGTCGCCGCGCTCCAGGTGCTCGAGAATCGCGTTCGCCGCGCGCGGCGGCCCGTCGGGCTCGGTGATCGGGAGCTCGGCGGCGCAGGCCGGGCAGAACAGCGGCTCCACCTGGAACGCGCGCGCGATCAGGTCCCGCCACGATCCGAAGTCGTGCACGGTTCGACAGCTCCCACACGCCACGCGCGACGGCCGCGCGAGGCTGTCCACGAGCTTGCGCGCCGCGTCCTGGCGCTCGCGCGTTTCGATCGTGTCCCGGTACCAGCGTTCGTAGTGGTGCCTGGCCCAGCTGCGGTCCACCCAGCCGGTGACCATGCCGGACAGGCCGACGCGGGTCGACGGGTTCACGGTGGCCATGAAGATGTGGCCCAGCACGAGCGGCAGCCCCAGCAGCGCCACGGCCAGGTGCGCGACGTACTCGACCACCGCCACGCCCGGGCTCCACACGAGCAGCCCCGTGACGATGTAGAACGGGTACGTGGCCGACACCATCATGAAGTTCAGCTTCTCGGCGGCGTTGAACTTGCCCTGCTCCGGCAGCGTCACCCGGGGATCCACCGTCGAGCGCGGGAACAGCACGAGCCAGCGGAAGTCGTCACGCGTCCAGCGCCAGCCCTCGCGCATGTTGTCGAGGTGCTCGCGCACGCTGCCACCGGCGAGCAGCGCCAGCGGCGGCAGCACGATCAGCAGCGCGCCGAGCACGCGGTGCGCGGTGGCGAACACCTGGTGCCACGTGCGCGGAGGCGCCTCGCCGTAGCTGAGCGCCAGGCCGAGCGCCGAGACGTACAGGAGCACGAACGGACCGGCCAGCGCCCAGTGCAGCAGGCGCTCGGTCCGCTGGAAGCGGAGGATCGTGTCGGGGGCGGCGGGCTCGGCGCCGGGGCCGGGCTCACCGCCCGATGGAGTCGGGTCGTCGGACCGATCAGGGGCCATCGAGATTTCCTCCGCGGGCAGAATCGGCCATCCGGAGCGACGGGAAAAGGCCCAAGTCGCCGGGCGGTCGGAAACGCCCGCCGCCGGTGTCGCCCTGCGATACCGCGTCGTGCGGCCGGCAATCCGCGCAATGCGCGTTGCGCGCGATTCGCTCCGGCGCGCGAACGGGCGGGCTCGCGAAATGGCCGCACCCCAAGAAAAGCCCTTCTGGCACACGCTCTGCAGTTCTCACCGGTGAGGCGACTCGAGCGAGGGCCATGGCCTCGCGGGCACGGTGCCGGGTCGGCCATCCGGGGGTTCCATGCACGAAAACCGCGGTTCTTCGAAAGCGCAGTCGAAGACACCAGCCCGACGCGGAAGCTCGCGCGAGCGAGCCGGCAGTCGGAGGGGCACCCGAGATACGGCGCGGAGCGAGGAGCGACCTCCTCCGGGTTGAGCGGCGATG
>JBGAMH010000301.1:0-5149 GCA_044223135.1 Candidatus Eiseniibacteriota bacterium | reverse complement strand
CCTCGGGGCGAGTCGATCGCGCCCCCAGGCCGCACGCCCCAAGCCGATCGCGAGCTACACCGCCACCGCCACGCCGCCGTCGTACGCGGCCCGCAAGACGGCCTTCGCGCGCTCGCGCACGATCGGCGCGGCGTTGCCCACGGCGATGCCCAGGCCGGCGGCCTCGATCGCGTCCAGGTCGTTCTCGCCGTCGCCCACCATCGCGACCTCGTCGATCGCGAGGCCGAGCCGAGCCGCGAGCCAGCGCAGCGCGCTCGCCTTGCTCGTGCCCACGCGCGTGAGGTTGCTGAAGATCGTGCCGGGCGACCACGGGGCGGTGGCCGGGTTCACGGCCACGTCGCCGAGCGCCAGCGTCCAGTCGCGGTAACGCGGCCATTCGCGCTCGGGCACCACCCACTGCGCACGCACCACAGGCTCGGCGAGCGCCAGCAGGTCGGTGATCACCGGCGTCATCTCGAGATGTTCGGCGTGCACGCGCGTGAGGTCCGACTCGCGCTCCAGGTGGAAACTCCGCTCGCCGAACGCCTCGAGCGGTTCGCGTTCTCGCCGCGAGATCTCCACCAGCGCCCGGAACGACGCGTCCGGCAGCGCCTGCGCCAGCACGGCCGGTGCGCCGGGCGCCGACACCACGGCGCCGCTCTGGAAGATGTGCAGCCCGTCGGGGGCGACGCGGCGCGCGAGGTCCTCGGCGAGCCCGCAGCCGATGCGACCGGTGCACAGGCCCAGCGCCACGCCACGCGCGCGCGCCTTCGCCAGCGCGGGCCACGTGCTCGCATGGACGCCCTCGCGCCCGATCAGCGTGCCGTCGATGTCCAGCAGGATCAGGCGGATCACGCGCGCGCCCCGGTCGGCACGCCTATTCCCCGCCCGGCCACAACGACGCGACGCGCCAGCGGATCTCGTCGCGCACCTCGCGGAACACCTCCATCCGCGTGGCCTCGTCGGCCAGCGAGGGGTCGGGCAGCGGCCAGTGCACGTGGCGCACGTCGGGCGACACCACGGGGCAGACCTCGGCGCCTTCGCCGCACAGCGTGACGACCGTGTCGGCCTCGCGCCACGGCACGTCGTCGAGCGGCTTGGAACGGTGGTCGTCGAGCTCGATGCCGATCTCGCGCATCGCTTCGATCGCGGCCGGGTGCACCACGCGCGGCTCGGTGCCGGCGCTCCACACCAGCGTGCCCGCCGGCGCCATCCGGCGCGCGAAGGCCTCGGCCATCTGGCTGCGGGACGCGTTGTGCACGCACACGAACAGCACGTGCTTCGGAGGCCGGGTGACGAAGGCCGCGGGACGACGAGGTTCGGTCATGGGTCTCTCAGTGACGGCGCAGCACGAGGTTCTTGTAGACGAGTGCGGCCACGGCGCCGCCGGCGAGCGGGCCGGCCCAGAACACCCAGTGCTGGTCCCAGGTCCCGGTGGCGAGCGCGGGGCCGAACGCGCGCGCCGGGTTCATCGCGGCGCCCGTGAACCGGCCACCCATCAGGATGCCCATCATCATCGCGAGCCCGGTGCCGAGCCCGCCGAGCTTCGGCCCGGCCTCGTCCACCGACGTGCCCCACACCGCGGTGACCAGGAAGAACGTGAGCACGAACTCCAGCAGGAACGCCGACGAGAGGCTGATCTCCGGAGCCACGCCCGGAGCGCCCAGGTGCGTGCCGGCCACGACGTCGGCGGGAACGATCGAGCGCAGCAGGAGGCTCGCGATCACGGCGCCCAGGATCTGCGAGAGCCAGTAGGTGATCGCGGAAGTCAGCGACTGCCGCCCGGTCACCACGAAGCCCAGCGTGACCGCGGGATTGAAGTGCCCGCCCGAGGCGGCGCCGAGCGCGGAGATCATCACGGCCAGCGCGAGCCCGTAGGCGACGGCGATCGGCAGCAGGCTGCCGGGACCGTTCTGCATGAGGAATTGCGCGCAGATCGCGCCCTGGCCGATGAAACACAGCGTGAACGTGCCGAGGAACTCCGCCCAGTACGACTTGGGCCCCTGATCCATGCGACCTCCGTGGAAACCGGGCCGGCTCGGCCCCGCACACACTCGCGGCGCGCGACGCTAGCGGGCGCGGCGGAGTGCGTCAACGCGGCGCGCGGCGGTCGCGAGCGATCGACGGCGCGGCAGCCGCTACACCGGGAGCTTCTGACGGCGGAGCAGCTCCTCCATCAGCTTCGCGTTCCGCGCCGCCTGGCCGGCGTGGCAGTTGTTGAAGAACAGGTACGTCTGCCGCGCCTGCTTCGCGAGCTCGGCCACCTTCTGCACCCAGCCCTGCAGCTCCTCGGGCTTGTAGTCGTAGTCGTAGCGGTCGCCACCACCGCGCCCCCACCACGTCTGCTCGTTGCGGCCGTGGAAGCGCACGTAGCCGACGTCGGTGGTGCGGTGCGTCACCGGTGGCACGAGCCCGGGCAGCGCCGGTTCGTCCACCGCGCAGTAGCCCAGCTGCCGCTCGCGCAGCCAGTCGGGCAGCTTCGGATGCATCCACGAGGCGTGGCGGAACTCCACCCACAGCGGCTCGCCCGGCAACGCCTCGCGCAGGAACTCCAGGTGGCGCTTGGCCTCGTCGGTCTTGCGGAAGGCCCACGGGAACTGCGCCAGCAGGCCGTCGTACTTGCCGGCGTCCTTGAGCGGCTGAAGCACGGCGAGGAAGTCGCGGTACAGCGCCGCGTCGGTTGCGCCCTGGTGCGTCATCGCCTGGTTCAGCTTCACCACGAAGCGGAATCCGTCCGGCGTCTTGCGCTCCATCTGCGCGAGCACCTTCGGGTGCGGGATCCGGTAGTAGGTCGAGTTCACCTCGACGCAGGCGAACTGCGTGGCGTAGTACGACAGGTAGTCGCCGCTCTTCGTGCCCGGCGGATAGAACGGGCCGACCCAGTCGGCGAACGAGTAGCCGGACGTGCCCACGAGGATGCGGCCCGGCTCGGCGGGCGGCACGGGTTCGGCGCTCACGACGCGTCCGGCTTCAGGCGCGGCTTCACCTGCGTGGGATCGGGGGCCGAGGGATCCGCACCCTGGGCGTAGCCGCCGCGGGCGCGCCGCCGAGCCTCGGCCGCGGCGCGGGCCCGCGCGCCCTTCGAGTCGGCGGCGCCGGTGCTCGGGCCCGAGCCGCCCTGGTCGGAGGGCACCCGGCTCGACAGGTCACGCCCCTTCACGGCCCCGAACGGCACGTGCCCGATCGCTCGGCGGTGCGTGAGCGAGCCGGCCGGCACGACGGACGCCTCGCCGAGCTTGTCGCGCACGCGGTCGAGCGCCTTCTGCAGCGCCTGGGACCGCTCGTCCTTCGCGAACAGCTCCGTCTGCTCCGCCTCGCTCTTCTTCTCGAGCGCGCCCGCGGTCACGCCCAGCAATCGCAGCGGCTCGCCCGCCCAGTGCTCGCGCCACAGCGCTCGCGCCACTTCGAACACGCTGCGGTGATCGTCCACCGCCACGGGCAGCGCGCGCTGCCGCGTGATGGTGCGGAAGCGGAAGTCGCGCAGCTTCACCGTGATCGTGCGGCTGGCGAAGCCGTCGCCGCGCAGGCGCCGCGACACCTGGTCGGCCAGCCGCAGCAGCGTGCCCTCCAGGAACTCGGCGTCCCGGCAGTCCTCGGGCAGCGTCACCTCGTGGCCCATCGACTTGGGGTCCACGCCCTCGTGGTACGGCACGAGTGGTGTCTGGTCGTGCCCCCAGGCCGCCTCGCGCATCTGCGGGCCGATCACGCCGAACGTCTGCTCGAGCATCGGCGCGCTCGCGCGGCCCAGGTCGCCCACCGTGCGGATGCCGAGCTGGTTCAACCGCGCCGACATCTTCGGGCCCACGCCCCACAGTTCCTGCACCTCGAGCGGCCAGTACGTGCGGCGGAAACCCGCCTCGTCGAGCGCGGTGATGCCGCGCGGCTTCTGCAGCCCGGACGCCATCTTGGCCACCAGCTTGTTCGGTCCGATCCCGATGGACGCGCCGAGGTCGTGGTCGCGGGCGATGCGCGCCTGGATGTCGCGCGCCACCGCGGTGGCCTCCTCCAGCGTGCGACCGCGCGATCCGAGGCCGAGGAACGCCTCGTCCACGCTGAACGGCTCCACGTCGGGCGTCACGGTGAGGAACAGCTCCAGCAGCTCGAGCGACTTCTCCACGTACTTGCGCGGGTTGCCCTCCACGTACTCGGCGTGCGGGCACAGCCGCCGGGCCTCGGCCAGCGGCATGCCGGCGCGAACGCCCGACGGGCGGGCTTCGTACGACGCGGCGGTGACCACGCCGCGGCGGCTGGGGTCGCCGCACACGATCACGGGCCTGCCCCTGAGCTGCGGGTGCAGCGACTGCTCCACGGACGCGAAGAAGGCATCCATGTCCACGAGCAGGATCATCCCGGCGGGCCGGTCCATGCCCGACTCAGCGTCCAGCGCGAGACGCGTGGATCGAACACGAGTTCATAGCTGTCGTCCTTCGTCCCCTGCACCGCGAAGTGGCGCAGCACGGCCTGCCCTTCGCGCCTGTTCCACTGTCCCGTCACCTGCCTCACGCGGACCACGCGCCCCTGCCAGCGAAACCGGATCGGTCGCATGGCGCCGTCCACGAAGGCGGTGAGCACGTCCACCGGATCGTCGAGTGATTCGAACATGGCCTGTCGGTTGGCACCGGCGGCACCATACTGCACGCGCGTGCAGCGAAACAAGACGGCATTCGAGGCGTGCGAAATGCCGGACGGGCGGGCAAATCGGGGTCCGGTCCCGTGCCGGATCGAGCGGGCAAGTCGTTGTGGCGAATGGCCGGTACAAAGTTCGGGAACAAACACTCAATCCCCCGATGCAAATCGCCGAAAGACGCGGTGTGTCGATCTGGCCGGCCCACTCCCGTCGTTCGACCGGCCGTCGTTCCTACCTCCCGGAGCCCATCATGAATGCCGTCTGCCGGTGGCTGGTCCCGCCCCAAGCCCATCGCGCACGCGTGGCCGCCTTCCTGTCGCTGCTGCTCGCGTTGCTCGCTCCCGTCCCGGCGGTGCACGCCGGCGACGCCGTGGACACGACCTCCGTCGGCGACGCGCCGCGCGAGGACCTGCTGTCCAAGGACATGACCGAACTCGTGCAGATGGAGGTCACCACCGTCTCGAAGAAGCAGGAGCCTTGGTTCCGCACGCCCGCCGCGGTCACGGTGCTCACGAGCGAGGACATCCGCCGCTCGGGCGCCGA
>JBGAMH010000300.1:1731-5171 GCA_044223135.1 Candidatus Eiseniibacteriota bacterium | reverse complement strand
ATGTCGTGTGGCGACACGCCGCGACCCCTTAGCGCCTGGATGCGGCGCAGCATGTCGCACGACTCCTGGTCGAGCGTGGCCTCGAGCGCCCAGGCGTCGGCGGAGATCGGCGTGAGCCGGTCGCGACGGAAGGGCGCCGAGGGGACCGCGCCGGGCGAGGTCGCGGCGAGCAGCGCGCCGAGGTCGCCGGCCATGGACTCATCGGCGGCTCCGTCGGCCCCGTCCGCGCCATCTACCCGCGCTAGCGCGGGTGAAATTCCTTGGGAATCGGCCGATTTCGTTAACACGGCCGCCCCGTCCCGCGGGAACCGCACCGCCAGTTCCCGCACCAGCTCGGCCTTGCTCCGGTTCGAGGCCGCCGCCACCAGCTCGACGGCGTTCGTCTCTGTCAGGTGGGGTTCGAGCAGGGCGAGCGCCGTCATGTGAAGTCTCCCATCCGCGAGCGCGTCGAACAGGATCGGGAAGCGGCGAGCGAGGCGGGCCGCCTGCAGCCGACGCTGCGCCCCGTCCTCCGAGTACCCCAGCTCGCGGACGCAGTACACGAACATCGACGAGCACGCCTGGTCCCGGTACAGCTGCCGCGCGTCGAACTCGGCGATGTGCGCGAGCACCGCCGCCGTGGCGGTGCGTTCCACCGGCACCGCCGCGAGCAGACCCTTTTGAACGTCGTGGTCTTCCAGGTGCGAAAGCGAAAAGCCCTGCATGGCGAGACTCCGCCTCGGGGGCGAGTCGTCGCGGGGACGTTCGCTTTGTACCACGTGCGTTTTCGACCGCCGCACGCGCCCGCACGCCGCGAAAGGAAGTCGATCGCGACAACGCGCGAGATGATCTGCGCGTCGCGCCGTGCACGCGCACGAGCGGCGCGCACACGCGAAGCGGCGAAGCGATCCGTGGAGTCACGCTCTCGGCCCGCGCAAACCCGTCAACACAGGATTTCGCAAAGTCGCGCGAACGCCGCCGCGCCGCTTCGCTCGCTCAGCGCGCAGCGCCCGCCGGCAACCTCGCTCGCATGTGTTCCGCCGCAACCATCACTTCCGATAGCGGACGACCGTACCGCCGCGCGGCTGCTTCGAAGCTCCGATTCGCCCGAGCGATTGCACCGCCCTGCTGCCAACAGACCCCAGCCAGCACGATCGCCTCCGGACGGGAAGGCAGCGCCGCCAGCTTCTCGAACTCCTCACCCGCCCGCGGCCAGTCACCTGCGCGGACGAAGAGCATGGCCAGCGCCTCATGATGTCGCTCCCACTCCGCGTCCCGCGCCGCAACGTCGGGATGGCCCGGGACGATTTCGACCACGCCCCGCGTGGAGTCCAGCACGAAGAAATAGTCGACGCCCGCCGGCCCGCCCGGAGGCCGGGGCGTGTACGTCGAGTAGAAGCCCGCCGCCAGGGTGCTGTCGTCGTACCACACGCGCACCGCGGGACTCTGACCAGTGATGAATCCGACGTTGTTCGGAATGCCGCCGAAGAACAGGCGCGCATGCGGCGGGAACTGCGGGTGCATCCACAGCAGCTCGGTGCGCAGGCCCCGCAGGAAGTTGCCGGCCCGCCGCTGGTACCACTCGGTTCCCCAGTCCCACGACAAGGTGTGCGCGTTCGCCCACGAGATCCCGACCAGGAGGCCGATCATCGCCACGCTCAGCGGTCGCGACTTCGCGAGCGCCGTGCCGATGGCGAACCAGATCCCCAGCATGCCGAGGCAACCGTAGTAGGCGTGCCAACCCGCCGAGGGCAACAGCAACGGCGCAGTACCCGCGAGAGCCCACGTGATCGCAAAGGCGATCATTCGGCGCGGTCGAGGCTCCGTGGCGTCGTGGTCCGGGAGTCTCCCCGCACGGGCGAGGCACCACCACGCGCCCCCCGCGAGCGCGACCCACGAGAGTGCGAGGCGCAGGAACTGGACCGCTCCGACCTCGATCGGCCTCGGCCATGCATCCAGGCCTACCGCCGCGAGGGCCGCACGAAGCGCGATCCCGGCCATCGGTGGTCGGAGTTGCGTTTCGAGGGAATCGCGCCAGGCCGGATCGAACAGCCGATGCCACAGCGTGGGATGAACGGCGAACCAGGCGGCCCCGATGCCCAGCGGCACCGCGGCACGTCGTATGGCCGCTCGAATGGACAGGCGCTCCAGCCACACGTCGTACGCGACCAGCAGTACGGGAACGACCGCCGCCGTTTCCTTGCTCAACAGCGCCACGGCCAGCGTGACCCACGACGCCATCCGGCGGCCCGCCACGTGCAACGCGATCGTGGCGAGCGACGCGTTCAGCATCCACAGGTCCTGGCCTCCCGCGATCCACAGCAACGGCGTTCCCCACAGTGGAAGCGCGGCCACGCCGAGCGTGGCGACCACGGCCGTTCGGGGGGAGCCCAGCCTCCGCACGAGCCATGCGAACTGCATCAGGGCACCGACCCACAGCAACGCTCCGACGCCACGGAAGACCCACTCGCGCGGCCCGAAAGCGTGGTACAGCACCCAGTAGTGCAGCTCGCGCGACCAGGGGCGCCACCATCCGAAATACACGTTCGCGCGGGAGCCCACGTCGGACAGCGCCATATGACGCGTCGCGTCCAGGAAGACGTAGTCGTCCCCGATGAACGGCAGCGTGAGCGACGGTCCGTAGGCCACACCCCAGTACGCGAAAAGGAGGAGCGCAAGGGCGACCCACGGCCCGTGCGCCCCGGGTCGCCGCACCTCCAAAGCTGCGGCGGCACGTTTCGGGCTGTCCCGGCGTCTCGCTGCGGTCACGCCACGCCCCCCGGCAACGCCGCGCTCGGGGTCCCGGCGTCGATGCACCTGTTCCGCACGATTGCGGCGAACTCCGCCGCTCCCCTACGTCGTCAGCTCCTCGAAGCGGCCCGTGCCCTTGTTCTTGCGCACGTTGTTCCACTCGAAGCAGCGGCCGTTCATCACCACGTAGACGCCGTGCGGCAGCGTCTGCGCGAAGGCCAGCGCCGAGCCCAGGTTGAAGAGCCCGTCGGAGCTGCCGAACGTGTACGGCACCATCGCGCCGGTGAGCACGATCGTCTGGTCGTGGATGCGTTCGCCCAGGTAGCGCGCCGTGTCGGTCATCGTGTCGGTGCCGTGCGTGATCACCACGCGCTCGTCGAACGCGTCGGTGCAGCTGCGCAGGATCAGCTCGCGGTCGTTCTCCGTCATCTCGGTGCTGTCGATCATCATCAGCCGGCGCACCTCGACGTCGAGGCCGCAACGGCCCAGCTCCAGCATCTCGGACACGTGCGAGTCCTTGAAGAACAGCGAGCCCGTGAGCTCGTTGTACTCCTTGTCGAACGTGCCGCCGGTCACGAGCACACGGATCTTCACGTGAGGTCGGGTCATGACGGCCAAGGTCCGGCCACTCGCGCGCCGAGTCAAGCGCCCGACTCCCGCGGCCGTGCACGAGCGCCCACCCGATGGAGCACGCGAGGCGCCGGCCGACG
>JBGAMH010000300.1:0-1683 GCA_044223135.1 Candidatus Eiseniibacteriota bacterium | reverse complement strand
CTGCTATCGTTCCCCCACCGGCGGCACGCGCCGGCGCTCCCGATCGCGTCGAGCCCACAGGACAGGCACTCCATGGATTTCTCGAACGTCTACGAAGACCCCGAACGCGCCGCGGCCTACGCCTCGATGGAGTTCCCCGGCACGTACCACCTCGCCTACCGCGACCTGCCCGTGATCCATCGCCAGCACGCGCGCGGCAAGCGTGCGCTCGACTTCGGCTGCGGCGCCGGGCGCTCCACGCGATTCCTGAAGGCGCTCGGCTTCGCCGCCACCGGCGTGGACATCAGCGCCGACATGGTGAAGCTCGCGCGCGAGCGCGACCCCGAGGGCGACTACCGAGTCATCGCCGACGGCGACTTCTCCGCGCTGCCCGCGGGCGGCTTCGACCTGGTGCAGTCCGTGTTCACGTTCGACAACATCCCCGGCCGCGACCACAAGGTCACGTTGTTCGCCGGGCTGCGCGCCTTGCTCGCGCCCGAGGGCCGGCTCGTGAGCCTGGTCAGCTCGCCCGACATCTACGTGAACGAGTGGGCCTCGTTCACCACGAAACGCTTCGCCACGAACTTCACCGCGCGCACCGGCGAGTTCGTGTACACCGAGATGACCGACGTGCCCGACCGCCGCCCGGTGCAGGACGTGCTGTGGCCACACGAGGCCTACCTCGACGTCTACACCCGTGCCGGGCTGCGCGTGGTCGAGGAGCACCGCCCGCTCGGCCGCGACGACGAAGGCATCGCGTGGGTCAGCGAGACGCGCGTGGCGCCGTGGGTGATCTACGTGCTCGCCGCCGCGTGAGCCACGCCCGCGCACGCCGGCGTTGACGACGTCGCGAAGCGGCACCTAGCCTGCCGCGCCATGCCCCGCCGCGCTCCCGCACCGCCCGCGCCCCGTGCCGCGCACGCCGTGTTCGACCGCTTCGCGCCGGTCGCGCTGGCGCTGGTCGCGCTCGCCCTGCGGCTGTGGCTCTGGCCCCGCACGGCGGGGCTCACGATGGACTCGCCGCTCTACGTGCGCATGGCCGAGGCGCTGCTCGCCGGCGAGCGCGGCCCCTCGCCCGCGCACCACGGCTACTCGATGCTGATCGCGCTCGCGTCGACGCTCGTGCACGACCGCGAGCTGCCCGGGCGGCTCGTGTCGCTGCTCGCCTCGCTCGCGCTGCCCGCGCTCGCGTGGGCGATCGCGCGGCCGCGCGTGCCCGCGTGGGCCGCGCTCGCCGCCGGCCTCGCCGTGGCCGCGCACCCGCTGCTCGCCGCATACGGTGTGGCGATCATGACCGAGGCCACGTTCCTCGCGCTCACGCTGGGCGGCCTGCTGCTGATCGAACGCGAACGCCCGCTCGCGGGCGGCGCGCTGCTCGGCGCGGCGTACTGGGTGCGACCCGAGGCCGCGGTGATCGCGCCCGTGGCCGCGTTGCTCACGCGCCGGCCGCGCACGATCGCCCTCGTGCTGGCCGGTGCCGCGATCGCCGCGCTGCCCTACCTGGGAGTGCTGCGCTGGGAGCAGGGCTGGTGGTCGCTCACCCCCAAGACCGCGCTCGTGCGCCCCGCATTCGCGAACGCCGCCGCCGCCGAGTGGCGGCTCACCGACAGCACCGCGCTCGCCGACACCGTCGGGCTCGCGGAACGCCTGCGTGCCGGCGCGCCCGGCATGCTCGCCGCCTACGGGCCGCAGCTCGCGCGCCAC
>JBGAMH010000299.1:0-5173 GCA_044223135.1 Candidatus Eiseniibacteriota bacterium | reverse complement strand
GTGGCGGGGGCGGCGATCGCCGCCGCGGGGGGGCTCGCGCTGGGGGTGCAGCACGGCGCGTCGTTCGCGTCGCGCGCGCGCGGGTTCTCGGGGCACTACATGACGTATGCCGGCATGCTGCTGATCGCGCTGCCGGTGCTGCTCGGCGTGGCGCTGCGCGCGAAGCCGGCACGGTGGCGGTTCGGTGCGGGCGCGGTGGCGGCGCTCGGTCTCGTGGCACTGGCGGCCACGTTCACGCGCAGCGCGTGGCTCGGGCTGTTCGCGTCGGGCGCGGTGCTGCTCGGCTTCACGTGGCCGCTCGGGCTGGCGGCGCTGGCCGCCGCGGGCGTGGCGGCGTGGTTCCTCGTGCCCGGCACGTTCGGTGAGCGCCTGCGCTCCAGCTTCGACCCTTCGAACGCGTGGAACCGCGAGCGCTGGCTGATGTGGCAGGCGGGGCTGCACATGTTCCGCGACCACCCGGTGACGGGCGTGGGGCTCATGGACCTGCACGCGCTCTACGACCGCTACAAGCTGCCCGAGGCGCACGAGCGCGTGGGTCACCTGCACAACACGTTCGTGCACGTGCTGGCCACCACCGGCGCGGTCGGCTTCGCGGCGTTCGCGTGGCTGTGGGTGTCGCTCGTGCGCGCGCCGGCCGTGGGGCTGGTGCGTTCGCTGCGCGCGGGCGGGCTCGCCGCCGGGCTGCGGCTGGGCGTGCTCGCGGCGCTCGTGGGCTTCCTCGTGGCGGGCGCGTTCGAGTGGAACTTCGGCGACGAGGAGCTGCTGCACCCGCTGTTCGTGCTGGCCGGCCTCGCGTGGGCGGCGCGCGACTGGGGGAGCGAGTCGTGAGCCTGGCGCCGGGCGCGCGCGTGGCGCTGGTGCACGACTGGCTCACCGGCATGCGCGGCGGCGAGCGCGTGCTGGAGCGCATCGCGCGCTTCTTTCCCGAAGCGCCCATCTTCACGCTCGTGTGGAAGCGGGGCGGCGTGTCGGCCGAGCTCGAGTCGCACCCGGTGCGCACGTCGTTCCTGCAGCACCTGCCCGACGCCGAGCGGCGCTACCGCTGGTACCTGCCGCTGTTCCCGCGCGCGATCGAGTCGTTCGACCTGTCGGCGTACGACGTGGTCGTGTCCACGAGCCACGCGGTGGCGAAGGCCGCGCCCGTGCGGCGCGACGCGTTCCACCTGAGCTACGTGCACACGCCCATGCGCTACATCTGGGAGCTCGAGTCGCAGTACTTCCCGCCCGGCCGCTTCCCGGGGCCGCTGCAGTGGATGGTGCGGCGCACGTGCGCGCGGCTGCGCCGGTGGGACGTGGCCACGAGCCAGCGTCACAACACGCTGCTCGCGAACTCGGCGTACATCGCCGACCGCATCCGCCGGCACTGGGACCGCGACGCCGAGGTGGTGTATCCGCCGGTGGACGTGGCGCGCTTCACGCCCGGCACGGGGCGGCGCGACTACTACCTGCTCGCGGGCGCGTTCGCGCCGTACAAGCGCGGCGAGCTGGCGATCGAGGCGTGCCGCTCGCTGGGGCGGAAGCTGGTCGTGGCGGGCAGCGGCCAGCAGACGGCCGAGCTGCGCGCGATGGCCGGCGCCGAGGTGGAGTTCCGCGAGGGCTGGCAGGACGAGGCGGCGCTGCAGGCGCTGTACGCCGGCGCGCGCGCGCTGCTGTTCCCGGGCGTCGAGGACTTCGGGATCATGCCGGTGGAGGCGATGGCCGCGGGCTGCCCGGTGATCGCGTACGGCGTGGGCGGCGCGCTCGAGACCGTGGGCGCCGGCCTCGGAGACGCGGGCCACGCGCGGCTCGCCGCGGGCGAGGTGGTGCGCGCGCCGGGCGGCGTGCTGGTGCCCGAGCAGAGCGCCGCGTCGCTCGCCGCGGGCATGCAGGCGCTGGAGGCGGCGCCGTTCGACCCGCACGCGCTGCGCGCACACGCGGAGCCGTTCGCGCCGGAGCGCTTCGACCGCGAGTTCGCCGACGCGTTCGGGCGCGGCTGGAGCGACTGGCGCGAACGCATCGGGGCCGGATCGTGAGCGCCGCGGCGGCCGGCGCGCCGCGCTCGGTGCGGGCGAACGTGGTGTTCGCCGCAGTCGCGCAGGGGCTCGCGAAGGCGGTGGGCTTCGTCCTCGTGATGGTGATGACGCGCGCGCTGCCGATCGAGGACTTCGGCCGCTGGACGCTGGCGGCCGCGTTCGTGGCGGTGCTCTCGCCGCTCGCGGACCTGGGCACCGACCTGCACGTGACGCGGCTCGTGGCGCAGCGCCCGGCCGACGCGCCGCGGCTGCTCGGCGCGTCGCTGTCGCTCAAGCTGGCACTCGGCGTGGTGCTGGTGGTGGTGGCCGGCGTGCTCGCGCGGTTGCTGGGCTACCGCGCGCCCACGCCCACACTGATCGTGCTGGCGGCCGTCGCGGCGCTGGGCGGCGTGCTCGGCAGCTCGTGGTTCTGCGTGCTGCGCGGCGTGCAGCGGTTGGACCGCGAGGCCGTGGGCACCACGGTGGCGCGCGCGCTGCACCTGGCGGCCACGCTCGCGGCGGTGGCGATGGGCGCGGGCGTGGTGGCGCTGTCGGGCGTGCAGGCAGCGGCGGCGGTGGCGGGCTGCGCGCTGGTGGCGTGGGTCGCGCGCGGCGCGGCGCCGGCGGCGAAGTTCGCGGGCGCCACGGCCGAATGGGCCGGGCTCGTGCGCGGTGGCTGGCCGTTCGCGCTCACCGCGCTGGTGGTGACGGTGTATTTCCGGCTCGACACGGTGATGCTGTCGCTGATGGCGGGCGAACGCGCGACGGGCGTGTACGGCGCGTGCGCGAGCCTGCTGTTCGCGTCGCTGCTGCTGTCGCAGTCGCTGGTGACCGCCGTGTTCCCGGTGATCGCGGAGGCGGGCGCGATCGACGCGCCGCGTTCGCGCGACGTGCTGCGGCGCGCGTTCCCGCTGTCGCTCGCGGCGGGGCTGCCGTTCGGCCTGGGCGCCACCGCGTTCGCGGCGCCGGTGCTGACGCTGCTGTTCGGCCACGGCTACGGCGAGGGCGCGCACGTGCTGGAGCTGCTCGCGTGGACCGCGCCGGTGCTGTTCCTCACGAACCTGTTCGGCCACGCGGTGGCGGCCAGCGGCCGGCAGCGCGACGTGCTCGTGATCTCGGCGATCAACGCCGCGATCAACGTGTCGCTGAACCTGGTGCTGATCCCGCGCCTGGGCGCGGTGGGCGCCGGCTGGGCCACGCTGATCACCGAACTCGTGGGGCTCGCGATGTACGCCGCGCACCTGCGCGCGCACCTCGCGTGGATGCTGCCGTGGGGCGCGATCGCGCGCGTGCTGGCGGCGAACGCCGCGTTCGCGGGCGTGCTGTGGGCGCTGCGCCTGCCGGGCTGGCCCACGCCGGTGGTGCTGGCGGTGGCGGTGATCGCGTACGGTGCGCTGGCGTTCGGCGCGGGCGTGCTGCGCGGGGAGGACCTGCGCGGCTTCGCGCCGGCGCGCACGGGAGGGACGCCGGCATGAGCGAGCCGCGCACGGGCGGCGCGTGGGACGCGTGGGACCAGGACTGGGTCGCGCATCCCGACGTCGACACGCCGCTGGACGCCGACACGTTCGCGAACCACGTCGATCGCCTGAAGGTGGACTTCCTGGGCGCCGACCTGCCGCGCGCCGGGCGCGCGATCGAGGTGGGCTGCGGCTCGGCGCGGCTGCTCGCGCGCATGGGGCGCGAGGCGCCGCTCGACCTGGTGGCGCTCGACCCGACGCCGAACGCGCTCGCCGTGGTCCGGCGCACCGCGCAGATCGCGGGCGTGCGCATGACGCGCGTGCGCGGCGACGCGCTGGCTCTGCCGTTCGACGACGGCAGCTTCGACCTGGTGCTGTCGGGCGGCCTGCTCGAGCACTTCCGCGAGCCCGAGGGCGTGCTCGCCGAGATGGTGCGCGTGCTCAAGCCCGGCGGCACGTTCTACGCCGACGTGGTGCCGCGCAAGCTGTCGCTGTTCCGCGTGCTCGACGCCCGGCGCATGCTGCGCAGCGAGTGGCTGATGCCCGGCGTGTACGAATCCACGCACGGGCCCTCGCGCTACGCGCGCGCGCTGCGCACGCTCGGCTGCGACCGCGTGCGCGTGCGGGGCGCCGGGCTCTACCCGCCGCGCTGCAGCGCCCGCGTGGCGAAGGCGTTCGGCTTCCTGGACGGCACGCCGCTCGCCGACGGGTTCGGCTGGTACTTCATGGTGGCGGCGCGCCGCGCCGGGGCTTCGCCCGAACGGCCCGCGGCGGTGGAGCGGACCGCTCCATGATGCGCGTGGCGATCGACGGCCGGCCGCTTCAGCACGGCTTCCGCGAGCACCAGGGCCGCGGCATCGGCGTGTACGCCGTGGAGCTGGTGCGCGCGCTCGCGCGCCGCGGCGACGTGGCGCTGACGCTGTGGCGCCAGCCCGAGCTCGACCTGCCCGCCGCGCACGTGCCGGACGGCGTGCGCGTGCGCGACTACCCGCGGCTGAAGCTGCCGCTGCGCGACCGGCTCGCCGTGCTGTCCACCGTGCCGATGTCCGTGTGGGGCTCCGATCACGACGTGTTCCACTTCCTGTCGCACGGCGACGCGCCGGTGCTGCCGGTGGCGCGCGTGGTGGTGACGGTGCACGACCTGATCCTGGAGCTGATGGAGCCGCTCTACTCGGCACGCCGCCCGCTCGCGTACAAGATCTTCCGCGCGCTGGAGCGCACCGCGCTGTCGCACGCGCGCGCCGTAGTCACCGACTCGGCCGTCACGCGCGACGACGTGGTGCGGCTGCACGGCCGCGACGCCGCGCACGTGCACGTGGCGCACCTGGGCCTCGACGCGCGCTTCGCGCCCCAGCCCGAGGCCGCGCGCGCCGCGGTGCGTGCGAAGCTCGGCCTGCCGCGACCGTTCGTGCTGTACCTGGGCGGCATCGACGCGCGCAAGAACGCGCCCGGCCTGCTGCGCGCGTTCGCGCGCGCGACCGCCGCGATGCCCGACCCACCCGACCTCGTGATCGCCGGCCGTGTGCAGGGCGCGCCCGAGTTCCCCGCGCTGCAGGCGCTGGCGCGCGAGCTCGACATCGAGCCGCGCCTGCAGTTGCCCGGATTCGTGGCCGACGCCGACCTGCCCGCGCTGCATGCCGCTGCCGCCGTGTTCGCGTTCCCGTCCACGTACGAGGGCTTCGGCTTCCCGCCGCTCGAAGCCATGGCGTGCGGTACGCCGGTGGT
>JBGAMH010000298.1:0-5174 GCA_044223135.1 Candidatus Eiseniibacteriota bacterium | reverse complement strand
CGCGCGACCAGGTAGTGGAAGGGCGTCGAGTACCGCAGTGCGCCGTCGCCGCCCAGCCAGCGCGAGGTGATGGCCCGGAAGCGCAGCGCGCCGTCGAGCTGGCGGAGCGCGGTCGCACGCGAGGGATCGTTGGCGTAGATCAGGCCGAGGTGGATCTTGCCCTCGTTGCGGAGGCTGGCCCGGTTCATCGCCCGCTCGTCCTGGTCCAGCAACGTGACGTCGATGCCCCGACCGGCCAGCTCCAGCGCGATCCCGGCGCCGGTGAGCCCGGCACCGAGGATCACCACACCTTCGATCGCGGCGCGCATGCGCGAAAGTCTAGTCGGGCCTGCGGGCCCCACCAAGGCCGGGCTTCGATCGACGGGGCGACGGCCGCTCGGCGTCGCCCCGGACGAAGCCGGCGTTCAGTCGCGCCCGGCCGCCGAAGGCGCGGGGGCGGCCGCGTCGCGACGCGTGCGCCACGGCACACGGAAGCCGGAGAAGCGCTTCTGGAACGCGTCCAGGTACGTGTAGAACACGGGCGTCACGTACAGCGTCACGATCTGCGAGAACGCCAGGCCGCCGACCACCGCCAGGCCGAGCGGTCGGCGCGACTCGGCGCCCGCGCCCCAGCCGAGCGCGATCGGCAGCGTGCCCATGAGTGCGGCCATCGTGGTCATCATGATGGGGCGGAACCGCACGCGGCACGCCTCGAGGATCGCGTCGCGCGGGCTCTTGCCCTCGGTGCGCTCGGCCTCGAGCGCGAAGTCGATCATCATGATGGCGTTCTTCTTCACGAGCCCGATCAGCATGATCACGCCGACGAACGCGTACACGGACAGCTCGGTGCGGAACACCAGCAGCGTGAGCAGCGCGCCGAAGCCGGCGAACGGCAGGCCCGACAGGATCGTGAGCGGGTGGATGAAGCTCTCGTACAGCACGCCCAGCACCAGGTAGATCACGAGCACGGCCACCAGCAGCAGCAGCGTGAGGCCCTGCTGGCTCGACTGGAACGCCTGCGCGGTTCCGGCGAAGGCGGTGGTGATGTCCGAGCTCAGCGTGTTGCGCGACGCGTTCTGCACCGCGCTCACGGCTTCGCTCAGGCCCACGCCGGGCTTCAGGTCGAACGACAGCGTCACGGCCGGCACCTGGCCGGAGTGGCTCACCGACAGGGGGCCGAGCGCCGGCGTCAGGCGCGCCACCGTGCCGATCGGCACCAGCGCTCCGGTGTTCGCGCGCACGTTCAGCAGCTGCAGGGCCGACACGTCGCGCTGGTACTGGGGCAGCAGCTCCATCACCACCCAGTACTGGTTGTTCGGCGTGAAGATGGTGGACACCTGCCGCGAGCCGTACGCGTCGTACAGCGCCTCGTCCACCTGTCGTGGCGACACGCCCAGCGCGGCGGCGCGGTCGCGGTCGAGTTCCACGCGGATCTCGGGGTTCTTGATCTGCAGGTCGCTCGTCACGTTGTCGAGCTGCGGCAGCGCGCGCAGCTTGCCCTCGAGCTTGCCCGCGTTCTCGTAGAGCGACACCAGGTCGGTGCCCTGCAGCGTGAACTGGTACTGGCTCTTCGCGAACCGGCTGCCGATGCGCACGGGCGGCGGGTTCTGCAGGAACACGCGCATGCCGGGCACGGCGTTCAGCCGCGGCGTCAGCGCGCGCGCCACCTGGTCGGCGTTCAGCCGGCGCTCGTGCTTCGGCTTCAGCCGCACCACGAGCCGGCCCTGGTTGCCGATGCCGCCGGGGCCGCCGGCACCCACCGACGACATGAAGCCGGCGACGTTCGGGTCCTTCTGGAGAATGGCCGCCACCTGCTGCTGGTGCCGCACCATCGACTCGAACGAGGTGCCCTCGGCGGTCTCGGTGGTGCCGGACAGCGAGTCGGTGTCCTCGCTGGGGATGAAGCCCTTGGGGACGATCGTCCACAGCGCGGCGGTGCCCACCAGGATCAGCGCCGAGAACGCGAGCGCGCGGCGTCGGTGGTCCATCACCGATTCGAGCGTGCGCGTGTAGAACGCGAGCGCGCGGTTGAACAGGTCCTCGGTGGCGCGGCTGAAGCGGCTGCCGTCGGTCTCGTGCCCGTGGCGCAGGAAGCGGCTCGCCATCATGGGCGTCAGCGTGAGCGACACGAACCCCGAGATCAGGATCGAGACGCTGATCACCACCGCGAACTCGTGGAACAGCCGCCCGAGCAGGCCACCCATGAACAGCACCGGGATGAACACCGCCACCAGCGACACGGTCATCGACAGGATCGTGAAGCCGATCTCGGCGGAGCCGTCGAGCGCCGCCTGCAGCGGCTTCTTGCCCATCTCCAGGTGGCGGACGATGTTCTCCAGCATCACGATGGCGTCGTCCACGACGAAGCCCACCGACAGCGTGAGCGCCATCAGCGACAGGTTGTCGAGGCTGTAGCCGAGCGGCTTCATGGCCGCGAACGTGCCCACCACCGACAGCGGCAGCGCGAGGCTGGGGATCACCGTGGCCGAGGCGTTGCGCAGGAACACGAAGATCACGAACACCACCAGCACCAGCGTCACGAGCAGCGTGATCTGCACGTCGCGCACGGAGTGGCGGATCGAGATCGAGCGGTCGTTCAGCGTCTCGATGCGCACCGAGCCCGGCAGCTGAGGGCGGAGCTTCTCGACCAGCGCGTTCACCGCGTCGGCCACGCGCACGGTGTTCGTGCCCGGCTGGCGCTGCACGGCCAGCACGATCGCGCGACGGCCGTTGAACCAGCTGGCCACGCGGCTGTCCTGCACGCCGTCCAGCACCTGCCCGAGGTCGCCCAGCCGCACGGCGGCGCCGTCGCGCGTCTTCACGATCAGGTCGCGGAACTCGGCCGCGCTCTCGAGCTGGCCGTCCGAGCGCAGCGTGAGCGCCTTCTCGGGGCCCCAGAGCACGCCGGTCGGCAGGTTCACGTTGCCGTTGCCGATGGCGTCGGACACCTCGTCGATGCCCACGCCGCGCGCGGCGAGCGCCTGCGGATCGAGCTGGATGCGCACCGCGTACTTCTGCGAGCCGTACACCTGCACCTGCGCCACGCCGTCCACGGTGGAGATGCGCTGCGCCAGGCTGGTCTGCGCGAACTCGTCGAGCTGCGACAGCGGCAGCACGTCGGACGTGAGCGCATAGAACAGGATCGGCGCGTCGGCCGGGTTCGACTTCTGGTAGGAGGGCGGCAGGATGCCCTGCGGCAGCTGGCGCAACGTCTGCGAGATCGCCGCCTGCACGTCCTGCGCGGCCGCGTCGATGTTGCGGTTGAGCGAGAACTGCAGGCTGATGCTGGTGGAGCCGAGGCTGCTGCTGGACGTCATCGCCTCGAGTCCGGCGATCGTGGAGAACTGCTTCTCCAGCGGCGTGGCCACGGCGGACGCCATCGTCTGCGGGCTCGCGCCGGCGAGGTTGGCGCGCACCGAGATGACCGGGTAGTCCACGTTCGGCAGGTCGCTCACGGGCAGCTGCGGGTAGGCGAGCGCGCCGAACAGCAGCACGCCCAGCATCACGAGCGTGGTCGCGACCGGGCGTCGGATGAACGGGCCCGAGAGATTCATCGCGCCGCCTTCGCGGCGGGCGCGCCGCCGGCGCGCGCCGAATCGGCCGACGCGCCGCGGATGCTCGCCTTGGCACCGGGGGAGAGCCGCACCTGCCCGTCGATCACCACCGTCTCGCCGGCCGAGAGACCGTTCGCCACCACCGTGATGCCGCGCCACGTGCGCAGCACGCCGACCGGCCGTACCTCCACCGTGGTGTCGGGCTTCACCACGTAGACCACCGTGCCCTGCTGGGAGTTCGTCACCGCCGCCGCGGGCACCACGAGCGCGCCGGCCTGCTCGGCCAGCCGCAGGCGCACGCGCGCGAACGCGCCGGGCCACAGCGCGCCGTCGGCGTTCGGGAACTCGCCCTTCAGCAGCACGGTCCCGCTCGCGGCATCGACCTGGTTGTCCACGAACACGAGCCGGCCCTCCGACCACGCGCTGTCGGCGAGGCCCGTCTGCACCAGCACGCGCACGTCGCCGCGCTTTCCGGCGCGCAGCGACGGCAGCTCGGCCTGCGGCACGGTGAAGCGCACGCGGATGGGGTGCAGCTGGTGGATCGTCACGAGCGGGCTCGAGGTCTCGTTCGCCTTCACGACGTCGCCCTCGTGCACGTTGAGCTTGCCGGTGCGGCCCGAGATCGGCGCGCGCACGGTGGCGTAGGCCAGGTCGAGTCGCGCCTTCTCGAGGTTCGCCGAGTCGGCGAGCACCGTGGCCGCGAGCGCCTCCGCGGCCGAGCGCTTGTCGTCGAGTTCGCCCGGCGACAGCAGTTGCTGGCGGGCCAGCGTCTCGCCGCGTTCCAGTTCGCGCCGCGCCGTGCGCGCCTGCGCGCGGTCGCGCTCGAGGATGGCCGCGGCCTGCGCGAAGCTCGCCTGGAAGGGCCGCGCGTCCAGCGCCACCAGCACCTGGCCGGCGCGCACGTCGTCCCCCTCGCGGAACGCGATGCGCGTGACGAGGCCGCCCACCTGCGCGGTGACGTCGGCGGAGGCGACCGGCTCCACCGTTCCGGTGGCGTCGATCTCGTCGGGCACGGTGCGCGTCTCGACCACGGCCACGGCCACCGGCACGCGCGCGCCGCGCCGCGCCTCCTTCGGAGCGCAGCCCGCCGCGATCAGCACGCACGCGCACAGCCCCACCCGCAACCCGACCTCGCGAATCGTCATCGGCGTTCCGCTCCCTGGAGAAAGAACTGCGTCACCCAGCGCGCACTGGTGCCGCGCGCGAATCGTCGTGTGCCGGCCAGGTCGGCCGTGAGTCGCGCCCGCACCAGCGCCATCAGCGCCGGGGCGAGCGTGTGCGCGCTCTCGCGGCGCAGCGCGCCGGACCGCAGGCCCTCGCGCAGCAACGCCGCGGCGCGCGCCTGCAGCGCGTCGGGGGACGGCGCCCCCGCGTGCGCGGCGCCGAGCTGGCCCTCGCGCAGCAGCACCGCCGTGAGGCCGCGGTGCGTCTGCACGTGTTCGAACAGTGCCGCGACGAACGCCTGCAGCCGCCCGGGAAACGCACCGCCGGCGTGCGCCACCGACGTGTCCACGGTGGCCAGCAGGCGCGAACGGCGGTCGGCGATCAGCGCATCGAGCAGCGCGCGGCGGTCGCGGAAGTGGTTGTAGAGCGTGCCCACCGACACACCGGCCCGCTCGGCCACCTCTTCCATCCGGCCGC
>JBGAMH010000297.1:0-5213 GCA_044223135.1 Candidatus Eiseniibacteriota bacterium | reverse complement strand
GGGAACGGTCGACTGCAGCATGCGGCGCACGGTCTCGACCTCGGGCAGTTCGGGCATGCCGAGCAGGGTCGGCGGAGCGGCGCGCGGGCGTCAAGGCGCCCCGCGCGCGCCGGGAGCGGCGCGGAGCGCCCGCGTGGAACGCGGGGGGGAGCCGTCTGAGGCATTGCGCCCGCTTTCGCGCGCGTGGCCTACTGCGACCGCAAGCCGAAGACTCCCCCCAGGCCCCGGCAGGACGACATGGACGATCGCTCCCGCTTCGACGAGTTCGCGCGCCTCGCGACCGAACAGCGCAACCCGCGCACCATGGATCTCGACTCGCTCGAGATCCCGGAACTCGTCGCGCGCATCAACGCCGAGGATCGGACGGTGGCGGATGCCGTCGCCCGGGAGCTCCCGCACGTGGTCCAGGCCGTGGAGCGCGTCGTGCACTCGTTCCGCAACGGCGGGCGACTGATCTACGTGGGCGCCGGCACGAGCGGCCGGCTCGGCGTGCTCGACGCGTCGGAGTGCCCGCCCACGTTCGGCTCGGACCCCGACATGGTCGTGGGCGTGATCGCGGGAGGCTACGCGGCGGTCGTCCGCGCCGTGGAAGGCGCCGAGGACCGCGACACCGAGGGCGAGAAGGCGATGGACGACCTGGAGATCGGCCCGAACGACACCGTGATCGGGCTGGCCGCCAGCCGGCGCACGCCGTACGTGGTGGCGGCGGTGCGCCGGGCGCGCGAACTCGGCGCGGACACGGTCTACGTCACCTGCACGCCGCGCGAGGAGTTCGCGATCGACGTGGACGTGGCGATCTGCCCGGTCGTGGGCCCCGAGGTGCTGATGGGCTCCACGCGCATGAAGGCGGGCACCGCGCAGAAGATGGTGCTCAACATGATCACCACCGCGGCGTTCGTGCGCATGGGCAAGGCGTACGAGAACATGATGGTCGACCTGATGGCGAACAGCGAGAAGCTGGTGGAGCGCGGCCGCCGGACGGTCATGATGGTGACCGGCTGCGACCTCGAGACCGCGGGGCGCACCATCGAGGCCGCCGGCCGCAGCGTGAAGACCGCGATCGTGATGCTGAAGCTGGGCTGCGGCCGTCACGAGGCCGAGCGCCGGCTGGCCGAGGCCGACGGATTCGTTCGGCGCGCCGTGGACGGCGCGCGACCGGGAGGGACCCCATGAAGGCACGCACTGCCGTCGCCGCGCTGGCGATGCTCGTGCTGTCGTGCGCACCGGCGGGCAAGAAGGTCGACGCGCTGGTGTTCTGGCAGTTCTGGCCGCTCGAGGTGATCCAGCCGCTCGTGCAGCGGTTCGAGGCGGAGAACCCGGGCGTGAAGGTGAGCGTGGAGCAGCTCACGTGGGACAACGGCCGTGACAAGATCACGGCTGCGGTCGCCGCCGGGCAGCCGCCCGACCTGTGCGAACTGGGCTCCACGTACATGCCGCGCTTCCTCGCGGCGGGCTCGCTGAGCGACTGGAGCGCCGGTGTGGCCGACCAGCGCGGCGCCCTGCGCGGCTGGGAGCTGTGCACGGTGGGCGACGCCATCTACGGCATGCCGTGGGTGCTCGGCACGCGCGCGCTGTTCTGGAACAAGGCGCTGTTCGCGCGCGCCGGGCTGGACACGACGCACGCTCCCGAGACATGGGACGAGGTGCGCCGGGCGGCGGCGCGCATCCAGAAGCTGGGCGGTGGCGTGCACGGCTACGGCGTGTCGGCCGGCGACCGCCAGAAGCTGTTCAAGAAGTTCATGCCGTACGCGTGGGGCAACGGCGGCGAGATCCTGTCGGCCGGCCTCGACTCGGCGCGCTTCGATTCGCCCGAGAACGTGCAGGCGCTGGAGTTCTACCTGTCGCTGCGGCCGGTGGGCACGCTCGGCATGCAGGACCAGCTCGACCGCGAATTCAAGGAGGGCCGGCTCGGCCTGCAGATCTCGGGCGCCTGGCTGCTGAAGCAGATCGAGAAGGAGGCGCCCGACCTGCGTTACGGCGTGGCGCTGGTGCCGAAGCCCGCAGCCGACCGCGGTACGCACGCGTCGTTCGCGGGCGGCGAGGTGCTGGTGAGCTTCACGGCCTCGAAGCGCAAGGAGCTGGCGCTGCGCCTGGCGCGCTTCCTCGTGCAGCCGGAGAACGCGCTCGCGCTGGCGCAGTCGGCGCAGAGCGTGCAGCCCGCCACGATCGGTGCGGACACGCTCGCGTGGTACCGCGAGCGGCCGGGGCAGGCGGCGATGATCCGGCAGTTCGAGACGGCGCGCTTCACGCCGAATCACCCCGAGTGGGACGCGATGGAGCAGGCGATCGAGGAGGAGGTCGAGCAGGCGCTGTACGACCGCAAGACCGCCGCGCAGGCGGTGACCGACGCGAACGCGAGGATCGCGGCACTGGCGGGGAAGAAGTAGCGCGTGCGGGCCTACTCGCGGGGCGCGGCCTGGGCGTTGATGTCGCCCTGGGTGGTGGCGTTCGCGCTGTTCGGCGTGTACCCGTTCGCGTTCTCGCTCGGCGCCTCGTTCACCGACTACTCGCCGCTCCGCCCCGACGCCGCGCACTTCGTGGGGCTCGGGAACTACGCCGAGGCGCTGCGCGACCGCTCGTTCTGGAACGCGCTCGCGATCACGGCGGTGTTCGTGGTGGGCACGATCCCGTTCACCACCGCCGGCGCGCTCGCGCTGGCGCTCGCCGTGCAGCCGTCGTTCCGGGGCCGCACGCTGTTCCGGGTGGGCTTCTTCCTGCCGAGCGTGGTGTCGGTGGTCGTGCTGTCGCTCGTGTTCAAGGCGCTGTACGCGCCGGGCGGATCGCTGAACGCGCTGCTCGGCGCACTGCACCTGCCCACGCCCGCGTGGCTGCTCGACCCGAACACCGCGCTGCCGGCGATCATGGCGATGGACGTGTGGGCGGCGTGCGGCTACTACATGCTCGTGTTCCTGGCTGGCCTCGAATCGATCCCCACCGACCTGCACGACGCGGCGCGGCTGGACGGCGCGGGGCGCTGGGCGCGGTTCGTCCACATCACGCTGCCGCTGCTGCGGCCCACGCTGCTGTTCGTGCTCGTGGTGAACACGATCCGCAGCCTGCAGATCTTCGCGGAGGTGTTCGTGATGACGCGCGGCGGCCCGCTCGGGAGCACGAGCACGCTCGTCTACCACCTCTACGAGGAGGCGTTCTCCCGCTTCCGGCTGGGGTACGCGAGCGCGGTGGCGTACCTGCTGTTCGCGATCTCGCTGGTGTTCGCGTGGCTGCAGTCCCGCGCCGTGGGCGCGCGCGAGGAGGCGGGGACGTGAGCGCGGCCGCGGTCGAGACCGGGCGCGAGGGCGCGCCGAGCGCGCCGTGGGGCGCGTCGGCCGTGCGCTGGCTGTGGCTCGGGCCACTGCTGCTCACCATGCTCGCGCCGTTCGCGTTCATGGTGGCGCTGTCGCTCGCGCCCGCGGCCGGCGATTCGTTCGCCCGCGCGCTGCGCGGGCCGTGGGACCTGTCCGCCTACCGCGCGCTGTTCGGGCAGGCGTCGGTGCCGCGCTACCTGCTGAACAGCGCGATCGTGTCCGTGGTGGTGGTGACGTGCAACGTGTTCACCGCCGCCGGAGCCGGCTGGGTGCTGGGCCGCCGGCGCGTGCCGGGCGAGGGGTTCTGGATGTTCGGCATCCTCGCGACGCTCATGGTGCCGAAGCAGGCGCTGATGATCCCGCTCTACCTGGTGCTCGCGCGGCTGCACCTGCTGGACACCTACGCCGCGCTCGTGCTGCCGTTCGCGGTGGACGCGTTCAGCATCTTCCTGGTGCGGCAGGCGGTCCGGCAGCTCCCGCTGGAGCTCGAGGACGCCGCGCGCGTGGACGGGGCGAGCGACTGGCAGATCTTCCGCGAGGTGGTGCTGCCGCTGCTGCGGCCCGTGCTCGCGGTGGTGGCGATCCAGTCGTTCCTCACCAACTGGAATTCGTTCGTGTACCCGCTGGTGTTCGTGTCGTCCGACCGGCTGCGCACGCTGCCGGTGGGACTCGCGCTGCTGTCGCAGACCGAGCACAGCGTGGACTGGAGTTTCCTGATGGCGGGCTCCACGGTGGCGTCGCTGCCGGTGCTCGCGGTCTTCGTGTTCGGGCAGCGCCGCATCCTGTCGGGCCTGCTCGCGGGAGCCGAGAAATGAACGACACGCACGACGCCCTGTCGGTGGTGCGCCGCTGGCGCGAGAAGCCGGAACACCTGGTCGTGGGCCTGATGACGGGCACGTCCGCCGACGCCGTGGACGCGGCGCTCGTGCGCTTCCGCGGGCAGGGCCTGGAGGCCCGCCACGAAATGCTCGCGTACGAGGAAACGCCGCTCGACGACGCGCTGCGCCGCGAGGTGCTGCACGTGGCGTCGGCCGAATCGCTCCCGCTCGAGCGGGTGATGCGCCTGGACGTGGCGCTCGCCGAGACCTATGCGAAGGTCGTGGACACGCTGCTCGAGCGTTCGGGCGTGCGCCGCACGGACGTCGAGGCGATCGGCTGCCACGGCCAGACCGTGCGCCACGTGCCGCGTTCGCCCGGCAGCCGCGCGCTCACGCTGCAGATCGGCTCCGCGTCGACGCTCGCCGAACGCACCGGCTTCACGGTGGTCAGCGACTTCCGCTCCCGCGACACCGCGGCCGGAGGCGAGGGCGCGCCGCTCGTGCCGCTCGCCGACTGGTGGCTGTTCCGCTCACCGGACGAGTCGCGCGTGCTGCTGAACCTGGGCGGCATGGCGAACGTCACGCACCTGCCGCGCGGGGGCGGGCTGGACGACGTGGTCGCGTTCGACACGGGGCCGGGCAACGCGGTGCTCGACGGACTCGTGGGCGAGGCGACCGCCGGGCTCGCGCGCCACGACGACGGCGGCCAGATGGCCGCGCGCGGCCGCGCGAGCGAGGCGCTGCTCGGGGAGCTGCTGGCCGATCCGTTCTTCGACCAGCCGCCGCCGCGTTCCACGGGCCGCGAGCGCTTCGGACACCGCTATGCCGTGCGCCTGCGCGAGATGGCGGAATCGCTCGGGCTCTCGCTCGAGGACACGCTGGCGACCGCCGTGGAACTGACCGCGGCCAGCGTGGCGCGCGCGGTGCGGCGCTTCCTGCTGCCGCGTCGCGGCGTGGACGCCGTGTACGCGAGCGGCGGCGGCGTGCGCAACGCCACGCTGATGGTGGCGCTGCGCCGCAACCTCGACGGCCTGCGCGTGGAACGACTCGACGACATCGGCGTGCGCTCCGACGCCAAGGAGGCGCTGGC
>JBGAMH010000296.1:0-6359 GCA_044223135.1 Candidatus Eiseniibacteriota bacterium | reverse complement strand
ACGAGCGTCGAGTCCCACACCTCGGTCACGCGCACGGCCTTCGCCGCGCCGAGGTACGCCGTGCGCAGGTCGGCGGCCAGCCGCCGCTCGGCCGCGCCCGTGGCGCCGCGCTGCGCGTCGCGCTGCCCGGCGCGGATGCGCCAGGCGGCGGCGATGCGTGGCTCCACCAGCGGCTGCGTCACGCGCAGCGACGTCTCCTGCCGCGCCGGCAGCTTCAGCTCGATGTCGGTGGGGAACGCGGCGCTGCCCGTGAGCTGGTTCAGTGCGCCGAACGCGGGATTGATGAGCCTGCCGAAGTCGGTGACGTTGCCGTGTCGGTCGGACAGCCGCGCGTTCACCGTCACGCTCGGTAGCCACAGTCCCACGGCCTCGGTCACCGCGGCCTGGGAACGCTCGAGCGCCAGCCGCTCGCCGCGCACCTCGCGATTGGCGGCCAGCCCTTCCCGCACCAGCGCGTCGAGCGTCGCGGGCCCTTCCGCCGCCGTCGCGCGCCCCGCCGCCAGCAGGACCAGCACCGCGCCGAGCGCCCCGAACCATCGCTGCGTCACCTGCGCCTCCCCTTCGTGCCGCCGCGGAGGGCCCGCGGCCAAGTGGAACGTTTGCTCAACTTCTGGGCGAAGTATTGGAGCAAAGATTCCACTTGTCAATAGTGGAGTTTTCGCTCAGATTTCCAGCAACGAAGCCGCCCGCAACCCTGCACAGGGAGGACCCATGGCCACCCGGAACACCCGCCGCGCCGCCACGCCGCGCGCGCGCCCGGCGCGCCCCGCCGCCGAGCGCCGCTCGCCGCAGCAGGATCGCGGGCAGCGCCGCGTGGACGAGCTGCTGGACGCCGCCGAGGCCGTGATCGCCGAGGTCGGCGTGGAGGCCACCACCACGAACGCGGTGGCCGCGCGCGCCGGGGCCGGCATGGGCTCGCTCTACCACTTTTTCCCGAACAAGGAATCCATGGTGGTGGCGCTCGCGGAGCGCTACGCGAACGCGATGCGGCCGCTCACCGAGTACGGCAAGCGCCCCGAGTACGCGTCCATGTCGCTGGCGCAGATGGTGGACGAGATCGTGGACCCGCTCGCCGAGTTCATGCGCCGCGCGCCCGCGTACCGACACGTGTTCCACGCCACCAGCCAGCCGGGCAGGCCCGGGCTGTGCTCGATGCGGCTCAAGGACACCGTGGTCGAGCACGTGAGCGCGCTGATGGCGGCGCGCGCCCCGCGCCTGGCCGCGGCCGAGCGCCACGTGAAGGCGCTGGTGGCGGTCGAGATGGTGCACCGCATGCTCGACCTGGCGTTCGAGGAGACGGGCGCGGCGCGCACGGCGATCATCGGCGAGACCAAGCGGCTGCTCGCGCTGTACTCCGAGATGATCCAGAAGCACGACGACCCGCTGAAACGCCTGCGCTGAGATCCGTCACACGAACGGCCGGAGCGCCCATGCGCCCCGGCCGTCGTGCTTGAAGCCCTGCTACATCACCAGTGTTCCGGTGCGCAGCAGGTACGCCAGCCGCTGCCGCTGCTCGGGCTGCAGCACCGCCACCATGCGGCCGAGCGATTCGGTCACCTTCTGCTGCAACCGCTCCTGGCTCGCCCGCCGCAGCGCCGCGGCCTCCTGCGCCTTCGCCGCGTCGAACGCCTCGCCGCCGGCCGCGTCGGCCAGCAGCGCGAGCGCCCGCCGGTCGTCCACCGCCGCCTGCGCGCGCTCGGTCTTGAGCTCGTTCAGGATCGCGGCGAACTCGGGCACCTGCGTGTCCGTCAGCTCCAGCTTCCAGGCCAGGAACCGCAGCGGGCGGCGAACGCCGAAGCTGCCGCCCAGGTCGTCGCCGGCGCCGAAGTGGTGGTGAGCGAAGCGCTCGAACCGATCGTGGAAGTCACGGGGGCCGCAGCCACAGCCGTGCGAATGCACATGACCGTGCATGGAACTCCTCCTCTCGCCGGGGCGGGTTCGCGCCCGACGGGGAATCGACGCGGGCACCATGCCTCGCGTCGGGCGCGACGCTAGCAGGCGCGCCCGGTCGTCGTGTCATGGGATTGCGGTGCGCGCCGCGTCGCCACGCGCGGCCCGGCCGCCGTCCGCGCCACTTCCCCACGGCCGTGCGCGGCCCCTATCCTGCGCGCCCATGTCCGCGCTGCCGCCGTCCCTGCCCGAGGCCGTGCCCGAGATCGAGCGCCGCATGCGCTGGCGGCTGCTGCCCACGATCGTGTTCATCGCGCTGCTGGTGCTGCTGCTGGTGATCGCGCTCGTGGCGCTGTTCACCAGGCCCGAGCACCCGAGCGGGCTGCCCGACGATGCCGCCGTGGCGCGGGCCCGCGCGCTGGTGTCGGAAGGCGTGTTCGTGACGGTGCGAGACCTGCGCTTCCGCGCGGCGATCCTGGGCGGCGAGGCGCACGACGAACTCGCCGTGACCGACGTGCCCGGCCGCGTCGCGCGCGCGCGCGCTGCTCGAACCGACCGCCGCCGGGGCGTGCGCGATCCTCGACTCGACGCGGCGCTCGGCACGCTGGCGCTGGCGCAGCACGACTACCGGCTGGCCGAGCGCGAGTTCCGCCGCTCGATCGAAGCGGCGCCGCACTACGGCGAAGGGCGCCTGGGGCTGGGCGTCACGCTCGCGCTGCGCGCCGACGTGACGCCGGAACTGGCAGTCGCGCGCGCTCGGCTGCAGGCGATCGCGCAGTTCGCGGCGGTGGACGCCGGCGACATCGCGTACCCGCACGCGGTGTACGACCGCGCAGTGCAACTGGCGCACGTGGGGCGCGCGAGCGACGCTCGACGCTTCGCGGCGGAATACTTCCGGCTGGACGAAGGTGGCGAGTGGGCGAAGCGGCTGGCGGGGGAGATCGCTGGAGTACCGGCGGCGCGTGGCGAAACGCCCGGCGCGCCGGCGGCCGCGACGCGGCCCTGAATCGCGCGCGGCATCGCGCCGTTTCGCGCGTTTCGGCGTCGCGATCCGGGCCGGCCGTCGCGGGGTCTCGCAACGAGGCCGCCGTCCCTCGCCCTACTCCAGCACCTCGCGCAGCCGGTCGTCGCGCGCGAACGCGCCGCCCTTCGAGCTCTCGAGCGACAGCTCGCGCGCGAACGTCTCGCGCATCCATGCGCCGAGCGCGCGCTGCAGCAGGCCGCCGCGCGGGCGGTGGAACTCGATCGGGCGCAGCTTCTCGCCGCCCGGCACGCCCGCGCGGCGGCGCGCTTCGGCGATGGCGTCGTCCAGCCCGCCGATCGCGTCCACCAGCCGGTGCGCCTTCGCGTCGTCGCCCAGCCACACGCGGCCTTGCGCGACGGCCTGCACGTGCGAGGTCCCAGGCGCCGCCCGCTCGCGACGTGGCGCACGAAGCGGTCGTACGTGCGGCCGATCGACGAGTCTGCGGCCGCCTGCAGCCGCGCGTCCCAGCCCTGGGTGGTGGACCAGCCGTCGGTGTAGTCGCCGCGCGCGAACACGTCCTCGTGCACGCCGATGCGCCGGTAGAGATCGCCCCAGGACGGCTTCACGAACAGCACGCCGATCGAGCCGGTGCGCGTGAAGCGGTTCGCCACGATCCAGTCGGCGTTGCACGCCAGGTCGTAGCCGCCGCTCGCCGCCGTGCCCGCCATGCTCACCACGATCGGCTTCTTCGTCTCGCGCTTCAGCCGTTCGATCGCGTGCGCCATCAGGCCCGACGCCAGGCTGAGCCCGCCGGGGCTGTCCACGCGCAGCACCACCGCGCGCACGGCGGGGTTCCGGCACGCGCGCTCCATCTGCGCGATCAGCGTCTGGTGGCCGAGGGTGCGGCCCTCCAGCAGGTCGTTGCCGCTGCGGCCCAGCGTGATGCCGCCGCTCGCGTACACCACGGCGACGCGCGACGGCACCGTCCACGCGCGCCGCGCCTGCGGTACGCGGCCCAGCCGCAGCGCGCGCGGCTTCGCGCCGAGTCCGGTGAGCTGGCCCAGCACGCGCAGCGCGTCCTCGCGGTAGCCGACGGAGTCCACGAGGCCGGCCGCCACCAGGTCGCGCGACTCGTACTCGCGGCCGTCCAGCAGCGGCACGAAGCGCCCGCGCGGCACGCCGCGGCTCTTCTCCACCGCGGCCACGAACATCTCCTGCACCGTGTCGAGCGTGTGCTCGATCACCAGCGAGTCGGCCGGCGGGATCGAGTCCACGCTGAACTCGCGGTAAGCCGACTTGTACTTGCCGATGCTGGAGCGGTCCACGCGCACGCCGGCCTTCGCGAGCGGCTGCTTCCAGTAGCGCTTCTCCACGCGCAGCCCGAGCGGCCCGAACGACGCGTCGTCGCTCGCCACCACGCGGCTCGCCGCGCTCGACAGGAAGAGGTCGCCGCGGCCGCCGCCGTACTCGAGGAACGCCACCACCGGCTTGCCGGCCGCCTTCAGCTTCTCGAGCCGCGGGCGCATCTCCTCGATCTGCGCCATGCCGCCCACGCCGCGCAGGTCCAGCAGCACGCCGCGCGTGAGCGGGTCCTCGAGCGCGCGATCGAGCTGGGCGCGCAACGCGCGTGCCGACGCGCCGCCCTCGGCGCCCAGCAGCGACGGCGCGCCCAGGTTCGTCGGCCAGCACGCCGCTCGCGCGCACTTCGGCTACGCGGCGCGCGCGGCGTGTGCAGCACCGTGCGCTCCTCGCCGCCGTGCAGCGACAGCGCGCCGCCCGTGGGCCCGCGCGTGAACGCACCGCCCGGGGCGCACGCGCGCGGTGGTCGCGTGCACGCCGGCGTTCACGCCGTGCAGCCCGATCCCCAGCTGCACGCCGCCGTGGTCCGACACCGCGCCCCGCAGGGCGAGGCCCGGGAAGGGTTCGAGCTCGGCGGCCACGCGCACGCGTGCGCGCTCCGCGTCCTCGCCCTCGGCGAGCGATGCGTCGGCCGACAGCGTGAGGCGCGGGCCGAGCGCCCACGCACGCGCGCGGTTCAGCGCGATCGGCCGCAGCGCCACCCCGAACGTGTACTCGCGCGCCGCGCGCACGCCGAGCAGCGTGGGCTGCGCCAGGTGATCGGCGGTCGCGCCCACCGACAGCCACGGCGTCGGCCGCGACAGCAGGCCCAGCCGGTGGTCGGCCACGGTCTCGCGCGTGGGGCGGCGGACGCTGCGCCACGTGGTGGACCAGCCCATGCGCAGCGGCGCGTCGCCGGACGCGAGGCCGTAGCCCCACGAGCGGCGCTCGAACGGCTCGCGCGTGGCGAACAACCCCGCGGAGCCCAGCGTGAGCAGGCCGCTCGACCACTCGTGCGCCGCTTCCCGGCGCGCCCAGCCCACCAGCAGCTCGTCCGGATAGCGCACGCCGATGCCGGCCGGGTTGCCGAACAACGCGCGCGCGTCGTCGGTGGTGGCCACGCTCTCGTCGCCGTGCAGCGCGGGCGGCTGCGCCGCGGCCGCGCGCACGAGCAGGCCCGCCAGCACGCACGCGATCAGGCCGAACCACGCGAACGACGCGAGGCGCGGGGCGCGCATGGCGCTACTCCGAGACCTTGACGCCCACCTTGGGGCAGTGCGGGGACAGCGGGCACTGCGAGCAGCGCGGCTTGCGCGCGTTGCACACGCGGCGACCGTGCAGGATCAGCCAGTGCGAGAACACGGTCCATCGCTCGCGCGGCACCACGGGCATCAGCGCGAACTCGATCTTCACCGCGTCCTGCTCGCGCGTGAGCGCCAGGCGGTTCGCGAGCCGCGTCACGTGCGTGTCGACCACCAGCCCGGGCACACCGTACGCGTTGCCGAGCACGACGTTCGCGGTCTTGCGCCCCACGCCGCGCAGCGCCACCAGTTCGTCGAGCGTGCGCGGCACCTCGCCGCCGTGCTTGCCCACGATGTCGGTGCACGCCTGCTTGATGGCCTTCGCCTTCATGCGGAAGAAGCCGGTGGAGCGGATCAGCTCCTCGAGGTCGGCGGGCTCGGCGGCGGCGAGCGCCTTCGCGTCGGGGTACTTCGCGAACAGCGCGGGCGTCGTCATGTTCACGCGCTGGTCGGTGCACTGCGCCGACAGGATGGTGGCGATCAGCAGCTGCAGCGGCGAGCGGAAGTCCAGCTCGCAGCGCGCGTCGGGGTACAGCTCGTCGAGCTGCTCGAGGATCGCCGCCACGCGCACCGGATCGGGTACGAGCGAGCGCTTGTCCGCGCGAGCGGGCGCGACGGGGCGCAGGCGCTTCGGCTTGGCGGCGGCCTTCTTGCGCGACTTGCCCGCCGACACGCCGGCGCCCTTGCCGGCGTGCCCCGCACGCGAGGCCTGCGCGCGCGCGCGACCGGTGCCGGGCGCCTTGCGCACGCGGGCGGCGCCCGGCGTGCGCGGCGTCTCGCCGCTCTTCTTCTTCGATCGAGGGCTTCGTCGGGGCATGGCGAGAAGCACCTTAGAGGGGGCGCGGGACCGCGGCAAGAACGAGGCG
>JBGAMH010000295.1:0-5287 GCA_044223135.1 Candidatus Eiseniibacteriota bacterium | reverse complement strand
CGGAAAGGTTGACCACCACGCGTGCGTCGCGGCCGAGCGTGCGTCCCTCGCGCAGCACCCACGCGAGCGCGTGCGAGGACTCGAGCGCGGGCAGGATGCCCTCGAGGCGCGACAGCGTCTCGAACGCCGCGAGCGCTTCGTCGTCCGTGGCCGAGGCGTACTCGGCGAGGCCCTGATCGGCGAGCCACGCGTGCTCGGGGCCGAGCGCGGGATAGTCGAGTCCGGCCGAGACCGAGTGCGTCTCGCGCACCATGCCGTGCTCGTCCTGCAGGATCAGCGTGCGCGTGCCGTGCAGCACGCCGACGCTGTGCTCGGGCACGCGCGCGGCGTGCTTGCCCGAGAGCAGGCCGTGGCCCGCGGCCTCGACGCCGACCTTGCGCACGTTCAGATCGCCCAGGAACGCGTGGAAGAGCCCGATCGCGTTGCTGCCGCCGCCCACGCACGCGACGAGCACGTCCGGTTGGCCGCCCGCGAGCGCCGTGAACTGTTCGCGCGCCTCGATCCCGATCACGCGATGGAAGTCGCGCACCATGGTCGGGAACGGATGCGGCCCCAGCACCGAGCCGAGCACGTAGTGCGTGTCGCGCACGCGCGTCACCCAGTCGCGCAGCGCCTCGTTGATCGCGTCCTTGAGCGTCTTGGAGCCCGAGTCGACCTCCCGGACCTCGGCGCCCAGCAGCTTCATGCGCTCGACGTTGAGCTTCTGGCGGCGCGCGTCCTCGCGGCCCATGTACACGACGCAGTCGAGGCCGAAGCGCGCCGCGGCCGCGGCGGTGGCCACGCCGTGCTGGCCGGCGCCGGTCTCGGCGATCACGCGCGGCTTGCCCATGCGCTTCGCGAGCAGGCACTGGCCGATCGTGTTGTTGATCTTGTGCGCGCCCGTGTGCAGCAGGTCCTCGCGCTTCAGGAACACGCGGCAGCCGGCGGCCTCGGAGAGGCGCTTCGCCTCGATCAGCGGCGTGGGCCGGCCGGCGAAGTCGCGCAACGTCTCGGCCAGCTGGCGCTGGAAGCCGGGGTCGGCCTGCGCGCGCGCGTATTCGCGCTCGAGCTCGTCCAGCGCGTGCACGAGCGTCTCGGGGACGAACCGGCCCCCGTAGGGGCCGAAGTGACCGGTGGCGTCAGGCTGCGCCGTGGAACCGCTCATCGCACTCCCTCACCGCGGCGACGAAGCGCCGCACTTTGTCATGGTCCTTGAGCCCCGGCTCCTTCTCGAGCCGGGACGACGCATCCACCCCGAACGGCCGCGCGGCCGCGATCGCGTCGGCGACGTTGCCGCCGTCGAGCCCGCCCGCCAGCATCACCGCCCGCGCCGCGGCCAGCTCGCGCGCCGCGGCCCACGGGAACGTCTCCCCCGTGCCGCCCGCGAGCGTCGGGTGCGCGGTGTCGAGCAGCAGCAGGTGCGGCGCCGCGGGCAGCGCGCCGTGCAGCGCGCCGCCGGCGTCCACGCTGGCCGCGAACGCGCACGGCAGCGGGAAGTCGGCGGGCCACCGGCGCGTGTCGCCGCCACGTTGCGGGCCACGCTCCACGGGAACGGCCGGCCGGTGCCGCCCGTGCGGCCGGCGACCGACGTGTCCATGAGCACCAGGTGCGGCTCGGGCGGCAGCGGACCGAGCACGCGCCCGTCCTCGCCCACCGGCACGGCGAACGCCGCGGGCAGCGGGAAGTCGTCGGGCCACGCTCCGGCGTCGGCGCCGTGGATCTGCACGCGCACCGCGTTCGCGCGCCGCGCCAGCACCAGGGCCTCGTCGGGCGTCGGAGCCACCATCACGGCCACGCCCACCACGCGGCCCGCGAGCGAGGCCACGATCTCGCCGGCACGCTCCGCCTCGATGCGGCGCGGGCTCTCCCCCTTCACGACGAAGCCCAGCCAGTCGGCGCCGCACGCCATGGCGTGCTCGGCGTCCTCGCGGCGCGTGAGCCCGCACACCTTGACCAGCGTGCGCCGCCCGCCGCTCACGCCGCCCCGGCCTGTCCGCGGGCCGCGGCGCCGAGCGCGTCGAGCGTGGCGCCCGGGTCGGGGCTCGTCATGAACACCTCGCCCATCAGCACGGCGTCGCAGCGCGTGCCGCGCAGGCGTGCGAGGTCCGAGGCGTGCGACAGGCCGCTCTCCGCCACCGCCACCGCGTGCGACGGGATCAGCGGCAGCAGGTCGATCGAGGTCTGCAGGTTCACCTCGAACGTGTGCAGGTCGCGGTTGTTGATACCCACGATCGTCGCCCCGGCGCGCACCGCGCCCGCCAGTTCGTCGCGATCGTGCACCTCGACGAGCGCGTCCAGCCCGAGCAGCCGCGCCTCGTTCAGGTAGCGCCCGAGCTCGGTCTCGCTCAGCAGCGACGCCAGCAGCAGCACCGCGTCGGCCCCGCGGGCGGCGGCGTCCACGATCTGCCACGAGTCGATCACGAAGTCCTTCAGCAGCAGCGGCACGCGCACGTGCGGGCGCACCGCGTCCATCCACGCCAGGTCCCCGCGGAAGTGATCGGGCTCGGTGACCAGCGAGATCGCCGCCGCGCCGTGCCCCGCGTACAGCCGCGCCTGCGCGACCGGGTCGGCCGTCTCGTTCAGCACCCCGCGCGACGGCGAGGCTCGCTTGACCTCGCAGATCATGCGCAGCGGCCCGGCCGGGTCCCCGCGCCGCAGCGCGCGCTCCAGCCGGCCCGGCGGTTCGAGCGACGGCAGGCCCGCGCGCAGCACGTGCGCGGGACGCTCGAGCTTCAGCGCTTCGATGCGGCGGCGCCGGTCCGAGGCGATGCGGGCGAGGATGTCGGGAGTGCGGGGCGTCATCGGGCCTCCACGAGCCGGGCATCGGCGGCGGCGAGGTGCCGCGCCGGCGGCGCACCGCGCACCACGAGCGTGCCGCACACGAGATCGTGCAGCGCCTGGCGACGGGGCGTCCACAGCATGATCAGCCAGCCGAAGCCGCACGTGAGCGGCGACAGCCAGTACGCGAACGAGCGCGCGAGCGCGCGCGCGAACGACAGCCGGCGGCCGTCGCCGTCGCACACGCGCAGGTCGAGCAGACGCTGGCCGAGCGTGCCCTCGAACGCGCTGCTCGCGAGCACGGCGTGGTACACCACCGCGAGCGCGATCGTCGCCGCGAACGCCCACGCCTCGGTCGGGTCGCCCCATTCGGAGCCGCCGCCCACCGCGTCGAGCCCCAGCGCCACGCGCAGGATCGCGCCCGGGAAGAACAGCACCAGTTCGTCCACGAGCAGCCCCGCGGCGCGCCGCCAGAACCCGCCGTACACGAACGTGGCGGCGCCGGCGGTGGCGTGACTCGCCCCCGGGGCCGGCGGGGCCGCCGTCACCGGCAAGCCGGTCGAAGCCGAACGGGCCGCGCCGCACGTGGCGCACGCGGTGATGTCGTCCGACATCCACGCGCCACAGCGGCTGCAGTACATCCGTCCTCCGCTCAGCCGCGGAACGCGGCGAGATCGGCGAGCTTGCGTGCGGCGTCGCCGCTGTCGATGGCCTTCTGTGCACGCGCCACGCCGTCGGCCATGTCGTCGACCACGCCCGACACGGTGAGCGCGGCGGCCGTGTTCAGCACCACGATGTCCCGGGCGGCGCCCTTCTCGCCCTCGAGCACGGCGCGGATGCGCGCCGCGTTCTCGGCGGCGTTGCCGCCCTCGACGCCGCGATGGTCCGTGTGCGCGAGGCCGTAGGCGGCCGGGTCGAGCTCCCACTCGGTGACCTTGCCGTTCTTGAGTTCGGCGACGTGGCTCTTGCCGAACACCGTCAGTTCGTCCAGCCCGTCGCGGCCGTGCACGACCATGGCGCGCTCGCTGCCGAGCTGGCGCAGTGCTTCGGCCACGGTGCGCACGAGCGAGTCCGAGAACACGCCCAGCAGCTGGCGCGTGGCGCCGGCGGGATTCGTGAGCGGGCCGAGCAGGTTGAACACCGTGCGCACGCCGATCTCGCGGCGCGGCGCGGCCGCGTGCCGCAGCGCGGTGTGGTAGTTCGGCGCGAACAGGAACGTGATGCCGAGCACGTCGAGCGAGCGCGCCGCGTCCTCCGGCGTCAGGTCCAGCCCCACGCTCAGCGACTCCAGCACGTCGGCGCTGCCGGTGCGGCTGGAGACGGCGCGGTTGCCGTGCTTCGCCACGGCGACGCCGCACGACGCGGTGACGATGGCGGCGGTCGTCGAGATGTTGAACGTGCCCGAGTAGTCGCCACCCGTGCCGCACGTGTCCAGCAGCGGCGAACGCCGGGTGCGGATCGGCGGCACGCGGTCGCGCATCGCCTGCGCCATGCTGGCCAGTTCGTCGGCCGTCTCGCCCTTCATGCGCAGGGCGATCGCGAGCGCGGCGATCTGCGCCGACGTGGCCTCGCCGGCGAGGATCTGGTCCATGACGGCTTTCGCGACTTCGGGCGTGAGGTGTTCGTGCGCGACGACGCGCGCGATGGCGGACTGGATCAACGGACGGCTCTCCTCTGCTGACGGCACAGCGTCAGGAAGTTCTCGATGAGCTTGAGGCCGGACCTGGTCAGCACGGACTCGGGATGGAACTGCACGCCCCAGGTCTCGTGCTCCTTGTGCTTGAGTCCCATGATCTCGCCTTCGGGCGTCCAGGCGACGATGTCGAGGACGTCGGGGAGCGACTCCCGCTCCACGATCAGCGAGTGGTAACGCGTGGCTTCGAACGGATTGTCCAGGCCCGAGAACAGCCCGCGGCCCTTGTGAAGGATTGGGCTCGTCTTGCCGTGCATCAGCCGCGGCGCCCGGATCACGCGCCCGCCGAACACCTCGCCGAGCGCCTGGTGCCCGAGGCACACACCCAGCACGGGCACGGTGCCGGACAGCGCCTTCAGCGCGGCCTCGCTGACGCCCGCGTCCTTCGGTTCGCCGGGGCCCGGCGAGATCAGCAGGCCCTCGAGCGACTTCGCGCGCAGCGCGTCCACGTCGATCGCGTCGTTCCGCCACACCTCGACGGCCGCGCCGAGCGTGCCGAGGTACTGCACGAGGTTGTAGGTGAACGAATCGTAGTTGTCGATCACGCCGATCATCGGAGCCCCCTCATCGCGCGCCTCGCTCCGCCCGCTGCACGGCCAGCCACAGGGCCCGGCCCTTCGCGCGCGTCTCCTCCCACTCGTGCTCCGGATCGGAGTCCGCCACGATGCCGGCCCCGACGCCCCAGTAGGCGCGGCCGTTCGCGTAGACCAGCGTGCGGATCGCGATGCACAGGTCGAGGTTGCCGTGGTAGTCGAAGTGGCCCACGGCGCCGGCGTAGACGCCGCGCCGCACCGGTTCGAGCGCCTCGATGATCTCCATCGCGCGCACCTTGGGCGC
>JBGAMH010000294.1:0-5301 GCA_044223135.1 Candidatus Eiseniibacteriota bacterium | reverse complement strand
GGCATGGGCGCGCTCGCCGGCTTCCTCGCGAGCACCGGCGCCGAGGGCGGCCCCGCGCAGGCGCCGTTCGCGCTGGCGGCCGGGCCCGAGCGCGCGATCGTGCCGTTCCAGCGCCCGTGGCCGGTGCCGCTGGTGCGCGTGAAGCTGAACGGCCGCGACGTGGTGATGGCCGTGGACGTGGGGCTCGCCGATTGCCTGATCGACGGCGCCACCGCGCGGCTGCTGAAGCTGCCCACGCTGCCGTCGCAGCGGAACGTGTTCTGGAACGGCGGCCACGTGGCCGCGACCACGGCGTGGGTGCGCGAGCTGGAGATCGGCGGCATGAAGCTGGCCACCGTGCCCGCCGGCGTGACGTCGCTGCGCAAGTACAGCCTCGCGGTGAACCCGCAGGCACCGCAGTTGGGCGGCGTGATCGGGCTGAACGTGCTGCGCCGCTTCGGCGTGGTGCTGGACCTGAAGAAGGGCCAGCTCGAGCTGAGCCGCCCCGGAGTGGCGCTGGCCGCGCCGCCGACCGCGGCGCGCGTGCCGTTCGAGTGGTGGGGCGAGGCCGAGCTCATGGTGACGGGCACGCTGAACGGCGGTCGCCGGATGAAGCTGATGCTCGGCACCGGCCTGCCCGGCGGCGTGGGCGCCACGCAGGCGGTGCTCGACGAGGTCGGCGTGAAGCCGGGCAGCATCAGCCGCGCGGTGCGCAACGCGGGCGCGGTGCTGCAGGGCCACGCGTGGGCGCAAACCACCGTGAACGCCGCGATGATCGGCCCGGTGGCGTGCGACAAGCTCACCGCGTGGTCGGGCGCGTTCGACGCGTACGAGATGTGGCGCCACGGCGTGCGCCGCGACGCGCTGCTGGGCCCCGAGGTGTGGGAGAAGCGGCGCGTCACGTTCGACTGGGAGAAGAGCGAACTGCGGGTGGAAGGCGACTGACGGCCGCACGCCCCGGATTCACCACGACGCCCCGGACCGTTCGCGGATCCGGGGCGTCGTGCTTCGGGCGGGCGGGTTCGCCTCAGCGATGCTCGCTCTTCTCGTGCTCCTCGTGCTCGCCCCGCTCGCCCGACGCCGTCTCGCCCGCGGCGCCGGCCTCGCGCGACTCGGCAATGCCCGAGCCCGCGGGGTGCTGCACGTACTGGCCGCCCACCTTCACGCCGGCCGCGTGCTCGTACACGAGGTCGCCGCCGCGGAAGCCGGCCACGCCCACCGCACCGGCCGCGCACAGCTGCGCCACGATCGCGGCGCCGCGCACGGCCTTCTTCGCGCCGCCGCCCATGCGCGCCGACGCCAGGTACAGCAGCACCGCGCCGCCCGACATGAACATGGCCCAGCGCCCGGCCTCTTCGTGTTCCTCGATCGGGCCCTCGGGCACGCCCTGCTTCTCGTCGGCGATCTCCTCGGCGGCGTTGCCACTGAGGTTGGCGGCGATGGCGCCGAAGAAGCCGAACACCAGCAGCAGCACCGAGGCGCGGCGCACCCAGTCGCGATCGAACAGCAGGCCGGCCAGCGCGAAGAACGCGCTGAAGATGATCAAAGCGATGGGCGTGTGGACGATCACCGGGTGCAGCGGGATCTGCGGCGACATGAGGCTCCTCCCGTGGATGGCGGCCGGCTCGCGGGGGTGGCGAGCCGCACTGGCGCGCGGAACCTAGTCCCGTGCCCGGGGGCGGGCAAGGCTGCGGGCCGCGCCGCATCGCCATCCCGGCCACGCCATGCACCGCTCCGCGTCGCTCGCGGACGGCGTTCTCGCCATGGGCATGCGAACGGGCTTTCGCCTCGCGACGGGCGTGTGCGCGCGTCTAGAGTAGGTGCGTGACCGCGTCCCCCGGCACCTCGAGCGGCCCACGTCCCGTCCGCTCCATCGTCTCCGCCCTGGTCGTGCTGGCGGTGGACGCCGCGCTGCTCGCGCTGGCGCTCGGCGGCCCGCGCGCGCTGCTCGCCGACCGGCGCGCGCTCGCGCTGCTCGTGGTGTGGGGCGTGGCGGGCGTGGCGCTGGCGCTGCTGCGGCCGGTGCGCACGCAGGACATCGCCGAGAAGCGCCCCGACGCGCTGCGCATGGCTGGGCTGGCGCTGCTGCCGCTGCTCACGCCGGCCGTGGCGGCCTGGGGCGGGCGCACCGCGCTCTGGCCGCTGCCGGGCGCGGGCGTGCTGGCGTGGGCGGGGCCGGCGGTCGTGGCGGCGGGGCTGGCGCTGCGCATCGCCGCCATGGCGCAGCTGGGCGCGCGCTTCTCGCCGATGCTGGCGCTGCAGCGCGAGCACGCGCTGGAGCGGCGCGGGCTGTACGCGTCGATTCGCCATCCGGGCTACGCGGGCGCGCTGCTCGCGGCGACGGGGGCGGCGATCACGTTCGCGAGTGCGCTGGCGTTGCCGATGGTGGTGGTGTTCGCGGCGCTGCTCGTGCGCCGCATCGCCGACGAAGAGCGCCTGCTCGCCGAGCGCTTCGGCGACGAGTGGCGCGACTACGCGGGTCGCACGGGCGCGCTGCTGCCCCGGCCGCTCGGGCGCTGAGCCCCGGGAAGCCCGCTCCAGTCTTGACCGCGCCGGGGCGGCTGGCCGAGACTGCGACGCATGCGCATCGTCTACCACGTCATCTCGGCCCCTTCGCCGCTGGGGCTCCTGTTCGCGGCCGCGACGGAGAAGGGCCTGCGCTACCTGAAGTTCATGGATCGGCGCAGCCTGAAGAGCGTGCGCAGCAAGCTCGAACCCGAGAACCCGGGCGCCGTGTGGGAACACTCGGTGCGCGAGCTCGAGCCGGTGGCGCGCCAGATCGCCGAGTACCTGAACGGCGAGCGGCGCCGCTTCGACCTGCGGCTGGATCCGGCGGGTTCGGAGTTCCAGGTCAAGGTGTGGACCGAGCTGGCGAGCATCCCGTTCGGCGAGACGCGCAGCTACGGCCAGATCGCCGACGCGATCGGTGAGCCGCGCGCGGCGCGCGCGGTGGGGCTCGCGAACAACCAGAACCCGCTGCCGATCGTGGTGCCGTGCCATCGGGTCATCGGCGCCGACGGCAAGCTGGTGGGCTACGCGGGCGGCGTGGCGCGCAAGAAGTACCTGCTCGAACTGGAGCGGCGCTACGACAAGCTGGCGCCCACCGACGGCAGCAGCGTGATCGCGGCGCTGCACCGCGTGGTGCCCAAGGCGGAGATCGCGGCGCGCAAGAAGCTCGCGCGGCGCAAGCCCGCGCCGGCGGCTCCGAGCGCGTCGCGCAAGCCGGCGAGCTCGGCGCCCAAGGCGGCGCCCCGCAAGCGCGCGGCCGCGACGGGTCCGGTGGTGGTCCCGGCGGTGGCGGCGGCGCCCCGCGCGGTGCGCCAGGCCGCGGTGGTGGCGAAGCCGGCCGCGCGCGTGGCCACGGCGCCGGCGGCAAAGAAGCGCGTCCCGGCCGCGTCAGGGCGTCGCACGCGCTGACGATTCGGCGACCAACGTCGCGCGGCACCAAACCTCGCGCTCGCCGGAACGCACCGGCGGGCGCGTCGTGCTTGTGGGCGCGCGCTCGCGGCGCGAACACTCGCCGCATGTCCCCGATCGTTCGCAGCACCCGCTTCGCGGCGCTCGTCGCCGCGCTCGTGACCGTCGCCTCCCTGTCGTCCGCTCCCGTCACCCGCGCCGGCCAGGTGCGCGTGAGCGTGGGGCTCGGCGGCCAGTTCTTCTCGGCCCGCACCGTCAACGTGAACCCCGGCGATCTCGTGTGCTGGGTGTGGACCTCGGGCTCGCACAGCGTCACCAGTGGCGACTCCGCGACGCAGGTGCCGAGCGGCGTGTTCGATTCGGGCGTGCACAGCGCGTACTCGATGTCGTGGAAGGCCACGAGCGGCACCACGCGCTACTTCTGCACGCCGCACGCGCCCGACATGGCGGGCCGCGTCATCGTGAGCCCGACGGGCACGATCGACGTGCCCGACCTGCACATCACGGAAGTGCAGTTCAACGACGCGGGCAACCTCGACCGCGTGGAGATCGGCAACCTGGGCCCGGTGGCGGCGAACGCCGGCAAGTTCCGCCTGGCATTGAACAGCGCGGCCACGGCGCAGACGCTGCAGATCAGCGCCGCGAGCACCGACCTGGTGCTGGCCTCGGGCGACCGGCTGGTGGTGCACCTGGACACCGCGGGCACGAACAGCGCGACCGACTTGTTCCTGCCGGGCACGGGCGACCTGCCGGCGGCGGGCTCGGTGGCGTTGTACGCGCCGAACCAGCTGCGCACGTCGCTCGCGCTCGCCGACCAGATCGTGGACTTCGTGCAGTGGGGCGCGGGCGGCCAGGCGAACGAAGCCACCGCCGTGGCGGCCGGCCTCTGGCAGTCGGGCGCGGCGATCACGGGCGTGGCCGACGGGCACTCGATCGAGTTCTGCGGCCAGCAGAACCAGCACGGCGCGACATTCTGGTCGGAAGTGTCGGTGCCGAACTTCGGTGTGAACGGCAACTGCGCGACGCCGGCAGGCCGCACGACGTGGGGACGGATCAAGACGCTTTATCGCTGAGGCCGTCGAAAAGGCGGTGCGCTGCGCGAATTCCCTGTTGACGAGCCCGGGCGCAGCGGAAGCGCGGCCTCGCGGATCGCCTTGCCGCTTCGCGTGTGCGCGCCGCTCGTGCGCGTGCACGGCGCGACGCGGGCTGTTCCTCGCGCGTTGTCGTGATGTGGCGCGTTTCGCCGCGTGCAGGCGCGTGCGGCGGTCGAAAACGCTCGTGCTATGAAGTGAGCGTCCCCGCGACTCTCGCCCCCGAGGCGGAGTCTCGCCATGCAGGGCTTCTCGCTCTCGCACCTCGAAGACCACGACGTTCAGAAGGGCCTGCTCGCGGCGGTGCCGGTGGAACGCACCGCCACCGCGGCCGTGCTCGCGCACATCGCGGAGTTCGACACCCGGCAGCTGTACCGGGACCAGGCTTGCTCGTCGATGTTCGTGTACTGCGTCCGGGAGCTGGGGTACTCGGAGGACGGGGCCCAGCGTCGGCTGCAGGCAGCGCGCCTGGCTCGGCGCTTCCCGATCCTGTTCGACGCACTCGCGGATGGGCGACTCCACATGACCGCGCTCGCCCTGCTCGAACCCCACCTGACAGAGCAGAATGCCGTCGAGCTGATCGCGGCGGCCTCGCACCGGAGCAAGGCTGAGCTGGTGCGGGAACTGGCGGTGCGCTTCCCGCGGGACGGGGCGACTGTGTTAACGAAATCGGCCGATTCCCAAGGAATTTCACCCGCGCTAGCGCGGGTAGATGGCGCGGACGGGGCCGACGGAGCCGCCGACGAGTCCATGGCTGGCGACCTCGGCGCCTTGCTCGCCGCCACCTCGCCCGGAGCGGTCGCGCCGTCGCCCG
>JBGAMH010000293.1:0-5223 GCA_044223135.1 Candidatus Eiseniibacteriota bacterium | reverse complement strand
TGCGCGCGGTGCAGGCGTTCGTGGTGCTGTGGGCGGGCCTCGAACTGCTCGCGGCGGCCAGCACGAGCCGGCCGTACCCCGACCTCACGGGCCCGCTCGAGGGCAGCGGGCCGTGGCTCACCGCGCTGCTGCCGCCCGCGGGTTTCCTCGTGATGTGGCGGCACGCCGACGTGTGGCTGCAGGCGCCGCTCGTGCGCGAGGTGGCGTTCGTGCTGATCGCGTTCGGCGCGTTCATGGCGGTGCTGCGCGCGTACACGCGGCGCGCGTGGACGGCGAGCCTGCGCTGGCTGATCACGTTCGACTCGCTGGTGGCGGCGCTGATCGTGGCGCTCGGCGCGCTGCCCGCGAGCGCGACGCTGCTGCTGTGGCTGGGCGCGAGCGGCGGCCGGCTGGTGGCGCTCGCCGGCGAGCTCTACGGCGCCGTGGTGCGGCGTGGCGCGCGGCTGACGCGGCTGTGGCGCGCGGCCGGCTGGCTCGCGGGCGCGTCGCTCGCGTGGCCGCTGCTGATGGGCGCGGGCTTCTCGCACGGGCGCTTCCGGCCGGTCGAGTACCTCGTGCTGGCGGTGCCGGTGATCCTGGCGTCGTCGCTGTCGCTGCGCCGCGTGGTGGAGGCGCCCGAGCGTCGCAGCGTGCCGCGCCACGATCCGGTGTGGTGGTTCGGCTACGTGGGCGCGGCGTGCGCGCTGCTCGTGGGGCCGGGCGCGCTGCTGCTGGCGTGGTGGCGCGGCTGGGAGGTGTCGTGGCCCGCGTCGCTGGTGGCGGCGGTGCCGCCGCTGCTGGCGCTGCTGCCGGGCGCGACGCCGCGCGAGGGCGAGGCGGCCGAGCCCATCGCGCGCGCGCCGGCGTGGGCGCGCGATCTCGCGCAGTCGCTGTTCCGCGCGGTGGCGGCGAGCGAGCGCCAGCTCGCGGTCGGGGTGGGTGCGCTGCGGCGCGCGCTCGGCGCGCCCGCGCGCGACCTGCACGCCGGTGACGCGCAGGAGTACCTGCTGTTCCTGGTCGGCCTGAGCCTGCTCGCGCTCGTGGTGCCGCTGTTCCGATGATGCTCGCGTTCTCGATCCTGCGGCCGCTCGATGCCCAGCCGCCGGCGGTTCGCGAGGCGTTGCACGCCCCCGCGCCGCTTGCCGCGCTCGTGGCGCACGTCGCGGCGCAGCTGCTGCGCGTGGTGCAGCCGTCGCGGCCGGGCCCGTTCGCCGTGCTCGCGACCATCGCGGCGGCGGCGGCGCTCGCGCCGTTCGCGGCGGGCGTGGCGCTGGCGCCGCTGCCGGGCGCGGTGGCGCCGGCGCTGCTGGTGGCGCTCGCGGCGGCGCTGCTGGCGCGCGACCTCGCCGACCGCGCGCAGAGCGAGGCGGCGCTCAAGCTGACGTGGGTGTTCGGCGCGGCGTTCGCGCTGTCGTGGACGGGCGAGGCGCTGCTCACGTTGGCCGCCGGCTCGGCGCGGCCGCTCGAACAGTGGCCGGCGCTCGCGCTGGCGCTCGATCCCTACGGGCTGTGGACGGCGGCGCTGTCGCTGTCGCTGGTGGCAGGGCTCGTGTTGCTGGCGGGAGCGCCGTTCCACTTCTGGGTGGCCGACCTCGTGCACGGCGCGCGCACGTGGATCTCGCCGCTCGTGACGGTGGCGCTGCAGGCGGCCGGCGCGGCGTGGCTGATGCGGCGGCTCGCGGGCGTGACGTCGTTCGAGGCCGGCGACCACCTGGCGGCGTCGGTGCTGGGCCTGGCGTGCGGCATCGCGTTCGCCGCCGGCGCGGCCACGCTGGCCACGCAGCGCCGGCCCGAGCGCCGCGTGGGCACGATGGCCAGCCTGCAGGGTGCGCTCGCGCTGGCGATGCTCGTGGCCACGCGCGGCGGCAACGAGGCGCTGCCGATCGGGCCGCCCGGCGGGCTCGCGGGCTGGGCCGCGCACCTGGTGCTGGCGTTGACCGGCGCGGCGGCGCTCGCGCACCACCTGCCCGTGGGGGCGTCCGAGTCGGAGCCCGCGGTGCCGCTGTTCCGCCGCCACCCGTGGAGCGCGGCGGCGGGCGGCTACGCGCTGCTGTCGCTGGCGGGCGCGCCCGGCACGCCGGGTTCGCTCGTGTGGCTGGGCGTCGCGCGCATGCTCATGGTGACGAAGCACCCCGCGCTGTTGCTGGTGCTGGCCGCGGCGTGGCTCGCGGCGTTCGCGGTGGCGGTGGGCGAACTGCGCCGCGCGTTCGGCGCCGTGAGTACGGCGCCGCCGCCCGAGCGCGCGGTGCCGTGGACGGCACGCGCGGCGCTGTGGACGGTGGCCGCGGCGCTGATCGCGCTGGGCGCGCACGCGCTGCGCGGGTGGTGAGGCCCGCGCGGCGCGCGAGATCAATGGAGCACCGCGACCCTTCGCGTGAACGACTGCCCGCCGGTGATGGCACGGGTGAGATAGACCCCCGACGGAAGTGCAGTGGTCTCGATCTGCGCCCGACGGACTTGCCCCCCCCGGCCATCCGATTCCACGCTGCTCAGCCGGCGACCCTGCAGGTCGTACAGCTCGAAGCGCGTCACACCGCCGGCGGCGGGCTGTCCGGAGATTTCCAATTCGATCCGGGCAGCATGCGCTTCCGCGCGAGCCAGGAATCGAATCGCGGTCACCGGCACTGGTCGATCCCGAGGATCGAGTTCGCCCGAGCTCCCGTGCTCGACCAGCGCACCGGAACGGCGTGGTCGGAACAGGCTCAGCGCAGTCGGGGGAGTTCCGCCGATCAGCCAGAACACGTCGTGGACGGGATCAACGACCCAGCGCCGGAACTTCGCGCGCTGGGGCGGCGCGCCGTCGGTATCCAGCCAGCTCCACGTGTACGGAGCGTCGACGGACAGGCTTCCGATCGCATGCGACGCTTCGTGGAGCACGAGCAGCCGCCGCCCCGACGGGTCAAACGTGACGGCGTCGTCGTTGTCGAGATAGCGGCCCGTCGCTCCATCCGTCCAGTTGCGCCGGAGCGCCTTCCACTCACCCGAATCGAGGGAAAGCTCCCACGAACTCCCGTGGAGGTCGGATCCGTACGCGATCAATCGATTGCGCTCGACGTCCAGAAACACATGAACCCGATGATCGAAGGCCGGTGGTTCGCTGGTAGGAAGGTTCGACCAAGTGTTCGTGGCCCTGTCCAGGCTCCAGACGAGGCGATCCACCAGTTGGCCCTCCCAGAAATGAAAGCTGACGTAGCCGCCCACGAGCAGCACCCGATCCCGCACCGAGTCGTAGACCGCGGAGGCCGCAATGCGACCCGGAGGGGACCCTGCGAGTTCGCCGAGATCCCTCCACTTCGGTGGTGACGCCGAAAGGTTGAGTTCCCATGTGGCCGCCGATCGCGAACATCCGTACGGTCCGCAGGCGCCCGAGCCTCCGAAGCAGACGACCCGCTGCCGGCGCGAGTCGTACGCCCACGCCATGCCCGATAGCGAGGGCCCCGACCGCTGGGTGGAGAAAGGCCTCCACTCGAACAGGGGATCGCTCGCGAACTCGCACTCGACCCCACTCGCATAGGGGAACGAATACAGGTACTCGTGAGCGTTCTCGCTGTAGTAGCGGGTCCACCACTCGAACCCCCGGCTGGTCTTCACCGAGCGCGTGATCGGGTCGAAGCACGCGATGGGCTCCGCGTTTTCGCCGGGCTCGGGTGCTTCGACCCCTGTCGGAAGGAAGGGCACGGTGGGGTTGCCTGGACCTCTTACCGAGACGCCCGTCTGGTGGGAGTAGAGCTCGTATTCCGGTTCTGTTCCGCCGAGCGCGACGATCAAGCCGTGGCGCTGCGTGTCGTAAGCGCCGCCGTGGTTCCATCGACGGAGGACGCCCCCCTGACTGCTCCACGTCGGAGGGTCCGTGAGCGACAGCGTGAAGACGTCCGACGTGACGTCGTTGCTGCCGCCGTCCACCCAGATCCAATCCCGATCCGGGTCGTAGTCGACGACGCAGGCCGTCAACGCGATCGGAGCGGTTCCGATGGTGTCGAGCCGACGCCACGAGGGAGCCCCCTCACGGGACAGTTCCCACGTCTCCGCGGGCCCGCCCGCAACCGGGTCGGCAATGAGCAGCATTCGGTTCCGGCGAGCGTCGTACACGAGCTTTTGCGACGCCGTGGCCATGGGCACGGCGCCGGAGATGTCGAGCCGGGTCCAGTGCGGCGGATCACCGAGGTCGAGCACCCACGTGTCGTTCCGCCACTGACTTCCATCGTGCCCCCCAAACACAACGATCGACCGTGTGCGGGGATCGAGTGCTCCTGCCGCACCGCGCCGAGCACTCGGCATCGTCGATCCTCCCATGGACAACGGCCTCCACTCGAGGTCGCGTTGGAGATCGAGGCTCCACACATCGGGTGTGGCGCCGGGAACGTCACCTCCCACGATCAGGACCTCGTCGCGTACCGAGTCGAAGAGGGCGATACCGGCGGGCGCGCCGCGAAAGGCGCCGCGGACGGGCAATCGCTGCCACAGGCCGTCCGACAACCCCAGGCTCCAGACGCGATCAGCCGTGAGGAAGAGCAGGCGATCGCGTTCCCGGTCCAGGACGGTTCCGGTGACGGACACGCCACGCGGGGGGTGTCGTGTCGGCAACTGCTCCCACGCGCCGTCGGCACCTCCGGACATGAAGCCCACAATGGGTTCCGGTTCGGGAATCGACGCCCGGAGGCTGGGCTCGGTCTCGCCGGCTGGCTCGGCGCGTGCCCCCGCGAATCCCGCGAGAGTGATCGCGAACACCAGACTGATGCACAGGGTCTTCGCCATGGTTGCTCCTCCTGCCTGCCGTGTGACCTGCCGCAAGCCCGCTTCGACAGCGAGCTCGAGGAGCAACGGCTTCTCCGGTTGTACGGAACACGAGGGGACACGCCGTCGAGACGGGATCCCCGCGGGCTGTGCTGGCCCGGCCTTCCCGGAGCCTCTCCCCTTCGGGCCGGGAGCGACCCGGGTGCGGCGCCATCCGCGCAGCGCGTGCGAGTTCACTCCACGATCGCGACGCGCGCGGTGGCCGCGCGCGAGCCGTTGCGCACGCGCACGAAGTAGAGCCCCGGCGGCGCCGACTCGCCGCCGGCCCGGCGGCCGTCCCACCGCAGCATCACGTCGCGGACCGGGCCGGTCGGGCCCTGGTCGAACGGGATGCCGCCGTCCACGAGCAGGCGCACCACGCGGCCGCTCACGTCGAGCACCGCCGCGTGCACGCTCTCGCGAAGATCGAGCCGGGCCTGCAGCGTGGCGCCGCTGCCGGCGCGCATCGGG
>JBGAMH010000292.1:0-5334 GCA_044223135.1 Candidatus Eiseniibacteriota bacterium | reverse complement strand
CGAGCCGTCGCGGATCAGGTGCGGGCGGTTGCTCGCATGCGGGTCGTGGCAGCCGAGGCAGTCACCCGACTTGTACGCGGGGTGCTGGTGCGCCGCGACTTCCTTCGCCGCCGGATGGCACTCGAGGCACAGCCGCTCGGGCGACGTCTTCAGCACGAGCTGCTGCGAGAAGCCGTGGCTCAGATGGCACGCCCGGCAGTCCTCCTTGAGCATCGGCTTGTGCACGAACTTCTTCTGATACGCCTTCTTCGCCTCGGTGTGGCAGTCGTAGCAGCTGCGCGCGGGCCCCTTGGGCTTGACCGCGCGACCGGCCGTCGAACCGGTGGTGGGCTTCGCACCCGCGCCGTGCGGGTTGGCCGCATGGGGGTTCGCGCCACCGGCCGCCTGCAGCAGCTTCAGTGCGGGCACGCCGGGCGAGCCGGCGGCCACGAACGCGAGCAGCGAAACGAACAGGCCCGCCAGCGGCACCATCCGCAAGAGTCCCTTCCCGCGCATCACCGGCCCTCCAGCTGCATCATCCGCACCGCGAGCGAGTCACGGCTCGCGACCGGCTCGGGGTGCTCGAACGACACGTGCGGCGCGAGACACGCCACGAGCGACTTCTTCGCGAAATGCGGCGGCATGTTGAGAAACGCCCACGTGGTGTCCTGCGCCTTCCCACCGCGGCGAACGACCACGCGCACCGCGGGGTTGTTCGGCTCGTTGCTGCGCGTGGTCACCTTGCGGCTCTTCAGGTCCATCATGAAGTCGGGCACGAAGTCCGTCACGATCCCGGTGTAGTTGCTGTCGCCGATCCGGAATTCCTGGCCGATCTTCGCCTCCACCTGGTCGTGGAAGTTCTCGAACGCCCGGTGGAACACGTGCAGCGTGACGGAGCGGAACTTGAGCTTCGCCGCTTTCGACATCGTGCTCGGCGCCGGCTGCACCGGGCTCGGCGGTGCCGCCGGCCCCGCCGCGATCGTCATGACGGCCACACACGCGAGTCCGACCCAGCTCATCCTCATGGTGCCCCTCTCCTCACGGACGTCGTGTCCCCCGCGGCCGGCAGACGGATGTCCTTCACCAGCTCGGCGGCCGTGCGGCCCGCGAGCTGCGCAATGTCGTTGATGCGTCCCCAGGCGAAGATCAACTCGCGATCCTCGCCACTGCGAAACCGCTGATCGGCCCACACCACCCGGCCCGTCGTCCCGTCGATCAGGCGCAGCGCGAGCCCCACGCTGGGCACTTCTCCGTCGATCGTGCGTACGCGCCCGTACTCCAGGGCGCTGCCCGTGAGCAGCCAGCGGGCGTTCACCTTGCTCGACACCGTCTGCGTCTGGTCCATGGTCATCACGCTGGTCGAGCGCACGCGCGCCTCGACCAGGGCCATGTCGGTCTCGCCGAGCTCCGCCACCTGCCAGCGGCCGGCCCGGGCGAGCTCGGTGTAGACGATGCGCGTGAGCCGCTCGCCGACGCCGGCCTGGCCCGAGAGGTCCTCGAACGTGAGCACCGCGATGCGCGGCGCGCCCTCGGCGATCGGCCGGGGAGGCGGCGCGGTGCCACCGCAGCCCGTCAGGACCCACGCCGCGGCGCACAGGGGCAGGAGGCAGAGGCGTCGGAGCTTCATGACTAGAACGCGCGCGCCTTGAGCAGGCCCACCGCACGCTGGCAGGCCTCCTGCGTGACGCGCCCGAAGGTGCGTTCGCCGGAACCGCCGATCACCGGCACCCGGCCCTTGCCCGATTCGGTCACGGAGACGCGCCAGACCACGTTGCCGCTGGCCACGTCCACCATTTCGACGTCGAACGAGATCACGGGGTACTCGGCCGTGGGCGTGTGCACCAGCGAGTACTCGCTGACGGCGCCCCGGATGTACGCGGTGGCCTGCAGGCGGGTGGCGACGTCCCGGAGCTTGTTCGCGTCGATCTGCCCGTAGGCGTCGGGGGCCCCGCCGACCCGGTCGAGCTCGCCGGTGAGCTGGGCGGGATCCACGAACTGGAACCGGTCGGCGATCACCAGCTCGGTGGTGAACGCGCGGGTCACGCGGTTGCCGGCGTACGGATCGCCACTCAGGTTCGTGAACGGCACGACCACGACCTTCTGGTAGAGGGTCATGTCGGCCTGCCGGTTCACGAACACCCGCATGGGCGCGGCGCAACCCGCCACCGCGGCGAGCATCGCGGCCACGGCCAGGAGGCGCACGAAATGAGAAGAGACACGGGTCATCGTCCGAAGCTCCAGGTCACCATCGCATCATACTCTTTCGCCGACCGATTGGTCCCGGGGTTGGCCACGGTCAGGCCGCCGGTGGCGGACAGCCGACGGGTGAACGCCACCTGGGCGCGCCCGCTGGCGAACTCTCGACCGACGAATCCCGTCCCCGAAGTGCTCGCCCGGTCCTGCGAGCTGTTGGACCATGTCCCGGTGATCTGCACGCTGGACCGGGGCGCCCAGTGCCCCGTCACGCTCCGGCTCACCATGCGGGGCGCGTCTCCCGGCGGCACGCCCGTCACGGAGTACGAGCCCGTGACGTCGAACGTCGAGATGGGCCGCCAGAGCACGTCGGCGCTCCGCGTGCGCGAGATGCTGGTGGACGTCAGAAGCCCGGGCCCCACGCGGTAGTTGCGCAGGCTGCCGATCAGCGTGATGCCGCGCAGCGGCTGGATCGCCAGGCGCGTCCCCCACGCGTTCGAGTACCGCTGCGGGACGGAGCCGGTGTCGCCGTTCACGGTCACGTTCAGGTCCGCGTCGAACTGGTTCACACGACCGAACATCATGCGACTCGTCCCGCCCATCGTCTGCACGGCGTACGCTCCGCGCTCGGGATCGCGATTCACGGTGTTCGAGGCCATCGCGTTCGCACGCCAGCCCGGCCGCACCTGCACGTCGCCGGCCGCCAGCGTGGTGAGGTACTCGAGCGTGCGGTTCGCCCCCGACGCGAGGCGCTGCGAGCGCACGCCGCCCGCCGCGGTCAGGCGCGTGAGGGGCAGCGGCTGCCAGTTCGTGCTGAGCGACGATTCGAAGTCGTTCTGGATGCGATTGCGCAGCAACGACGTGCGCGTGCTGCGGAGGTTCCCCGCCAGCGACGTGTTCCATCGCGTGGTGTGCCGCCAGTCGGCGCCCGCCTCCGCCGAGTGCGTCTGCGTGGAGGCCTTGGCCGCGCCGCGGAACCCGCTTCGCGTGTCGGTCAGGTCGTACTGAGCGTGCAGGCCGAGCTGCGGCATCGGCGACGTCCGGGCCGCGGCGCCGGTGCGGAAGATGCCCTGCTCCATCGGTACGACGTTCGCGGCCCGGCGCTGCGAGCGCTGGTCGGTCCACGAGACGAACGTGTTCCAGGTCTCGCGGTCGTACGCGAGGCGCGCGTTGCGCTGACGGCTCTGGTCTCCGGGCACCGACGCCACCGCGCCCGTGCGGCGGGTGATCCACGACACGTCCAGCGTGGGCATCTTCGGCACCGCGACGTGGCCGATGAACTGGTTCTCCAGCCGCCGCGTCTCCAGCGTGGTCGCACGCGCGGAATCGGCGGCCGATCCGCCCACCGGCACGAGCGCCACGCGCGACAGCGTGGGCTGGCTCGACACGTAGAAGTTCGCGTAGGGGTGCAGCAGGCGCATGCTGCCGAACGGCGTGCGCTGGAAGTCGGCGCTCTTGCTGTAGCTCAGCTCCGTCAGGCGGAGCGAGGACTGCAGCAGCATGTTCTGCCGCGGATAGGCGCGGTGGTTCAGGTCGTACGTCTGGAGCCACAGCTCTCGCGTGTACGGCCGGCGCTCCTGCGTGCCGTCGGCGCGCTGCAGGTACAGGAAGTCCTCGACGCGCTGGTACTGCACCTGCGCGGTGCCGAACATGCCCTCGGCCGTCGCCCGGATCGGCGCCAGCAGGGCCGTCAGCACGGCTCCCCACACCCACCACCGCCCCACGGGCCCGCTACCGCGCATAGTTCACCGTGTACGACTCGGAACCGTGGCAGTTCGTGCCGCAGGTGCCCCCGTCGAACGTCTGCACGTACGAGGTGAGGCCGGGCATCCGCCCGGTCACGAGCAGGAACGGCAGCGTCGTGGAGCCGTGCGTGGTGTGACAGGCGTAGCAGGGCACCTGGTGCTCGCCCACGTGCACGGCGTGCCCGACGCGCGCGCGCGGGCCGTTGAACCGAGACAGCTGCTGGACCTCGTCGGGCGCCCGGGGGTCCGCGTAGGTTTCGTACACGTGGCAGCTGAAGCAGATCTCGTCCGAGAACATCGCGCGGGACATGGGGGACGCGACGTAGTTCTTCTTGAGGATCGCCGGGTAGATCGAGCCGTGCGGGCCGCGCGTGGTGCCGAAGTCGCTGCCGTGGCAGTCGCCGCAGCGCGTGAAGGACGTGGGCTTCCAGCCGGTGACGAACGCACGCGAATCGATGTTCAGGTTGCGACCCTGCGCTTCGACCGGGTGGTACGACGGGTTCGACGGGTTCAGCACCATCGCGAGGTCGGTCTTGCCGCTCGGCTGCGAGGTCCACGACGAGTGGCACTTGAAGCACAGCTGGTACTCGGCGAACGGCGTCGTCAGCGTGTCCACGCCCGGCACGAAGTTGTAGGCCGGCGGCGCACCGGCGGTGCCGTTCAGCACCGCCACGCGGCTCACGCCCAGCGTGGTCGCGGAGGCGTCCAGGTCGCGCGGCATGCCGAGACCGTCGGGTCGGCTCACGTGCGCGTTGTGGCAGTCCTCGCACTCGGCGTGGCGGTTGTTGCCCGGCGTGGTTCCGAACGCGGTCGGCTGGCTCTCGTCCGCCCCCGCGTGGCGCCCCGTGTAGTCGAGCGTCGGGTGGCGGTAGGGCTTCTGGAAATCCACCTGCACGTTCGTGGTGGCCGGGTGGCCGTCGTGACAGGTGAGGCAGAGCTTCTCCTCGCGGGCGACCGCCAGGTGCGGGATCAGGCCCGTGGCGTCGGTCCAACCGTGCGAGTCGTGGCAGTTCAGGCACTTGCCCGCGGCATCGGCTTCGATGCGGGCGGGCGGATTCGAGCCGGGCCAGATCATGGTCGGGCTCGAGCCGTGGCCCGTGGCGCGGTAGAGCGCGTCGGTGGCGTAGCCACCGCCCTCCCACGGCGTCACGTGGCAGCGCTGGCAGAGCGTGTTGTCGTCGGCCCCGACCAGGGCGTTCGGGTACACGACCGGCGCGTCGGCACCGTGCATCGTGTGGCACTGCTCGCAGTCGCCGGCATGCGGGCCCTGCCCGAGGACCTTCTGGATCGCGGCCGGCTCACGCGGCGGTCTCAACATGGGCGCGGCCGCCACCGCGAGCGCGACGAGCGTCACTCCGATCAGAACACGGCTGCCCGCGTGCATCCTCGCGCGCGGGCCTCGATGGTGCGTCACCGG
>JBGAMH010000291.1:0-5337 GCA_044223135.1 Candidatus Eiseniibacteriota bacterium | reverse complement strand
GACCACCTCGTGAGGAGTCCTCGTGTCACCGACCAGCACCCGCAAGCGCACCCGTTCGACGGCCTCCGATCGCTCCAAGACCCGCCCGCGCGCCGAATCGAGCCGGGCGTCCACGCTGTCGGTGCAGCGTGGCGACGAGACGTACGAGTTCCTCGACCGCCTGCCGCTGCTGCCGCTGCGGGACGTGGTGTTCTTCCCGTACATGACGCAGCCGCTGCTGGTGGGCCGCATGCCCTCGGTGCACGCCATCGAGAAGGCCGTCGCGCGCGACCGGATCCTGTTCGTGACCGCGCAGAAGCGCAGCGACGTGTCCGATCCGCAGCACGACGAGCTCTACAAGACCGGCTGCGTGGTGCGCGTGCTGCAGCTGTTCCGCCTGCCCGACGGCACCATGCGCGTGCTCGCCGAGGGCCTCGTGCGTGCGCGCGTGGAACGCTTCCAGTGGGCGAACGAGTACTACACGGTGCAGGTCGCGCCGCTCGTGGACGCGGCCGAGCCGGGCTCCGAGACCGAGGCGCTGTCGCGCCACGCGCTGCAGCTGTTCCAGGACTACGTCCACCTGCACCGCCGGATTCCCGACGAGGTGGTGCAGGGCGCGCAGACGATCACCGACCCGGGGCAGCTGTCGCACACGCTCGCCTCGCAGTTGCAGATCAAGGTGCCCGCCAAGCAGAAGCTGCTCGAGGCCGAGGGCCCGTCGGCGCGCCTGCGCCTGATCTCCGAGGTGCTCGCCGGCGAGCTCGAGATCGTGCGGTTGGAACGCAAGATCGAGGGCCAGGTCCGCTCGCAGGTGCACAAGAACCAGAAGGAGTTCTACCTGCAGGAGCAGCTCAAGGCGATCCGCAAGGAGCTGGGGCAGCCCGGCGGCGAGGCGCCGAACGAGCTGGACGAACTGGCCGAGGCCATCCGCAAGGCGAAGATGCCCAAGGAAGTCCGGCAGCGCGCCATGAAGGAGCTGGAGCGGCTCTCGCGCATGAGCTTCATGTCGCCCGAGGCCACCGTCGTGCGCAGCTACGTCGACTGGCTCGTGGCGCTGCCGTGGCGCACGGTGACCCGCGACAACCTGGTGATCGCGAACGTCGAGGCGGTGCTCGACGAGGATCACTACGGTCTCAAGAAGGTGAAGGAGCGCATCGTCGAGTACCTGTCGGTGCTCAAGCTCACCGGCAAGAACAAGGCGCCGATCCTGTGCTTCGTGGGCCCGCCGGGCGTGGGCAAGACGTCGCTCGGCAAGTCCATCGCGCGCGCGCTGGGCCGCCGCTTCGTGCGCGTGGCCCTGGGTGGCGTGCGGGACGAGGCCGAGATCCGCGGTCACCGCCGCACCTACATCGGGTCGCTGCCGGGCCGCGTGATCCAGAGCCTGCGCCGCGCCGGCAGCCGCAATCCCGTGTTCCTGCTCGACGAGATCGACAAGCTCGGCGCGGACTTCCGCGGCGACCCGGCGAGCGCGCTGCTCGAAGTGCTCGACCCCGAGCAGAACCACACGTTCAACGACCACTATCTCGAGGTGGACTTCGACCTGTCGCAGGTCATGTTCATCTGCACCGCGAACTCGCTGTACTCGATCCCGCCCGCGCTCGTGGACCGCATGGAGGTCATCCGGCTGCCGGGTTACCTCGAGACCGAGAAGCTCGAGATCGCGCGGCGCTTCCTGGTGCCCAAGCAGCGCGCCGCGGCGGGCCTGGAGGAGGGCGACGTCGCGGTGACCGACGACGCCATCGTCACGCTGATCGCGGGCTACACGCGCGAAGCGGGCGTGCGCAACCTGGAGCGCGAGCTCGCGGGCCTGTGCCGCAAGGTGGCCAAGAAGAAGGCCGAGGGCAAGCTCAAGAAGCGCGTCACGATCGACGGCAAGGACGTGGGCGAGTACCTGGGCCCGCGCAAGTACCTCGACACGAACGTGGAGCGCCGCTCGCGCGTCGGCATCGCGAACGGGCTCGCGTGGACCGAGACCGGCGGCGACCTGCTGACGATCGAGGTCAGCCTGCTCGCGGGCAAGGGCGACCTGTTGCTCACCGGCAAGCTCGGCGACGTGATGCGCGAATCGGGGCAGGCCGCGATGAGCTATGCGCGCTCGCGCGCGAGCCAGCTCGGGCTCGACCGCTGGTTCCACCGCGACCTCGACGTGCACGTGCACGTGCCCGAGGGCGCGATGCCCAAGGACGGCCCGTCGGCCGGCATCACGATCGCGACCGCGCTCGTCTCGGCGCTGACCGGGCGCCCCACGCGCGCCGACGTCGCCATGACCGGCGAGATCACGCTGCGCGGCAACGTGCTCCCGATCGGCGGGCTCAACGAGAAGGCCGTGGCCGCCCGCCGCGCGGGCATGCGCACCGTGCTGGTGCCGCGCGAGAACGAGAAGGACCTGAGCGAGCTGCCCGAGGAAGTGCGCCGCGACGTGACGTTCGTGCTGATGGACAGCATGGACGACGTGCTGGAGCACGCCCTCGAACCGCGGCCCGACAAGCCGACCGATCCGCCCGCCGAACCGTCACCCCGCTACGCTCACTGACCGCGCCCGATCCGGGCCCCACTCCTGAACGGAGGACGCGCACGTGTCCGTCACGCCCACCGCTTCCAGCACCCGCATCGCGACGCGCCCCCGGCTGTTCACGCCGGGGCCCGTGGAGATCCCCGCGCGCATCCTGCGCGCCCTGTCGCAGATCCCGCCGCACCACCGCACCGAGGTGTTCCGCGCCACCTACAAGAAGGTGAGCGAGGACCTGCGCTGGCTGCACCAGACGCAGGGCGAGGTGCTGATGCTCGCCTCGTCGGGTTCGGGCGCCATGGAGGCCGCGGTCATCAACCTGATGGGCCCGGGCCAGAAGGCGCTGTGCATCGTCGGCGGCAAGTTCGGCGAGCGCTGGGGCAACATCTGCAAGGCCTACGGCGTGCCGTACGAGACGATCGACGTGCCGTGGGGCCACGCGGTGGACCCGGCCGAGGTGGAGAAGCGCCTGGACGCCGATCCGTCGATCACCGCCGTGTTCAGCACGCACAGCGAGACGTCCACCGCCACGCTGCACGACGCGAAGGCGATCGCGCGCATCACGCGCGCGCGCAAGAAGCTGATCGTGCTCGACGCGATCACCAGCCTCGGCGTTCACCCGCTGCCGCAGGACGAGTGGGGCGTGGACGTGGTCGTGACCGGGTCGCAGAAGGGCCTGATGGCGCCTCCGGGCATCGCCACCGTCAGCCTGGCGCCGTGGGCGCTGGACGCGATCGAGGGCGAGAAGATGCCGCGCTTCTACTTCGACCTGCGCAAGTACCGCAAGAACCTGCCGGCCGGCGAAACGCCGTGGACGCCGGCGGTGAGCCTGATCTTCGCGGTCGAGGAAGCCATCGCCATGATGAAGGAGGAAGGGCTCGACGCGGTGCACCGGCGTCACGCCCGCCTCGCCGCCGCCACGCGAGCGGGCGCGCAGGCGCTGGGCTTCACGCTGTTCTCGAAGAGCCCCGCGAACTCCGTGACCGCGCTGGAGCCGCCGGCGGGCATCGAAGTGCCCGCGGTGATCAAGCGGCTGCGCGAGGTGCACGGCATCACGGTGGCCGGCGGGCAGGACCACATGAAGGGCAAGATGCTCCGCATCGGCCACATGGGCGCCTACGACCTCGCCGACATCCACGTGGTGCTGGGCGCGTTGTCGGAGTGCGTGAACGCGCTGGGGCGTCCCGCGAAGGGTGCGGCGGACGCCGCCACGGCCGCCTGGGACCAGGCGTGAGGGTCCTGGTCTGCGACAGGGTGGACGCCGCCGCCGTCGCGATGATCCGGGACGCCGGCCACGAGGTGATCGAAGCGAACGGGCTCAAGGGTGCGGAACTGGTGGCCGCGCTCGCCGGCACGCAGGGACTGGTCGTGCGCGGCGCCACGAAGGTGACCGCCGACGTGCTCGCCGGCGCCGCCGACCTGCGCGTGGTGGTGCGTGCCGGCACCGGGCTCGACAACGTGGACGCCGAGGCGGCGCGGCAGCGCGGCGTGGTGGTGCGCAACACGCCGAACGCCAACAGCGTGTCCGTGGCCGAACTCGTGTTCGGCATGGCACTCGCGCTGGAGCGGCACCTCGCCCCCGCGTCCGCCGACCTCCGGCGCGGCGTGTGGGAGAAGAGCCGCTACCAGGGCCGCGAGCTGGCCGGCCGCACCATGGGCATCCTCGGGTTCGGCCGCATCGGCCGCGAGGTGGCCGTGCGCGCCCGCGCGTTCTCGATGCCGGTGATCTGGCACGATCCGCCGCACAAGACGAGCCCGGCCGGGTTCGACTGGACCGAGATCGTGGACCGCGAGTCGCTGTTCCGCCGCGCCGACGTGCTGACGCTGCACGTGCCGCTGACCGCGGAGACGCGGGGCGCGGTCGGCGCGCGCGAGCTGGCGCTGATGAAGAAGGACGCGATCCTCGTGAACGCCTCCCGCGGCGGGGTGGTGGACGAGGCCGCGCTCGTGGCGGCGCTCACGAGTGGCGCGCTGCGCGGCGCGGCGGTGGACGTGTTCGAGCACGAGCCCGCGCCGGCCGATCATCCGTTGCTCGGGTTGCCGAACGTGCTGCCGTTGCCCCACCTGGGTGCCAGCACCGCCGAAGCGCAGAAGCGCGCCGGCACCGACGCCGCCGAGATCCTGCTCGAGGAACTCGCCGCGCGCTGATCCCGCCTCGCGCCACGCACACGCCCCGGCGGATCGCCCCGCCGGGGCGTTCGCGCGGTGGACACGCCCCGGGGCCGGGGCTAACGTGCCGCGTCCGTCTCGACAAGGAGGGTCGTGATCATGCCGTGCACGGTGGTGGTCGGCGCCCAGTGGGGCGACGAGGGCAAGGGCAAGATCGTCGATGCGCTGGCTGGCCGCGCCGACGTCGTGGCCCGCTACCAGGGTGGCCCGAACGCCGGCCACAGCGTGATTCATCGCGGCGAAACGCTGGTGCTGCACCTGGTGCCCAGCGGCATCCTGCACGAGGGCCGGCGCTGCCTGATCGGCAACGGCGTCGTGGTGGACCTCGACAAGCTGCGCACGGAGGTGACCGGGCTCGAGGAGCGCGGCGTGCCCGCTCGCGAACGGCTCGGCGTGAGCGCCGCGGCGCACCTCATCCTGCCGTACCACCGCGTCGTCGAAGCCGTGACCGAGAAGGGCCCCGGCGCCATCGGCACCACCGGCCGCGGCATCGGCTACTCGTATCGCGACAAGACCAGCCGCACCGGCCTGCGCGTGGGCGACCTCGTGGACCGCGAGTACTTCGTGGCGATGGCCGATCGCAACCTGGCACGGCTGCGCCGCGAATTCCCCGAGGCCGAGGCCGAGCTCGCGGCGTCGTCCGGAGCCGCGTTGTACGAGCAGCTGCGGCCCGCGATCGA
>JBGAMH010000009.1:0-40006 GCA_044223135.1 Candidatus Eiseniibacteriota bacterium | reverse complement strand
CGCTACTACTGGCGGCAGGTGCCGACACGGCGAATCGAGCACTGCCGACAGCACCGCTGCCGCTACGCGTTCTGAAAGCTCCGGGGCCCCGTCCGCAAAGGACGAGGCCCCGGCAACTGCGATCTTCCGCGCACAACTCAGCGGTAGCGGGCCTTCAGTTGTCCCCATGTGGTCGGCCGCACCGGCACCGCGCGGTCCACCGTGGTGAACTGGTCGCCGGCGAGCGCGGTGAAATCCACGGCGTGCGGATCGCCGAGGTTGCACGTGCCGGCGGGCAGGCCGGGCAGCACCTGGTTCGCGAGATAGTCGTGGCCGCTGCCGTTCACGAACGCGCAGACCCGCAGCGACTGCCCCGGCGTCCAGTCGAGCGAGTCGAGCGGCACCGCGATCTCGATGCCGGAGTCGACCGCGCCCGGCGAATCGCCATTGCAACCGCCGGTCACGCCTCCCGTGTTCGCGTTGTTGATCGTCATGCGCACGCCGATGTCCCAGTTGCCACCCGAGAGCACGCCGTTGCTGGCGGCGGTCGTGGTGCCCATGTAGCCGCCCGCGCCGCCACCGGCGGTCGACAGCGCGGCGCCGTTCACGAACATGCCGTACGTGCCGCCCTGATCGCCGCCCGACATGGTGAGGTAGTAGTCGGGCTCGAACCCGGCGTCGAACCGGAGCCCGCTCAGGCGGTTCAGTCCGTTGAAGTCGACGTCGGCGTTGTCGGCGCGCAGCACGTTCTGCCCGCCGTCCTTCGTGTCCAGGAAGATCTCGATCTTGTTGTAGTTCGATTCGAGGTTGCCCGCCACGAACACGTACAGGTAGGCGCCGTCCGAATACACGTGGAGCGCATCCAGTTCCGAGCCGTTCGTGAACCCGGTGCCGCCGCCGCTCGCGTCGCCGAACTGCGTCTGCACGGTCTGCGTGGCGATCGCGCCGCCGTACGTGCCGTCGAGCGTGCCGTCCACGGTGAGCACCGGCGTTCCGCCGGCGAGTGCAGTGGAAGCGGCCATCGCGAGCCACCCGAAAACGAGGAGCATCTGTCGCATGGGATTCCCTTTCGCTGGAAAGGAAGGTCGTGTCGGGCCGAGAGGGCTATCGGCACGGCGTGCCCGGCGCTTGCGAGCGCCGACGATGCGCAGTCTCCGGCCGGGGAAGGTGGCTCGCCGCGCGTGATGCCGCCGGGCCGCCGGGATCGCCCGGCCGCCGCTGCGGGCCCGTCAGGGGCGCATCGCGAGCCGCGCCACGCGTAGCCGCGGGCCGTCGCCGGTCTGCTCCACCCAGCACGCCCAGGCGTGCCTCGGCGCGTCGGCCGCCAGCGCCGCGGTCTTCGCGCGTGCGCCGAGCAGCGTCCACGGCGAGCCGCCGCCGTCCTCGCCGAGCGCCCGCACCGCGAACACGCGGCGCGAGGTGTCGGCCTCGGGCCGCCCGAGCACGCCCGCGAGCGCGCCGCGGCCCCAGCCGGCGAGCAGCGGGCGCTCCGCCTCGCGCAGGCCTTCGGTGAACGCGTGGCGGCCCATCTCCACGCCGCCGTCGTCGCGCCACGTGGCGGCCCACACGCCCTCGCTGCCGGCGGCGCCGGTGTACCACGCCACGTGGCCGCCACCCGCGAACAGGCTCACCGCGGGGCCGTGCGAGGGACAGCCGTTCAGCAGCCAGCCGTCGTCCGACAGCAGCGTGTCGAGCGGCCACGAGGCGCCGCCGTCGCGCGACAGCGCCAGCCGCGGATCGCGGCGGTTCCCGCGCGCGGTGCGGTAGACGAGCGCCACGCGGTTGCCCTGCCCGGCGCGCATCGCCACGCGGCAGCACGCGCACACGCTGTCGGCCACGCGCACGTTCGCCGACCAGCTGCGGCCGCCGTCGCTGCTGGTGCTGCTCCAGATCTCGGCGGCGGCGGGCTCGCCCTCCTGGCCGGCGGCGGCGGCGGTGCGCCCGTCGATCCACGACACGATCCACGCGCCGTCGGGTCGCGCGTCGAGCGCCAGGAAGCCGTGGTAGGTCGAGCGCGGATCGCCGTGGTCGTCGTTCGCCAGCTGCGGCGCGCCGAACGTGGCGCCGCCGTCGCGGCTGGCGCGCACCATCACGTCGTCGGCGTACTCGCCGCTGTCGCGCTTCGCCGGCCACGCGACCGCGACCAGGCCCTGCGGCCCCATCGCCAGCGCGGGGCGGCTCTCGGCGTACGACGACACGCGCCCGGCCACCGCGTTCAGCCGCAGCGGCTCGGACCAGTGCGCGCCGCTGTCGGACGACGCGGAGAACCACGCGTCCCAGCCCTCGCCCTATCGCACCGCCCACGTGATCGCCACCCGGCCGGGCTCGGCCGCGATCTGCGGATCGGCGGCGGCTCGCGTCGCGAGGAACGCGGGCGTCACGTCCTCCACGGTCGGGCCCTGCGGCGCGCGGGTGCGCGGTGCGCAGCCGGCGAGCGCGAGCAGGGCAGCCAGCGCGATCGGTACGAGGTGCGGGCGGGTTCGGGGCGGCGTCATGGGCGCGGACACTATCACCGGTCCAGCTTCACCACGCGCACCGTTCGGCTCGCGTGCGCGCCGCGCCACTGCAGGAAGTAGAGCCCCGCCGCCGCCGTGCGCCCCCGGTCGTCGCGCCCGTCCCATGTGAACCGGCCCGACACCACGCCGAGCCCGCGCACGCGCCGGCCGCCGGCGTCCAGCACCTGCACGCGGCCCGGCTCGGGCGCCCACGCGCTCAGCCGCCCCGCGAACGGGTTCGGCCCCGCGCCGAAGCGCAGCGGCGCGCCACCGCATCCCGACGGCGCGATCGCGAGCGGCACCACCGCCACGGTGCTGTCGGCGTGACCGCGCTCGTCGCGCGCCACGAAGCGCAGCTCGCCCGTGGCGCCGCCCGGGCCCGCGCACGGAGCGGCCACGCGCGCGCTGCCGGACGCCGCCGCGGCCGACACCAGCCGCACGCGGCCGGACACCAGCCGCACGCGGCCGTCGGGCCCGGCGAAGTCCACGTCCACGCGCGACACCGTGTCGGCGTCGGTGGCGCTCCAGCGCAGCGTCAGCGTGTCGCCGGGCTGCACGACGGCCGCCGCGGCGGCCACGCGCGCGGGAGACTCCAGCGCCGCCACCTCGAAGCGCGGCGCGCGGTCCACGCGACCCATCACCGTGTAACCGAAACGCGCCTGGTCCACCGGCAGCGGGATCACGTCGTCCAGGCAGTTCGTGCAGTCGGTGACGCGGTACAGCCAGCCGCGCAGCGTGAACGACCGCGCGTCGCGCGCGAGCACCTCGGCCCACGGCGCCCAGTAGGGCAGCGTGAAGTCGCCGCGCACGGACATCGTGCCGCCGAGACGCGGCCACACCCGCACCTCGCCCAGGAACGAGTCGGGCACCGCGACCGTGGCGCGCACCTCGAGCCGCTCGGCGGGCACGGCGCCGCGCCAGCGGTCGAGCCCGATCGAGAAGCGCTCGCCCACGAACAGCGTGTCGAACACGGCGCGCGACACGAGCCGCGCCTCGGACTCGTCGTGCAGGATGCCGATCTCGGGCGCCACGGCGGCGAGCGCGCGGCCCAGGTTCAGCCGGCCCCAGCCGGTGGGCGCGTCGGGCCCGGGTGCTCCGAGGTCGTCGGCGCTCTCGCGCAGCACGCGCTGGAAGTCGACGTCCTGCAGCTCGGGCCGCGCGGCGGCGAGCAGCCCCACGGCGCCCGTCACGAACGGCGCGGCGAACGACGTGCCCGAGGCCCGCACGTAGCCGTCGTACGTGGCGCCGTAGTAGCTGGGATACGTCATGAACGTGGTCCACACCACGAAGCCGGGCGCGAGCAGGTCGAGCCCGGGACCGTACGACGAGAACACCGCGCGCTCGTCGTTCCAGTCGCTGGCGCCGGCCTGGATGCAGAAGCCGTCGGCCGCGAACGCCGCGGGGTACTGCGGTCGCGTCGGGTCGTTGAAGCCCTGGTTGCCGGCCGCGGCCACCACCACGCAGCCGTGCACGAGCCCCCACAGCATGGCTTCGCGCTCCACGCGGCTGGGCCCGTCGCTCGCGTACGACAGGTTCATCGCGCGCGCGCCCACGCGCGTGGCGTGCATCACCGCGCGCGCCACGTCGTAAGACGTCGCGTCGCCCGAGTGGCCGGGCGAGATCTTGATGGGCACGTACCGGCAGCCGGCGTTGCCGAGCCCGTCGCCGCCGCACACGCCGGCCACGCCGCGGCCCGGGTGCAGCGGCGCGCCGTCGTTCGTGCGCGCGAGCGCCACGCCCGCCACGGGCGTGCCGTGACCGAACGAGTCGCGCACGGCGCCCGAGGGCTCGAGCGTGGCGTTGAACGGCTCGAACAGCCGCGGGCGGCCGTCGGGCATCGTGCCCGCGAGCTCGGGATGGTCGGGATCCACGCCCGTGTCGGCGATCGCGAGCGCGATCGCGTTCGAGCCCACGCCGAGCCGCCAGCCTTCCAGCGCGTGCACGTCGGCGCGCAGCCGGCCGCCGTAGGAGCCCGCGGGCCCCGGGTTCCAGAGCCCGTACTGGTCGCCCGAACGCAGCAGTGGATCGTTCGCGAGCGAATCGAGCAGCGACACCGCGAGCGGATCGCGCGCCGCGGGCGGCGCGGCGGGCGCGAGCGACCACAGCTGCACGTGGCGCACGCGATTGGGCTCCACCCAGTCGAACGCCGCGTCGGCGTCGAGCGCCGACACCGCCTGCGCGGCGGTGGCGGAGTCGGGCGCCTCCATCAGCACGACGCGCTCGGGATCGAACGCGTCCGCGCCCGGCCGCGGCGCGCGCGGCAGGCCCGCCTCCGCCGCGGGCGCGATGCCGTCCATGAGCGACGCGCGCACGGTGACGCGGAGCGCGGCGAGGCGCGGCGCGAGGCGCGCGAGCGTGGCGGCGCGCGCGTCGGCGGCACGCACGCCCGTGGTGCGCGCTTCCGCGGGCGGCAGCGCGAGTTGCCCCACGAGCTGGCGCGACGCCTGGGCGAGGGCCGTCGGAGCGAGGCACGACAGGAGGGCGAAGCCGAGCAGGATCGAGCGCATGGAAGTCACCACGGGGGCGCGTGGCCGCCGGGGGACGCGAAGGCTAGCGTGCGTCGAACCGGCGCGGCCACGGGAAAAGCGCCCGTGCACGGCGTGCGCGACACGGAAACACCGTGGACGGCGGTCGCAGGCCTCACCGCGCCGGGGAGCTCTCGAACGTCGTGCGCGCCAGGCTCGACAGCCGCAGCTCGTCGATCAGGCCTTCGAACGCGTAGTACGGGTTGTGGTCCGCGGCCGAGTCCAGTTCGAGCTGGCCGCTGAACTCCGTGAGCCGGCGCGTGTCGAGGAAGTTGCCCACCAGCATCGGCGCCTCGGAATGGCGGATCGAGCCCCGCAGCGCGTACTGCGTGTCGAGCCGGCCATCCACGAACAGGCGCACCACGTCGCCGTCCCAGCTGGCGGCCACGTGCGTCCACGTGTCCAGCGGGATCTCGGTGGCGCCGCCGAAGCCCTGCGCGCTGCCGGCGAGCGACGGCTGCACGAGCAGCACGAGGCGGCCCGTCGACGCGCCGGCCACGTACGGCGTGAAGAAGCCCGGGCTCGGCAGCGTGGCCACCGACGCCGAGGTCTTGCGCCCCACCACGCCGAAGACCCAGCTCTGGTCCGTGCCGTACTCGGACCAGCGGCCGGCGATCGGCGTGAGTTCGTAGGTGCCCACGGCCGCCAGGCGGATCCACGCCTCGATCGTGAAGCCGCGCGACGATTCCATCTCGGGGTTGAACGGCACGAGCACGAACGAATCCACGCTGCGCGAGAAGCGCCGCGCGCTGCGGAAGCGCCCGAAGTCGGTGCGCGCGTCCAGCCCCACGGTGCCGTGCAGGCGGAACGGGCCCGAGTCCGGCGACGTCTGCCCCGCGGATTCGTCGAACCGCCACAGGCCCGACGTGATCGAGTCGGCGACCGGCGCGATCATCGGCGTCGCCGGGCCGCGCGCTCGCTTCACGCCGGCGCCCGAGCCCGCGCACGAGGCGAGGCCGCACGCGCCGACGATCGCCAACGCCCAAGCCGCGGTGTGCGTCCACCGGGCGAGCCTGCCGACCTTCCCGTTCATCGAGTCTCCCCCTGGCCGGCCCGGCGTGCGCGCAGGGCGCGCACCACGTCGGCCTCGCCGCGCTTCTCGAACAGATCGATCATGGCCGCGATCATCGCCGGGTCGCCGACCGCGTCCACGAGCGGCCGCCACAGCTCCGCCGCCTGCGCCCCGTTGCCCGCGTCGGCGAGCGCCCAGGCGAGCGCGGCCCGGCCGGGCACGTAGTCGGGCTGCGAGCTCACCACCGACTGCAACACCGCGACGGCGTCCGCGGTTCGGCCCATTCGCCGCAGGTTGTCGCCGCGCAGCGCGGCGAGCTCCGTCCAGTCGGGCTGGATCGCCGCCGCCTCCTCGATCCACGGCTGCGCCTCGGCCCATCGGCCGTGGTCGCGCTCCCACACGGCGATGTACAGCCGCGAGCGGGCGTCGCGCCGGTCCACCTGCACGCGGCCGCGCGCCGTGTGCAGCACCAGCTCGCTCGAATCGCGCATCCACGCGGGCACCCGCCCGAACTCGGGGCCGAGCTCGTACAGCACCGCGGGGTTCGGCCGGAACACGCCGCGCACGGTCAGGCCCGGCACGTGCGCCGTGGTGTCGAGCATCCACCAGAACGCGGGCCGCAGCTCGGCCTCGGCCCACGACATCCACAGCCACCGCGTGCGCGTCTCGTGCACCTCGCGCGCCAGCTGCGGCAGCGAGTCGGCGAACGGGAACGGCACCGGCTCCATGCCGGCATGCCAGGCGAAGTGGGGCTTGCGCGCCATCACGCGGTCGCCCGGGCGCGCGTACGGCGCGGCGGCGCGCACGCCGTCGAGCACCTCCACCGGCAGCTTGCGGATCTCCTCCTTCTGGAACGCGACGTTCGCGCCCACGGCCACGACGAGCGGGAACAGCGCGAGCGCCGTCTTGGCCCACACCGGCTGCCGCGCGCCGATCGGCAGCGCGAACCGCGGCGAGGCGAACGCCGCCGCCGCGAGCGCCGCCCACACGGGCAGCATCGGCAGCGAGTAGCGCGGTGCGTGGAACACCGGCACGAGCGTGAGGAACACGAGCGCCGCCCACGCGAGCAGCGGCATCAGCCGCGGCAGCCAGCGCTCGCGCGCCGCGAACCACACGCCCAGCGCGGAAGCGATCGCGAGCGCGTAGCCGGTCAGCCCGCGCGCGTCGAGCCGCAGGTGATCCACCGCGTTGGTCGCGATGCGCCCGAGCACCGCGGCCGGGTCGCGGGCCAGCACCGACCACGGCGTGGGGAACTGGCTCTGCATGTCGCGCTGGTAGTGATCCCACGGGATGCCGCGCGGGCGGGCGAACACCTCGAACGCGATGTTGTGGTGCAGCTGCACGGCGAAGTGCGCGCCCGAGGCGAGCGACCACGCGAGCCACGGTCCCGTGAGCACCGCGAAGCCGGCCGCGAACGCGAGCGCGGCACCGCGCCGCGTCGTGCCGTCCCGGCGGTCCGCCCAGCCGAGCGCGATCGCGAGCAGCCCCGCGGGCAGCAGCACGCCCGCGTTGTAGCGCGTGAGATACGCGGCGGCGGCGAGCAGGCCGGCCACGGCGGCGCCGCGGCGGTCGAGCGGCCGCGCGAGCAGCGCCCAGAGGCCGGCGGCCTGCAGCAGCACGGCGAGCGCGTCGGTGGTGGCGGCGTAGCCGTAGCGGAACCAGAACGTGTTCGTGGCCAGGAACAGCGCCACCAGCGCGCCGGCGGCGCCGTTCATGCGCCGGCGCACGAGCGAGGCCCACAGCACGATCGCGCCGCTCATCGCCGCGCACGACACCAGCTCGCCGGCCACGAACAGGTCGCGCACCACGAAGCCGACCAGCGCCAGCACCACCTCGAAGCCGGGCCCGACCACCGCGTAGCGCGAGGGGTCGAGGTTCCCGCGCTGGATCAGCCGCGCGCCCGGGCCGTAGCCGCCGTAGAAGTCCGTCTCGGTGTAGATGTCGCCCACGCGGTGCGGGCCGAACACCATGGCGAGGAGCGCGATCGCGAACAGCGCCGCCACCACGACGGGCGCCCAGGTCCACAGCGCGGATTCGGCGGCGGGCGCGGACGCGTGCAGCCGGAACGCGCCCGGGGCGTGCTCGCGTGCGGACGGCTTGCGCGGTGGGCGGGTGCGACTCAAGCGCGCACCGGCGGATCAAGGGGGCGGAACATGGGGCCGCAGGATAACCGGCGCCGCGAGGCTCCGCGAAAAACGGACACGGCGGCGAGGGGGAGACCTCGCCGCCGTCCCACTGGGGGGTCAGCTGGGCAGAATGACGTCCGTGGCAGGCGCGCCCGTGGGGACAAGCGCGCCCGCTCGTTCAGTTCCCGCGCCGACGGCGCGCCGCCGCGCCGAGAGCGATCAGACCCATCGAGGCGAGGGCCATGGTGCCGGGCTCGGGCACCGGGTTCACGGGACCGTTGCCGTTGTGGCGACGCGTCTCGTCCTGCTCGCCCGTGTTGTTCCCGGAGGTACCGATCGGGTCGCCGTCGTCGGCCCGGCCGAGATTCGGCCGCGACCCGTCGGAGGACGGCAGGTGTCCGGGGGACACGGCCGCGAACGCCGACGAGGTCAGCGCGACGACGCATACGAGAGACAGGAGCAAACGCTTCATGTTCAGAGCTCTCCTCTGGGACGTGGAGGCAAGGGCATGGGTGTTGGGCTACCCGGATACAAGGCAAGCTCCGGGCCAGTCGGCTCGTCGTGCGCGCAAACCCATGCGCACCATGCGCTGGTGCGGTTCGGGGTGGACACGAGGGCGCCGGGCCCGGCACCTTGCGGGAGAAGAACTGTCGTCCCGGCCGACACCGCGGGGTGTCGCAGGGGGGCCCCGGACGAATGGAGGGCGGCGCATGCGAACCGGAAACCCGGCGGTCGGGCTGTGCGAGCGGTGCCGACATTCCCGCGTGGTGACCACGCCCCGGAGCGTGTTCCGGCTGTGCGAGCGCTCGCGGAGCGAGCCCGAGTACCCGCGCTACCCGCGGTTGCCGGTGCTCTCGTGCCCGGGCTTCGAGCCGCGGCCCGCCGGGGAAGAAGCTCCCCCCGGCGAGCCGCAGGCCTGAGCCGGACCGTCGGTCCGCTTTACGGCAGCAGGATCACCCGCTCCAGCCGCTCCAGGCCGGGGGTGCGGAAGCGCACGAAGTAGAGCCCGGCCGGAACGCTCCGGCCACGGTCGGCCTGGGGCATCCAGCGCACCTGGTGGTGGCCGGCACCCAGCGGACCGTCCACCAGCGTCGCCACCCGCCGGCCGGCCAGGTCGTGCACGCTCACCTCGACCGGGGCCTCGCGCGGCAGGTCCCACGCCAGTTCCACCGACGAGCGCGCCGGGTTCGGGCGCGGCGGCAGGAAGCGCAGCGCCGTGCCCGGCGCGCCGACGCCCGTGTTGCCGCCGGTGACCCGCGCACGCAGCGTCACCGCCAGCGCGGCGGGCTCGCCCTGCCCGGGCAGCGACTCGTCCTGCACCGTGAACTGCAGCGTCGCCTCGTACGTGGAGTCGGGCGTCGCGCCGGCCGCGTCGAAGTGCACGTTCCACGACTGGCCCGTGCCCGACAGCAGCACCGGCGTGAACGGGGCGGTGAGTGAGAAGCGGCCCGCGCCGCCGGTGACGACCGCGGCCGACACCGCGAGGCGCGCCTGCAGCGCGTTCCAGCCCGCGTTGTGCACGCGCACGCTCGAGTCGCGGAACGCCGCCGCGGTGTGCTCGCCCAGGTCGAGCAGGCCCACGGCCACGGCGGTGGTCGAGTCGAGCGAGCCCGTGGCGTGCGCGAGCACGCGGCCCGACAGCAGCACGACCTTGCTGGCCGTGTCGGGATCGTTCGCGGCGATCGTGAGCGAGCCGGCGCGCACGCCCGCGCTGCCCGTGTCCATGGTGATCGCGTGCACGTTCGCGGCGCCGCCCGCGGCCACGCGGAACGTGCCGGCGGGCGCGGCGAAGCCGACGGGTGCGGCGAGCGTGTAGCGCAGCGAGTCGCCCGGCACGGGGGCGGCGTTGCCCACGGCCAGGTTCTGCGACGCGGCGGCGTTCACGATCACGTCGCCGAACGCCAGCGCCGAGGGCGCCGAGGTCTTCGCGGGCAGGCGCAGCGTGATCACCACCGGCAGGTGGTCGGACGCGCCGCGCAGAGCGGTGGCGATCGTCAGCCCGACGGCGTTGTTGAAGCCGCCGCCGTTCAGGTCGTCGTTGAAGTGCAGGCCGTCGTTGCCGTACACGAAGGACGCGCCCGAGCCGTAACCGGGCACCACGTCGAGACCGGCGCCGTCGAACAGCGGCGTGGTGCCGAGGAAGAAGTCGAAGCGGTCGTCCATGCCGCCGCCCGAGAAGATCGTTCCGCAGCCGGTCCGGCACGGCGACTGCGAGTGGTGCAGCGCCATGCTCGAGTTGCTGTTCCACGTGCCGGGCAGCACGAACGGATCCTGCAGCCGGCCGTCGTTGTCGGCCTGCGACTCGGTCAGCCGGATGTAACCGCCCTCCCACGCGCCGTAGAAGTTCGTGTCGCCGCCGAGCAGGATGTTCGTGCCCGCGGGCGCCAGGTTGAGCGTGTTGCGCAGGCTCGTGCACTCCAGGCGCCGCGTCGCCGAGTCGGCGGGCGAGGTGAACGCGCTGCCGGCCTTGAAGTGCGCGGAATAGATGCGGAACGAGGCGGGATTCGAGCGGTAGCCCACGGGCCGCAGCAGCGCCGCCAGCACCTGGCGCGGGCCGCCGGTGGCGATCGACGTGAGGCCGGTCACCGAGACCTCGGTGGAGTCGTAGTAGAGCGCGCTCTCGGCGGCCAGGATGAACCCCGCGAGCTTCCAGTTGCCGGTCGGCTGCGTCACCCGCAGCACGTTCAGCAGCAGGGAGTCGGCCGACTGCGAGTCCTTGATCTCCTGCACGATCAGCACGTCCATCGCCAGCGCGCCCACCGCGCCGCGGAACGTGGGATTGCGCGACGCCACGTTGGACGCGTTGTAGTCGAGCAGGTTCCACGTGGCCACGCGCAGCGCGTGCGCCGGCGGCGCGAGCAGGGCGAGGATCAGCGGCAGCGCGGTGAACGCCGCGCGGGGCCGGAACGTCATGGGATGGGCTCCCCCGGAAGAGGAAAGGCCCGCCACCGCGGCAAGGGGCGCGCGGCGGCGGGCCGGTGGACTATCGAACGATGGCCAGGCGCACGGTCTGGGCGATTCCGCCGTCCACGCTCATGCGCAGGAAGTACAGACCCGAGCCGAGCGCCATGCCCGACTCCCCGCGGCCGTTCCAGCTCACGCTGTAGCGGCCGGCGTCCACGGCGCCGTCGAGCAGCGTGGCCACGCGGCGGCCGGCCAGGTCGAACGCCGCGAGCGACACGCGACCGCGCTGCGCCATGTCGAAGCGCACGCGCGACTCGGACGTGAGCGGGTTCGGCGCCGGCGCGAACAGCAGCGTCGCCGTGGGCGCCGCCAGGCCCGGCGTACCCACGTTGCCCGAGCCCTGCACGCGGGCGCGCAGCGTCACCACCGCGTCGGTGGCGGGCAGCGCGCCGGGCAGGCCCTCGTCGGCCGACGAGAACGTGAGCGTGGCCTCGTACGTCGAGTCGACCGTCGCGCCCGCGTCGTCGAACGCGACCGTGTACGTCCGGCCGACGCCCGACAGCAGCGCCGGCGTGAAGCCGCCCACGATCGAGAAGCGGTCGGCGCCGCCGGTGATGGCGCCGGCGACCACGTCGAGGCGCGCCTGCAGGGCGTCCCAGCCGAGGTCGTGCACGCGCGTTTCGAGCGTGCCGAACTCGCCGGCCGGGTGCGTGCCGAAGTCGAGCAGCGCCGTGGTGGCGAGCACCGTCGAGTCGAGCGAGGCGACCGCGTGCCGCAGCACGGTGCCCGACAGCGCGATCGCGCGCGCCGCGTGGTCGGGGTCGTCGCTCGTCACGGTGAGCGTGCCCGCCTTCGCGCCGGCGGTGGACGCGTCCATGGCGATCGCGTCGCTGCTGGCCGCGCCGGGGTTCACCACGAACGAGCCCGCGGGCGCCGTGAAGCCGGCGGTCGCGGACAGCGAGTAGTTCAGCTCGTCCACGAAGTCGGTGGCCCCGGTCGAGGCGGAGTTCGTGATCGACAGCGTCTGCACCGGGTTCGGCGCGCCCACGATGACCGGGCCGAACGCGAGCGCGGCGGGCGCCGTGCTCTGCGCCGGGCGCTGGATGTCCACGCGCACCGGCAGGTGATCCGACGTGCCGAGCAGCGCGGCCGCGTACGCGGCGCCCTCGGGAATCGTCGGCGCGTCGGTGATCGCGAGGTTGTAGTGCAGGCCGTCGTTGCCCACCGACACGTAGCTGCCGGTGACCAGGTCGTAGCCCTCGCCGTCGCCCATGTTGAGCGTGGGCAGGACCATGTCGAACCGGTCGTCCATGCCGCCCGTGGCCGCGCCGCTCGCGCAGCCGGAGCCGTTGCACGGGCTCTGCGTGTGCATGGCCGAGAGGCTCGCCGTGTTCCACGTGATCGCGGGTGCGTTCAGCGGGTCGTACAGCCGGCCGTCGTTGTCGGCCTGCGACTCGAGCAGCTTCACGAACGCACCCTCGCTGCCGCTGTAGATGTTGAAGTCGCCCATCAGCAGGCACGACGTGCCGGGGGGAACCGCGTTCATGCTGTCGCGGATGCCGATCGCCTCGGCCAGCCGCTGCGCCGCGTTCGCCGAGCCGCTCGAGGCCTTCAGGTGCTGCGAGTAGATGCGGATCTCGCCGTTCTCGTAGCCCGTCGGCCGCAGCCGGAACACGTGCACGTAGCGGAGCTGGTTCGCCGGGTTCGGGTAGAACGCCCAGCGGCCGATCAGCGTGAACTTGGCCTTGCGGTAGTAGAGCTCGCTGTCGGTGTCGTTGCCGTCGATCCACGGCGCCATCGCCCACGCACCCGGCTCCAGCGTGTTCAGCACCTGGTCGCGGAACAGGATCGAGCCCGTGCTGTCGGGGAACGTGGTGTTCGTGGCCATCTCCTCGGTCACCACGATGTCCGCGTTCAGGGGCGCGTAGATGGTGCGGTACAGCGGGTTCCGGGCGGCGCTGGTGTTGCCCGGGTAGTTGAGGATGTTGTGATTGACGATCCGGAACGCGTGCGCGGATCCCGCCGACACGACGAGCAGGGCGAGGAGCGCGAACGCTCGCATCGCCGGAACTCGCATGGGCTCGGGGGCCATGACGACTCCTTCGCGAAAGGTGCGGTGTGCCCGGGGCCGTCCGGGGGCCCCGATGGCCCGCCGTCCGCCGCCGAACCCGAGATGGGGTTGGGAAAGTGCCGAGGGAAGTTTATCGAAGGCCGTCTCGGGAATGCCACCCGTAAACCCCGGACATCCGGGCGGAAGCCTGCGCCGGATCCCCCGGCAGGGGGGTGAAAGCGGGTGATTTCGCGCCCTCGGCGGATCGGGCGGGTGACGGGACCGATCGGCGTCCGCCCGTCGCGGCGCGGTTCAGCGCCCCCGCGACGTCCGGGCGGGGCGCGCCAGCGCAGCGCGCTCGGCCTCGCGCCCTCGCACGATGCGTCGACCGGCGAGCGGGCGCGCTCCGCGGTGACCACCGTGCTCTGCTGTTCGCCGCCGTCGTCGTCGAGTAGGCGACGACCCAGTCGCGTGTCCTGCCGGCTTCGTGCGCGTGCGCGGTGTTCGAGAACAGCGCCGTGTAGCGCCGCGCGCCGCGCGTGGTGCGCAGCACCGGCAGCCACTTCGCCCGTGGGGTTCAGCCGGCGGGGCGCGATCCTGCGCAACGCGCCGGCCGCGGCCTTCTCGCGGTATTCGCGATCCACGTCGAGCAGCTCCGCCACCGGCGGCGCGGCGCGCGCGGCGGTCGCGGCCCGGGGGCGCCGCACGCGCTCCAGCCGGTGCGCGATCGTGTCGCGGATGCCGGCGAGTCGCTTGGCGCCCACGCCCGGCACCTGCGCGAGCCGCCCGTCGGTGGCGGCGGTCTCGAGCTCCTCGAGGCTGCCGATGCCGCGCGCGATCAGCTCGTGCGCGAGCACCGGCCCGATGCCCGGCACGGACGTGAGGACCGCGGTGGGATCGGCGCCGTGCCGCAGCCGGTCGAGCATGGGCAGCGCGCCGCGTTCGACCAGGTCGCGGATGTGCTGCGCCATCTGCTCGCCCACGCCCGGCAGCGCCTCGAGCCCGGCGAGTCCTTCGCGCCGGAACAGCTCGGACACGGGCTCTTCGAGCGCGCGCACGGAGTCGGCGGCGCGGCGCCACGCGCGCACGCGGTACGGGTTCGCGCGCTGGCCGGCGAGCAGGGCCGCCGCCTCGTCGAGGCGGCTGGCCACGTCCAGGTTGAGCGGATGCGACATCGGGCGCCCTCCGCGCGGACCCTACCGCCGCCGGGCGCGCGCGGCACGCGCCGAATCAGGGCAGGAAGTAGAACGCGATGCCCAGCACCACGTACACGGCCACCAGCAGCGCGCCCTCGAGCCAGTTGGACTCGCCGTCCTGGGACACCAGGTTCACGACGCCCGCCGCGGCGATGATCGCCAGCACCTCGAACGTGCTGAAGCGCAGGTCCATCGGGCCGTGCGGCATGGCGTACGACGCGAACACCAGCACCGGCGCCACGAACAGCGCGATCTGGATGCTGGAGCCGATCGCGATGTTCAGCGCCAGGTCCATGTGGTTCTTCATCGCCACGACCACCGCGGTGGAGTGCTCGGCCGCGTTGCCGACCACGGCGACCACGATCACGCCCACGAACACCTCGGTGAGGCCCAGCAGGTGCGAGGTCTCCTCCACCGCACCCACGAGCATCTCGCTCATCCACGCGATCAGCCCCGTGGCCACGAGCAGCGTGAGCACGGCGCGCATCGGGTTGCCGTGCTCGTGCCCGTGCTCCTCCTCGGCCGCGCCGGTGTACAGGTGCTTGTGCGTCCGGAGCGTGAACAGCAGGCTCAGCAGGTAGGTCACGAACAGCACGACCGAGATCTGCAGCGACAGGTTGTGCTCGATCTCGACCTCGCGCGACAGCGGCAGCACGCCCTGCGCGACCGAGCCCGTCGCGAGCATGTGGAACGCCGCGGGCACGACCATCGCGATGGCGGCGAGGAACAGCAGCGTGGACGACGCGGCGGCCGCGGCCTTGTCGAACGTCTGGCGCTCGCGCTTGAACCCGCCCGCGACCATGGACACGCCGAGCACGAGCAGCGTGTTGCCGATGATCGAGCCGGTCAGCGACGCCTTCACGACGTCGTAGAGCCCGCGGTGAAGCGCCATGAGCGCGATGATCAGCTCGGCCGCGTTGCCGAACGTGGCGTTCAGCAGGCCGCCGATGCCGGCGCCCAGCCGCGAGGCCAGCTTCTCGGTGGCCTCGCCCATCAGGCCGGCCAGCGGCACGATCGCGAGCGCGCTGCACACGAACACGGCGAGCGCGCCCCAGTGCAGGGCCTCGGCGAGCGGGGCGATCACCACGAACACCAGCAGCAGCTTGAGCGCGTGTTCGGGGCGGAACAGGTTCGGCAGGGCGGGTGACGCGGCTCGGGCGCTCATGGGCCCGGGAATCTGCCGCGCTCTCCCGGGCGACGCAAGCGCGCCGGTCAGCGCAGGTGCGGCGGCGCGGCGGCGAGTCGCGCCACCCAGCGCAGCAGCGGCACCGAGCCGAGCGCGAGCAGCCACGCGAGCCCGAACCACGGCGCGAGCCGCGCCGGGGTGCTGGCGGCCGCGGGCGCCGCCACGGACGCGACGCTCCACGCGCGGGCGGACCAGGCGGACAGTTCGCGCGCGGCGGTGGCGGCGGCGTCCCACGTGGGCACCACCGCGACCACGGCGAGCGCGGCCAGCGCGAGCGCCGCCAGCACGGCGGGCTCCGCGAGCAGGCGCGCCCAGAACGGCTGCGGGTCGGCGAACCGCGGCGGGGCCGCGATGCCGGCCGGGCGGGCCGCCCGCGCGGGGGCGGTCACGCGCGCGAGCACGCGGTCGGTGAAGTCGGCACTCGCCCGGCCGGCGGGCGGCGCCGCCAGCAGCACGGCGAGCTTGCGCTCCGCGTCCAGCGCGCGCCCGCAGCGCCCGCACGCCGCCGCGTGCGCGAGTGCCTCGGCGCCGAGGTCGTCCGGGCCGAGCGCGTCCAGCCGCCGGTCGAAGGCCGCGCAGTTCACGCCGGCTCCCCGGGCCAGGCCGCGCGCAGGCCGAGTCGCGCGCGGCGCAGGTGCGTCTTCACGGTGTTCTCGGGCATGCCCAGCGCCTCGCCGATGTCGCGCACGGGGCAGCCCTGCCAGTAGTGCAGCGTCACGATCGCGCGCTGCACCGGGCTCAGCGACGCGAGCAGCGCCTCGACCCGGTGCGCGAGCGGGTGTTCGGCGGCCGCGGGCGCCGCCGCGTCCGGCAGCGTCGTGTCGTCGAGCGCCGCCTCGCGGCCGAGCCGGCTCTTCAGCGTGGCGGCGCGATCCAGCGCCACGCGCAGCACGATACGGTGGAGCCACGTGGCGAACGCGGCCTCGCCGCGGAACGCCGGCAGCGCCCGCCACGCGCGCACGAACGCGTCCTGCGCGCACTCCTCGGCGTCGCTCGACGAGCGCAGCACGCGCACCGCCAGTGCGCAGGCGCGGTCGCGATGGCGGTCGACCAGTTCGCGGAAGGCCCCCGTGTCGCCACCGCGGGCGGCGGCCACGCGGGCGGCGTCGGGGTCGGCCGCGCGCGTGCGCACGGACGACTCGGCGCGCGCGGGCGCCTCGGCCCGGTCGAGCGAGGCGGCCCGGTGGGGCCAGGCGAGGGTCGCGGACAGGCCGCGCAAGGTCAGGGTGTACGCCGCCATCGAAGCCTTGGACGGATTTGCGGGCCGCCGGGTTTCACCGGGGGCCCGGCACGGGCGGAGCGCGGCGATCCGGCGCCCGGGCGCGGGTCGCGCGCCGCGCCGGCGGCAGCTGAAACCCGGACGCGGGGTGGCCCGGTCGAAAGGGGTGAGCAACGGGGAGTGGGCCATCGACCCGCCCGGGCCCGGATCCGATCGGGCCGCCGTCCCGACACCGCCGCGACGGCCGGCGACGCGCCGTAGGGGAGACGACCGACATGTGGAATCCCGAGGTCATCGTGCCGTTCCTGGTGTTCAGCATCCCGATCATCGCCATCATGGGCGGCATCATCGTGGGCGTGGTGAAGCAGATCGGCCGCCAGCGCATGATCGAGCTGCTGCAGCAGGAGCGCATCGCCGCGATCCAGCGCGGCCTCGATCCGTCGCAGATCCCGCCCGCGTCCCCGATGCTGCTGGGCGACGGCGACGGCTTCCTGACGTACGAGCAGTCGGAGCGCCGCCGCGCGCAGGGCCTGCTGATCGGCGGCATCGTCACCACGTCGCTCGGGCTGGGCCTGTCGACGTTCCTGTACATGATGCTGCGCGACGAGGGCGAGCCCGTGTGGGCCGTCGGCTTCGTGGTGATCTCGGTGGGCGTGGCGCTGCTCGTCTCCGCGGGCATCGTGTGGCCGCGTCCGGGCCGGGCGTCCCTGCCGCAGGCCTGAGCGCCGCGCATCGGTCCGCCGCGGGGCGGCGTCCTTCGGGTTGCCGCCCCGCGGCGTTTCGCTCCGGTCGCCCGCGGCGGATCTGCGACTCCCGACTCACGCCCCGGGCGGCGGCCGGGCTATGCTCGCGACCGGACACCACACGCACGCAGGGAGGCGGTCGCGTGATCAAGTACCTGGGCTCCAAGCGCCTGTTGCTGCCGCTCATCGCCGACGCCGTGGCGTCGTGTTCGGGCGCGCGCACCGCGCTGGACCTGTTTTCCGGCACGTCGCGCGTGGGCCACGCGCTCAAGACCAAGGGCCTGCGCGTGCACGCGAACGACCACAACGCCTACGCGCACGTGCTGGGGCTGTGCTACGTGGCGGCGGACCGCCGGCGCTGGCAGGCGCGGGCCGAGCGGCTGATCGCCGAGCTCGACGCGCTGCCCGGCCGTCCCGGCTGGTTCACCGAGACGTACTGCGTGGCGTCCCGGTACCTGCAGCCCGCGAACGGCGCGCGCGTGGACGCCATCCGCGCGCACATCGCGCGCCTGGAGCTGGAGCCCGAGCTCGAGGCGATCGCGCTGACGAGCCTGCTCGAGGCCGCCGACCGCGTGGACTCCACCACCGGGCTGCAGATGGCGTACCTCAAGCAATGGGCCGCACGCTCGGCGAAGCCGCTGCGGCTGCGCGTGCCCGAGCTGCTCGACGGCGAGGGCGGGGCGTCGCGGCTCGACGCGCTCGAGGCGGCCGAGCGGTTCGAGGCCGACGTGGCGTACCTGGACCCGCCGTACAACCAGCACAGCTTCCTCGGCAACTACCACGTGTGGGAGTCCCTGGTGCGCTGGGACCAGCCCGAGGTGTACGGCATCGCGTGCAAGCGCACCGACGTGCGCGAGCGCAAGAGCGCGTTCAACCGCCGGGCCGACATCGCGCCGGCGTTCGAGGCGCTGCTCGCGCGGCTGCGCGCGCGCTGGCTGGTGGTGTCGTTCAACGACGAGGGCTACCTGTCGCTCGAGCGGCTGCGCGCGCTGCTCGGCGCACGCGGGCGCGTGAGCGAGCGCGCGGTGGCGCACCCGCGCTACATCGGCCACCGGATCGGCGTCTACAACCCGCGCGGCGAACGCGTGGGCCGGCCGGGGCCGGCGCGCAACCACGAGCACCTGTTCGTGGTCGACCTGCGCACCCGCGTGCGGGCCCGGACGAGCTACTCGAGCATCACCAGCCGCGTCGCCGACTCCGCCGCGCCGGCCGTGCGCGCGAAGTAGACGCCCGGCGGCACGCGCCGCCCCGCCGTGTCGGCGCCGTCCCACGTGCGCTCGCCGGTGCCGCCGAGCACGCGCACCACGCGGCCGCGCACGTCGAGCACGAGCACCGGTTCGGCGCTGCGTGCCGCCCGCGGCGCCAGCACCACCGCCCCGCGCGCCGGCACCGGCCGCGCCACCAGCGCACCGCCGGCCGCCGGGGCCCGGGGCCCGGGTGCGGACACCACGGTGGTGGTCTCCACCGCGGCGACCAGCTCGCTCCAGTAAGCCGGCGTGTGCCCGTAGGGGTTCGGCATCGTGTCGTGCGTGACCCACACCCACGCCGCGTTCAGCGTACGGGCGCGCGCCACCGCGGCGCGCATGCTGTCGACGGTGGACAGCGTGTGCAGCAGGTGTGCGAACCGCGTCGGCGCGTGGGCGCGCACCCATGGGGACGGCGTGAACGAGAAGTAGCCCTCGCCGTAGTACTCGAAGTTGCACAGCAGGTCGGCGCCCGAGGTGTAGGGCTCCAGCGTCTGCGTGCCCGGGTTGCCCACGACGAGCCATCCCGGCTGCCGCGCGCGGATCGAGTCGCGGATCGCCGCGTAGTACGCGACGTGCGCGCTGCTCGCGTCGTTCGCCATGATGTCCAGGAAGATGCCGTCGAGCGCGTACCACGCGCGGTAGCGGTCCACCTGGCGGATCACCGAGTCCAGCGGCGCGTCGCCGCCGAACGTGGCCACGTAGCCGATCACGCGCCCGCCGTTCGCGCGCACGGCGTCGCCCGCCGCCACGTAGACGGGATCCGGCTGCGCGCCCGGCCCGCTGGCGGGGTTCAGCACCGCGATCAGCGGCACGCGCGCGGCGGCCGCCGCGAGGTCGGCCCACAGCGTGCCGAGCGTGGGGTACTGGTAGCCGGGAGCGAGGAGGCCCATCCGTTCGGCGTGCGCGGGCGGGGCCGGCAGGGCCACTGGAACCAGGGCGAGCAGGGCCAGGATCGCGGCCCGGAGCGGCGGACGGCGGCGCAAATGGCGGAAGGCGGCGGTGTTCACGCCGCGCAGGGTGCGCCCCTCAAGTTCCACGGGCAACTCACGAGAATGGAAGATGCGTCGGACCCGCAGATCAGGCCGGCGCGGGGGGAGTTGGAGGAAGTCATGTCGGACAGCATCAATCTCACCCACTTGCCTTCGCTGGCGGAAGCCATCGTCCGGCAGGCCCTGGTGGTGCCTCCGCCGCCACCGGCCAAGCCCGGACTCGCTTCGCCCGCAACGGGCAGCTGGAACGACATCTTCGCCAGCTCGGACGTATTCCCGCCGTTGCCCACGGTCACCTACGACCGGGGCGCCACGGCCACGGACGCTTCCACGTCCGAGCTCCCCACGGTTCCGAGAGCAGAAGCCGGTTGAACCGCGGTCGGAAAACGACGGCGGGCGAGGCCTGAGAGCCTCGCCCGCGTTCGGGCTTTCCGAGAGGTCCGCTCCCCGGTCCGATCGACCGGGCGAACGGATCAGCTGCAGCCCATGCTCGTTCCGCAGTTGAGGCACTTGTAGCAGGTGCCGTTGCGCACGGTGAGGTGGCCGCAGCTGCTGCACGCCGGAGCGTCGCCGCCGAAGCCGGACAGCTGCCCCTCGCGCGCGTCGTGCGACGCCGCCATCGCGTGCTCCGCCACCGCCAGCCGTGACGGGCGCGGCGAGGTCGGGATGGCCGACAGGTCCTCGACCGCGCCGCGGGACGCCTCGATGCGGTCGTGACCCACCAGGTGCTCCTGCTCGTGCGGGTTCGCGGGCAGCTCGTACAGCTCGCCCGTGGGCACCTCGTCCACGATGTGGATCAGGTCCGTGCGGTCGAGGTACTCGTAACCGAGCACGCGGAACACGTAGTCGATGATGCTGGTGCTCGACTTGATGTGCGCGTCCCCGTCCACGCGGCCGTTCGGCTCGAAGCGCGTGAAGCAGAACTGGTCGACCAGGTCCTGCAGCGGCACGCCGTACTGCAGGCCCATCGACACGGCGATCGCGAAGCAGTTCATCAGGCTCCGGTACGCCGCGCCTTCCTTGTGCATGTCGATGAAGATCTCGCCGAGCGCGCCGTCGGCGTATTCGCCGGTGCGCAGGAACACCTTGTGGCCGGCGATGCGCGCTTCCTGCGTGAAGCCGAAGCGGCGCGTCGGGAGCCGCTTGCGCTGCAGCGGGTGCGGCGCGGGCCCCGTCGCGGCCACCACCGGGGTGGCGACGGCGGCCGGCTGGGCTTCCGCCTTCGCCGCCGGCTTCTCGTCGTCCTCCTTCTTGGACGTCACGAGCGGCTGGCTCAGCTTGCAGCCGTCGCGGTACAGCGCCACGGCCTTCAGCCCCAGCTTCCACGACTGCAGGTAGATGTCCTCCACGTCCTCGACGCTGGCGTCGTTCGGGAGGTTCACCGTCTTGCTGATGGCGCCCGACAGGAACGGCTGCACCGCGCCCATCATGCGCACGTGGCCCATCGGCTTGATGTAACGCGTGCCGTGCGAGCCGCAGCGGTTGGCGCAGTCGAACACCGGCAGGTGCTCGGGCTTGAGCGCCGGGGCGCCCTCCACGGTCTGCGTGCCGCAGATGTAGGTGTTCGCCTCGTCGATCTGCGCGTCGGTGAAGCCGAGCGCGCGCAGCAGGTGGAAGCCGCGCGCCTCGATGTCCGAGGCGGCGAGCCCCAGCCGCTGCATCGTCTCGTCGCTCACCATGCCGCGCGCGAACACCATGCGCAGGTCCAGCGCGGTGGGCAGCGCCTTCTCCAGGCGCGCGATCTCGTCGGCCGTGAAGCCGCGGTTCGCGAGCGAGGCCACGTTCACGTGCGGGGCGCCCGTGAACGTGCCGTGGCCGATCGCGTACTTCACGATGCGGTCGGCTTCGGCGGGCGTGTAGCCCAGCGTGGCGAGCGCGGCCGGCACGGACTGGTTCACGATCTTGAAGTAGCCGCCGCCCGCGAGCTTCTTGAACTTCACCAGCGCGAAGTCCGGCTCGACGCCCGTGGTGTCGCAGTCCATCAGCAGGCCGATCGTGCCGGTGGGCGCGAGCACCGTGGTCTGCGCGTTGCGGTAGCCGTGCAGCGCACCGAACGCCACCGCGCGCTCCCACGACTCGATCGCCGCCGCGCGCAGCCCGGCCGGCGCGTGCCGGGCGTCGATCGCGCGTGCCGCGTCGAGGTGCAGCTGCATCACGCCGCGCATGCTCTCGGCGTTCTTCGCGTAGCCGCGGAACGGACCCTTGCTGGCCGACATCTCGGCCGACAGCGCGTACGCCTCGCCCGTCATCACGGCCGTCAGGCAGGCCGCGTACGCGCGCGCGTCGTCGCTGTCGTACGGCAGGCCGTTCACCATCAGCAGCGTGCCGAGATTGGCGTAGCCCAGGCCGAGCGGACGGAAGTCCTCGGAGCGGCGCGCGATCTTCTCGGTGGGGTACGAGGCGAAGCTGACGAGGATCTCCTGCGCCAGGAAGAACACGCGGTTCGCGTGGCGGTAGCCGTCGAGGTCGAAGCCGCCGTCCTCGCGCCGGAACTTCATCAGGTTGATCGACGCCAGGTTGCAGGCCGTGTCGTCCAGGAACACGAACTCGCTGCACGGGTTCGTGGCGTGGATGCGGTCGGTGGCCTTGCACGTGTGCCACTTCTGGATGGTGTCGTCGTACTGCAGGCCCGGGTCGGCGCAGGCCCACGCGGCGTCGGCGATGTCGCGCCACAGCTTGCGCGCGCTCATGCGCTCGTGGACCTGGCCGTTCGTGCGGAACGTGGTTTCCCACGTACCGTCGCGTTCGAGCGACTCCATGAAGCGATCGGGCACGCGCACCGAGTTGTTCGAGTTCTGGCCCGACACGGTGGCGTAGGCCTCGCCGTTGAAGTCGGACGAGTAGCCGGACTGGACCAGCGCGGCCACCTTGCGCTCCTCGCGCACCTTCCACTGCACGAAGTCCACGATCTCGGGGTGGTCGAGGTCGAGCACCACCATCTTGGCGGCGCGCCGCGTGGTGCCGCCCGACTTCGTGGCGCCGGCGCCGCGGTCGAGCACCTCGAGGAAGCTCATCAGGCCCGACGACGTGCCGCCGCCGGAGAGCTTCTCCATGCGGCCGCGCAGCTTGGAGAAGTTCGTGCCCGTGCCCGAGCCGAACTTGAAGACGCGCGCCTCGTTCTTCACCAGCTCGAAGATGGACATGAGGTCGTCGTCCACCGACTGGATGAAGCAGGCCGACACCTGCGGGCGGGAGTACGAGTCGGTCGTCATGCCCACCGCGTCGGTGGACAGGTCCACGGCGTAGCTGCCGCCCGAACCGGCGATGCCGTACTCGTGCCACAGGCCGAGGTTGAACCACACCGGCGAATTGAAGGCGCCGATCTGGTGCACCAGCATGTACGCCAGCTCGGCTTCGAACGCTTCGGCGTCCTCGGCCGAGGCGAAGTAGCCGCCCTGCTGTTCACCGGTGACGCGCACCGTGTGCGCGAGACGGTGCACCACCTGGCGCACGCTGGTCTCGTGACCGGGCGCCGTGGGCAGGCCCGCCTTGCGGAAGTACTTGCTCACCACGATGTCGGTGGCGAGCTGCGACCACGAGGCCGGCACTTCGACGGCGTCCATCTTGAAGACCACGGAGCCGTCGGGATTGGAGATGACCGTCTGGCGCTTGTCCCACTTCACCTGGTCCAGCGGGTCGACGCCGGGGCGCGTCCAGCGACGCGACACGGTGACGCCGGTGCCAGTGGGAGCGAGAGCGGGGAACGCGCCTTCGGGAGCGAGCGGATTGGACATGGGGACCTCCCTGGTCCTTGTCGAGGTGTCCGGCGTCGTCCTTGTTGCACTGCGTCCGGCCGGTGGGGCCATCAGGGGTTGCGCCAGAGGATGGCGAAGCCCCACCGGCTGAGCCGCGACTACAGCAGGATGAACGACCTTCGTCTGTTTGCGTGAGATCCGCGGGCGATGGAGGAGTCGAGCCCTCCCCTGCGGTGCGGAGCGTTATACCACTCGCCCGAGCAGGCGTCGCAAGACGAATTTTCGCGCCGGTTTTTCACGCGAATTTTCATGTGGACAGCGCGCGCACGCGATTGGCGAGGGCGCGCGCGATCGTGTTAACGGAACTCCGAAACCGCGTGAGAACGCGCGCGCCCGTTCCGACGCAACGGAAAAATGTGCGCGCGGACTCTCGCGCGGGAACGCGACAGTCCGCGCAGGTCGTGCGTCATTCGTGCGCGGGTCGGTTCCGCTTTGCGCTGGCGTGTCGCCGGCGTTCGCCGCCACTGCACGACGGTGGATGCCAGCGAACGAACGCCGCACTTCACGGGGAGGCCCCGCGCCGCTCGGAATCAGCGCCAGCGCAGGAACGGCTGGCGGTCGTCACCGGCGCTGGGCAGGCCGCTCGACACGCGCACCGTGCTGTCGCTGCGGAAGTAGAAGTACAGCTCGCTCGCGCCGCCGCCCGTGGTGGGGCGGTTCGAGGCGAACGCGATCACGCTGCCGTCGCGGCTGACCGACGGGTGCCGCTCGTCGTCGGCCGAGTTCAGGTTCGGCAGCGGCACCGAGGCGCCGGACGTGAGGTCGTAGAGCACCACGTCCCAGCCGCCGCCGCCGCCGGTGCGGGACGTGGAGAACGCCAGCCAGCGTCCGTCCGGGGACAGCGAGGGCTCGAAGTCGTCGCCGTCGCCGATCAGCGCCGGCAACGCGCGCACGCCGGCGAGCGCGCGGTCCCACACGTACACGTGCGGCTTGCCCGAGCGGTCCGACGTGAACGCGATCACGTCGCCGTTCACGTTGGGAGACGGCTGGCCGTCGTCGTTCGCGCCGGAGGCGTCGAGCCCGGGCAGCGCCACGTACTGGTGGCTCGTCGACTCGTAGAGCCGCACGCGCGTGGCGCCCAGCGTGTCGCGCTCGAATGCCAGCCGCAGGCCGTCGCCGGTGAAGCGCGGCCAGCGTTCGGGGCTCCCGGTCTTCAGCTCGGGAACGTCCAGCAGGCGCTCCCCCGAGCGGTCGTAGATCACCACGTCGGTGTCGCCCGCCGCGGCGCCGGCGGTGGTGTATGTCACGAAGCGGCCGTCGCCCGACAGGCAGGGCTCTCCCTCCGCCGTCGGCGTGCCGATGCCGCGCAGCGCGTGGAACCCGGTCTGGTCCAGGTCCCACAGGTACAGCGAGAAGCGCCCCGGGTTGCCGCGATCGCTGTTGAAGACCACCAGGTGTTCGCCGCTGGTGTCGCCGGCGGGCGCGGACGTGCGCGCGGCGCCACAGCCCCCCGCCAGCAGCGCCAGGGCGATCGCCGCGACCGGCGCGAAACGCGAGCGCGGGAACTCCGATGTCGTCATGGAAGAACCTCCTTGCCGGGTGAGCCCGCGCACCTTAGCAGCGCCCGCGGGCGGGCGGCCATGCCCCGACGCCGGGGCCGCCGGCCCGGACGCACGAACGGCGGGCCGATGTTCCGGCCCGCCGTCGCGTCGAATCGGCGACACACCCACGGTGACCGGCCCCCGCCAGTCTCCGGAGTGGTCCCGATCCGTTACGGCACGAGAACGACCGATCGGCGCTGCACGCCCTCGGCCGTGCGCATGCGCACGAAGTACACGCCGGCGCGCAGGGCCCGGCCCTGGTCGTCGGCGCCGTTCCAGTGCACGCGGTAGCTGCCGGCCTCGTGCGCGCCGCTCGCGAGCGTGCGCACCAGCCGGCCGTCCACCGAGTACACCGCCAGCTCGGCCACGCCCGGCCGCGCCAGCGACCACGCGATCGTGGTCGTGCCGCGGAACGGGTTCGGCTGCGCGGCCGCCAGCTGCGTGGTCACCGGCGTCGGCGCCGAAACGGCCCCGAGCGCCAGCGGGCGATTCGCGCCGTCGCGGCCTTCCACGCCCGCCAGTTTCACGCGCGGGTCGCCGGCCGCGTTCGCGCGGAACGTGACCGTGGCCAGCACGCCGTCGCCGCCGATCGTGGCGCCGGTTCCGAGCACGGCGGCATCCACGCCACCGGGCTCGGGCGCGTACGCCACGCCGTTCGCCGCCGCGAGCAGCTCGCCCGCGCGCACCGACACGGGAGCGGCGACCGCCGCGTCCCACGCCAGCCGGGCCGAGAGGCCCTGCAGGTCGCCGACGCCGTGGATCACCAGCGCCACGTCGAACGTGGAGCCGGCCGTCACGGCGGACGGCGCACGCACGGCCAGCGTGTTCGCGTCGCCCTCGACCCGGCGCTGCGGCCCGGACGGCAGGCTCACCTGGCCGTAGTTGAGCGCGAACATCATCAGGTCCTCGAAGTTCACCTTGCTGTCGGTGAGCGGCCGGCCGTTCACGTAGTTGTTCGTGGTCGGGCCGACGTCGAGGAAGTTCCACGTGTCGAACGGCGCCAGCGTGATGCCGTAGTGGAAGCCGAGCATCGAGATGTCGCCCATGGCGACGAGGTTGTCGCCCTGCCCGGCGACCATGCCGTCGGAGACGTCGCCCAGGTGGTAGTTCAGCGTGCCGCCGGTGACGTTGCTCGCCGCCGACCAGTTGCCGCACGCGTCCTGCGCGTACGCGACGTAGTACCACCAGTCGCGCGTCGCCGGCTCGTCGGCCTGGCCGGTGGCCGTGACGGCCGTGAGCGTCCACGGCGCGGCCGGCGGGTACGCACCCGGCGCGGCCGGCGCGGCGCCACCCGCGTCGTCGTATTCGGGGTACTGGCCGAACGGCGCGCGATACACCTTCACCGCCGCGGCGTCCCCCGGAGCCGTGAACGTGAGCTGGATCTTCGTGGTGCCGTTCGCGTCGTTGCCGGTGGTCACCTGCGCCGCCGCCAGCGCCGTGACCGCGGCCGGCGACGTGTTGTCGATGGTGATCGTGGCGGCCCCGCCCGCGACGGCGGCGAGCGGCACGTTGCCGCAGTCGCGCAGCTGCGGGTTCGACAGCGTGACGGTGCCCGTGCCCGACGGCGAGGTGCTGGACACGTAGAGCGTGAACAGCAGCCCCGTCGGCGCGGTGGCGCCGCACGGCAGGCCGAGCGACGCGCCGTCGACGGTCCACGTGTTCGGGCCGTTCGCGTACCAGGCGAAGTTCGGCAGGCCGAGCAGGTACGTGCCGCCGGTGAACGACGCGCCGCACACGGCCAGGTTCGGCGACAGCGTCACGTCCACGCTGAACGCGCGCATCGGGTCGCTGCCCGAGCGCGTGATCGTGACGGGGATCGCGACGCACGGGTTCGCGGGCGTGATGCAGCCCACGGGAGCCTGCGGCGTGATGGCGTTCGGCGGCCCGGCGGTGAAGCCGCAGCCCGGCTGCACGTCGACGCCCGACAGCAGCCACGGCGACACCGTCACCGGGCCGATCACGCCGTTCGCGCCCCCGGCGCCGGGGCCCATGTTGCTGCCCCACCAGTTGTTCGCGGCCAGGTGCGTGCCGCCGGCGAGGCCTTCGTATCCGGCGGTCAGGTTGCCCGTGATGGCGTTGTCGTGGGCGTTCACGTTCACGCCCGCGCCACCGGCCCAGATGCCCCAGTCCCAGCCGCTGATCTCGAGGTTCGTCGCGGTCAGCGACACGCCGCCACCGCCGGAGGACACGTCGATACCCTCGGTGCCGGCGGTGCCGGGACCGACGAGGCAGCCGCCGTTCACGGTCACGGTGACGAGCGACGCGGCATGCATGTCGCCGGACGACGCCTCCTCCATCGGCTGCGCCTTCGGCAGCGCGCGGCCCGAGGCGGAGTGGCCGAGCAGCGTGGCCTGGCTGTTGTACGCCAGCACCGCGAAGGCGCCGACGCCGCCCGCGACGGGCGTGCTGTTGCTGCCGCCCGTGATCGAGCCGTTCGTGTCGATGAAGTAGGTGCCCGTCTGGCAGCCGGTCACGCTGCCGCCGGTGATGGTGACGGTGCCCGCGGCGTACAGCAGCTGGCCGCTCGCCGTGTACGACGCGCCCGTGTAGTAGATGCCCGACACGGCGCAGTTCGCGATCGTGGCGGTGGCGCCGAACGACACCTGGATGCCGTTCTGGGCGTTGAGCGCCGTGTGACCCTGGCCGGTCACCGTGCAGTCGTGCACGTTGCCCGTGTAGCCGGCGCCGTTGATCACGATGCCGCCCTTCTGGAAGTCGGACACGTTCGTGCCGCCCACTTCGAGCGTGCAGGTGCCGGCGTTGTTGCCGCCGAAGATGCCCACGCCCGCCTGGTTGCCCGTGAACGGCGTGTCGCGCACGCGCACGACGTCGCAGTCGAGCACGCGGCCGCCCGTGTTCCAGAAGCCGATGCCCTGCAGGCGGTAGTTCGCGTTGCCCACGCCGGCACCGTCCACGGTGAGGTCGCGCACGGTGACCGGCGCGCCGCCCGTGACCATCACGACCGGGAAGTTGGCCGCGCTGGTCGTGTAGGACTGCGTGAGCGTGGCCGGTGCGCGCACCGTCGTCTGCGTGCGGCCCGCGCCCTGCAGCGTCAGGCTGGTGCCGTTCACGACCACCTGCTCCACGTACGTGCCGGGCTTCGCCAGCACCACGTCGCCGGTGGCGGCGTGCAGTACCTCGGGCTGGATCGCCGAGCCGATGCGGCGCACGTCGTTCATCGTGTACGGACCGCTCACGTACGAGTACGCGCGCACGCTCGCGGGCGCTCCGGGGCCCACGACCACGGCGCGGTCGAACGTGTTCGTGTTCCAGTACGACGCCCAGTCGAACTGGGAGTTGTCGTACGTGCCGCGCGCGCGGACGAGCTGGCCTTCGGGGTACAGGTCGGCGAACGAGTTGCCCGTGATCTGCGCGCCGCCCACGGACCAGACGAACCACGGCACACCGGTGTCCGAGCCGTTGAAGCTGATGCTCGGCCAGTAGGAGGCAGCGTCGTTGTGGAACTCGTTGCCCGTGATCACGCGGCCGCTCACGGGGCCGCTGTATCCGGCGCCGCTCGCGAAGTCGAGGCTGACGCCGTCCTGGAATCGGCAGCCCTCGATCCGGTAGGCCTTCACGTGCGAGACGTTCAGGCCGGCGTCGTAGCGGAAGTCGCTGACGTACACCGAGCCGTAGACGTCGGCGACGTCGCACGCGACCAGGTGGAAGTCGTCGCCGATGACTTCGAGGGTCTTGTTCTGCCCGCCGCTGTTCACGCCGATCGCGAGACCCGAGAGCGTCGCGCCGTCGGCCTCCACGAACACGCCGCTCGGGCCGAAGTCGTTCGTCGCGTTCGTGGTCACCGTGGCCTGCACGGCGCCCCACGTGGTGATCGGCGTTCCGGTGGCGGTCACGCCGCGCACCGTGACGCCCGCCTTGCCCTGGTCCAGGAACAGGCCGAACTGGTACGGGCCGCTCGCGTCGTACAGGAAGCGGCCGGCGGCGGTTTCGCTGTAGGCACCCGGCAGCACGTTCACGGTGCCGCCCGGCGTCACGGCGTCGATGCCCGCCTGGATGGTGGCGAAGGCGTCGGTTCCGATGATGTAGCCGTTCGCGCCCACGGTGACGGGCGTGCCGCTGGTGAGCGCCGACCAGCCGTCGTCCACCACGACCACGGACGCGCTCGCCGCGTGCAGCGGTGCGCTGGGCTTGCCGGCGGGGCCGCTGCCGGCCCAGCCCTTGCGTTCGTTGGGCCGCAGGTCGGATGCCGCGAACGCGGCGCTCGCGGCCAGCAGCAGGGACAGGACGAGTGCGACACGAGTGGCTCTCATGCTCGGCCTCCATGTGAGGAATGCCGCCGCGGGGGCCAGCGGGCACGGGTTCCGCGCGGCTCGTGCTCGCGGGGGACGAGTGCGCGAGGAGCGCAGGCGAAACGATTCGCGTGCGGGTGAGGTCGGGGGCCCTGCGCCCAATGAAACGGGCGCGCGCGGGGGCGCGCGTCGGGATGCCGTGCTCGTGCTCGAGCGTCGCGGAGCGTGGGAACGTGGGGGTCGCGGCCCGTTGCGCGGGATCGAGGACAGCGAGGTGAAAGCACTCGCGCGATCACACGCTCCGATGTGGTGCGAGGACTCTGCGCCGCACGGTGCGCGATCGCAACGGATTTTGTGCGTTCGCGTGTTCGCTGGGCCCGCACCGCGTCGCGCTGCAGCGAACGCCGCGTCATCCCGCGGTAGAACGCGGGCCGCGCGAGGCGGGTGCTTCGCTCAGCGCCGCGTGCGCGCCTCGATCTCGGCGAGCTGCGCCGCCGCCGCTTCGACCACGGCGTCCGACCACTCGTGCCCGCCGTCGAACGCGCACGTGCCGACGTCGGCGCCCGCCGCGCGCAGCCGCGCGGCGTCACGCTGCATGGATTCGGGCGGGTAGTACGCGTCGCGCGTGCCCGTCACGATCAGCGCGCCCGGCCAGTTCCGCGGCGCGCCGTCGAACAGCTCGGGCGGCACGTCGCCGCCGGCGGCGATCACGCCGGCGCACGCGTGGCGGCCGAGCACGCCCGCGCGCCACGCCATGCCCACGCCCTGCGAGAAGCCCGCGTACACGCGCGCCTCGGGTTCGCCGAACTCGTCCGCGAGCCGCGCCGCGACGTCGTCCACGTAGGCCACGTTGCTCGCGATGGCCAGCTCGCGGTCCTGCCGCGTCATCCAGCTGGCCACGACCTCGTTCGAGCGGCCGGCGTAGAACGCGTGCAGGCCCTGCACCGACGCGACCAGCCAGTCGTCGCCGCGTGCGGCGCGGGCGAACGGCTCGAACATGGCCTCGGCGGTCTGCGCGTAGCCGTGGAAGCCGATCCAGTGGAACCGGGCGCGGCCGGAGCGCGCGGGACGCACGAGGAAGCGGCCCGGCACGGAAGCCGTGGCCCGGCGGATCTGCGGGGCGGTGTCGGACATGGTCGAGCCCTCGGAGGAAGTCGCGGGTGCGCGCGCGATGCTACACGCGGCTCGCTCCGCGGTCAGCGCACGGGCGGCGGAGCGTCGTCGCGCGGCGGGGCCGGCTTCGCGGGGGCGGGCTCGTCGTCGTGCAGGGCGCGCACCGCGGGCGTGTCGAGATCGTCGAACTGTCCCTTGCGCGCGGCCCACACGTAGGCCGCGATCGCGACCACCACCAGGCCCAGCGCCAGCGGCACCAGCACGAACATCACGCTCATGCGGCCACCTCCTTGCGCGCCGCCGCCGGCGCCGCCGCGGCGTCCACGCCCGCGGTCGCCGCCGGCGCGTCGAACGTGCGGCCCCACCAGGCGGCCACCACCACGGTCACCGAGCTGAGCGGCATCAGCACCGCGGCGATCAGCGGGTTGATCACGCCCATCACCGCGAGCACCGCGCTGACGGCGTTGTACGCGAGCGAGAAGCCGATGCCGCGGCGGATCACGCCGAGCGTGCGCCGCGCGCCCTCCTCCAACTCGAGCAGCGCGCCCACGCCGGGGCGCCCCACGTACACGTCGGCCGCGGCGATGCACGCCTCGGCGCCGCCGTGCACGCCGATCCCCACGCTCGCGCGCGCGATCGCGGCGGCGTCGTTGATGCCGTCGCCCACCATGACCACGCGGCCCTTCGCCTCCGCTTCGGCGATCACGCGCGCCTTGTCCTCGGGGCTCGCGCCGCCGATGCACTGCGCGGGCGCGAAGCCGAGCGTCTCGCCCACGCGCCGCACCACCGCGGGGGCGTCGCCCGACAGCAGGTGCAGCGTCCACCCGCGGCGGCGCAGCGCGGCGAGCGCCTCGGCCGCCTCGGGCCGCACGCGGTCGCCGAACGCGGCGCGCGCCACGATCGCGCCGTCCACGGCCACCCACACGGGCGTGCGCGCCTCGGCGTCGTCGGGAAAGCCGCCGCTCGCTCGCGCGCTCACGAACGCCGGCGAGCCCACGACCACGCGCCGGCCCTGCACGTCGCCCTCGAGCCCGCCGCCCGCGGCGTGCTGCACGAGCGCGGCCTCGGGAGCGTCCACGCCCGGCCACGCCGACACGAAGCCCGCCGCGATCGGGTGTGCCGAGTGGCGCTCCAGCGCCAGCACGAGCGCGCGCACGTCCGCGGGCCCTTCCCAGCGCTCCAGCGTGACGCGGCCCTCGGTGAGCGTGCCGGTCTTGTCCAGGAACAACGTGCCCGGCCGCGCGAGCAGTTCCAGCGCGACGCCGTTCTTCACCAGCAGTCCGGCGCGCGCGGCGCGGCCGATCGCCACGCTCACGGCGAGCGGCGTGGCGAGCGCGAGCGCGCACGGGCACGTCACCACGAGCAGCGCGATCGCGTTGTCCAGCGCGATCTCGGGACGCAGGCGCGTCCACGCGAACCACGTGGCGGCGGCGAGCACGAGCACCACGCCCACGAACACGCCCGCGAGCCGATCGGCCTGCAGCACCACGGGCGCCCGTTCGCGCGCGCCGGCCTCGACCTCGCGCAGGATGCGCCCCAGGCGGCTGGCCTCGCCGGCCTGTTCCACGCGCACCACGAGCGGCGACGTGCGGTTGACGGTGCCCGCGAACACGGCGGCGCCCTCGGCCACCGACACGGGCGCGGGCTCGCCGGTGAGCAGCGACGTGTCCACGTCGGACGCGCCCTGCATCACGACGCCGTCGGCCGCGAACGTGTCGCCGGGGCGCACGTCGAGCAGCGCGCCAGGCAGCACCGCCTCGGCGGGCACGTCGCTCACGCGGCCCTCGGGATCGAGCACGCGCGCGGTGGACGGCGACAGCGCGTGCATCAGCTCCGACGAATCGGCCGCGGACCGCTGCGCGCGCAGCTGGAGGAAGCGGCCCACGAGCAGCAGGAACACCAGCGTGGCCACGCCGTCGAAGTAGATGGGCCCGCGCCCGGTGACCGTGTTCACGAGGCCGCGCCCGTAACCGGCGAGCAGCGCGATCGCGATGGGCACGTCCATGTGCAGCGCGCGGGCGCGCACCGCGCCCCACGCGCTGCGGAAGAAGATGCGTCCGGGCCAGAACAGGCTCGGCGTGGTCAGCAGCAGGCTCCACCAGCGGAAGTAGTGCTCGACCGACGCTTCCATGTGCCCGAACCAGCCGGCGTACGTGGCGAGCGCCAGCATCATGATGTTGCCCGACAGCGCGCCCGCCACGCCGATGCGCGCGAGCATGTCGCGGTCCTCGCGCCGGCGCAGCTCTTCGGCCGCGCGCCCGCGGAACGGGTGCGGCCGGTAGCCGAGCGTGTCCATCGCGCGCGCGACCTCGGACAGCTTCAAGGTGGCCGGGTCCCACGCCACGTGCACCAGCGCGCGCGGCGCGTTCAGTTCGGCGCGCGCGAGGCCCGGCACCAGGCGCGGCGCGCGTTCGATGAGCCACACGCACGACGCGCAGTGCACGCCCTCCAGGTGCAGGTCGGTCTCCAGCAGGCCGCCGGGACCGGGGCGCACGTACAGCGCGTGGAACGCCTCGTGGTCGAACTCCTCGAAACCGCGGCCGCTCGGCTCGACGCGCGCCCGCCGGCGTTCCGACAGCCGGTAGTAGCCCTCGAGCCCGCAGCCCTGCAGCACCTCGTACGCGGTCGCACAGCCGTTGCAGCAGAACGGCGGGTCGTGGTCGGCGAGACCCGCGGGCACGGGCAGCCCGCAGTGCGTGCACGCGACCGCGGCCTCGCGCTTCGCGCCCGGGCGCGGGGCGAGGTCAGTGCCCCGCACGCGGCTCCCCGACGGGCGCGTCGGCCGGCGCGCAGTGCGAGCACTTCGCCGCACCGCCGCGCGGGCTCGCCTGGAACTTGCCGGCCACGGTGAGCAGACCGATCACCACCAGCACCGACGCGGTCACGAGCGGCACGCGCCGCTGCAGCGGCCCGAGCAGCTTCTGCAGCGCGAACCCGGCGCCGGCGAGCGCCGGCACCGTGCCGGCCCAGAACACCGCCATCACGAGCGCGCCCTTCCACGGCGAGCCGGTGCCGGCGGCGGTCGCCGCGAACGCCCACAGCCACCCGCACGGCAGCAGCGCGCTGAGCGCGCCCACCGCGAGCGAACGCGACGCGGGCGGCCACGCGCCCACCAGCCGCACGAGCGAACCGAGCACGCGCCGCAGCGGCGCGGGCGCGCCCAGGTGCGGCACGCGTGCGCCGAGCGCCGCGGCCAGTTGCAGCAGTCCCCACGCCACCATCAGCCCGCCCGCCGCCGCCGCGGCGCCGCCGGTGAAGCCGAGCCGGTCCACGCGCGCGCCCACCGCTCCCGCGATCACGCCCAGCAGCACGTACGCGAGCAGGCGGCCGCCGTGATACGCGGCCTGCGTCCACGCGCTCGCCCGGTCGCGGTCCTGGCCGCACGCGAAGCACAGGAAGCCGCTGCACATCGCCAGGCAGTGCGCGCTGCCGGCGAGGCTGGCGCCGAACACGGTGGCGATCAGCGGGATCACGGCGTGCCCGGGCACTCGCGTCGCATCGACGTCTGGTAGCGGTCGGCGCCGTGCTTCACCGCGAGCCGGAGTTCCCACAGTCCCGAGTGCACCAGGGGCAGTTCGGCGGCATAGCCCGAGGCGTCGGCCGCGAGATGCGCCGTCACCGGCAGGCCCGCGGCGAGGTTGTGGATCGCCGTCACGCTCACGTCGGCACCCGTGACCGGCGCGCCGCTCGAGTCGGCGAGCGTCACGGCGACGCGCGCCCGGCCGGGAGCGAGGCGCGCGATGGAGGCGTCGACGTGCCACCCGAGCGCGGCACTGCGGTCGCGTTCGGCGAGCGTGGAGTCCCAGGCCACCGCCTTGCGGTAGTAGTCGGACTCCACGACTTCGGACTGTGGCTGGTTCGCCGCGCGGATGATGACCACGTTGGCCGCCACGTTCACGGCCAGCGCCACCACGACACCGATCGGCCACAGGTGTTCACGCTTGATCATCGGTGTTCCCCGCCCTCGGCCTCGTGCGCCTTGTCGCCGTGCCCCTCGTCGTGGTCGTGCTCGGGGCCCACGAGACGATAGTCGATCGCGGTGGAGAATCCATGCTCGTCCTTCACGAGGAAGCGCACCGGGCGCTCGCCGTGCTCGAACGCGTCCGCCGGCAGCATCACGAACAGGCTGGTCTCGCCCATGCGTCGGGCGGGCACCGGCAGCGGGTTCATCGGCGCGATCACCTGCGCCCCGTCCACGCCGTCCAGCACGATGGCGTACTTCGCGTCACGCGAACCGCGGTTCGCCACCTTGATGCGGACCTGGTTCTGCACGCGGCCGTCGGCCATGACCGAGAACGGCTCGCCCTTGCCGCGCAGCACGGTGACCTCGGCGTCGCCGCGATGCGTGAGCAGCCAGCCGAACAGCGCCAGCGTGACGCTCATCACGAGCGGGTACATCACCACGCGCGGCCGCAGCCACGTGAGCGGCTTGCGCGCGAGCCGCGCCTGCGAGGTGTAGCCGATCAGGCCCGGCGGCTTGCCGATCTTGACCATGACCGAGTCGCACGCGTCGGCGCACTGCGTGCAGTGGATGCACTCCATCTGCAGGCCGTCGCGGATGTCGATGCCCGTGGGGCACACCTGCGTGCACAGTGAACAGTCCACGCAGTCGCCGAGGCCGGAGCGTTCCCTGCCGCCGCGACCACGCGGCTCTCCGCGCGTGACGTCGTAGCCCACGATCAGCGACTGGCGGTCCAGCAGCACCGACTGGAGCCGCCCGTACGGGCAGGCCACGAGGCAGGTCTGCTCGCGGAACCACGTGAAGTCGATGAACGTGGCCACCGAGACGAGCGCCATCATGGCGAACGCCATCGGGTGCTCCTTCGGCGAGCCCTGGATCCAGCCGACGAGCTGGTCCGTGCCGACGAAGTAGGCGAGGAACGAGTTGCCGAGGAACGCCGCGATCACCGCGAAGATCGCGTACTTGAGCAGCCGCTTCGGATGCAGCCACGCCTGCTTCGCGTCCAGCTCCATGGCGCCGCGCGGCCCGCCCTCGATCCAGTGCTCGATCGGGCGGAACAGGAACTCCATGTAGACGGTCTGCGGGCAGCCCCATCCGCACCACACGCGACCCAGCAGCGCGGTCAGCAGGAAGATGCCGATCAGCGAGCTGATGAACAGCAGCATGAACAGCAGCGTCTCGGTGGGGGCGAACGTGGTGCCGATCAGCGTGAATTCGCGGCGCGGCAGGTCGAGCAGGATCGGCGGTTTGCCGGCCAGCCGCACCCACGGCAGCGCCACGAACAACACCATGAGGAACCAGGCGAGAATGCGCCGGCGGTTCCACCACGCGCCTTCGGCAAGCCGAGGACGGATCCAGCGGCGGGATCCGTCCTCGTTGAGCGTCGCGAGCACGCGGCCCGGGGGGGCCGGCGCGCCATGCGAGATCTTCGGTTGTGCGGACATCGGATGGTGTGACGGACCGGGGCTACTTCACGCCTCCGGTGGCCGTGCTCTCCTGTGCTGCGGCCGGGGTTTCTTCGCCCGTGTACACGTCCATCTTCGTGCCCTGCGGTTCCTTCGCCACGGCGGGCGTCGTGCCGTGCAGGGTGAGGACGTACGCGACCACGGTCTTGATCTGTTCGGGCTTGAGCGTCTGCTTCCACGCGGGCATGCCCTTGTCGAGCACGCCTTCGCTGACGGTGTTCAGGATCTGCACGGGCTGGTTGCCGTGGATCCAGTAGTCGTCGGTCAGGTTCGGGCCCACCACGCCGCCGCCGTCCGCCAGGTGGCAGGGCGAGCACGTCGTGGCGAACACCTGCTTGCCGGCGGCGAGGACGGCCGGGTCGTGCGAGGCCGCCATCAGGGCGGGGTTGTCGAGCGTGGCCAGCTCGGCCGCGCCGCGATCGCCGTACTTCGCCGTGGCCGCCGCGATGTCCGCTTCGTAGTTCGCCACGCGGCCCTTGCCGATGCCGACGCCGGCGATGTTGAACCAGTACAGGACCGACCACACGATCGTGGCGATGAAGATCCACGTCCACCACTGCGGCAGCGGATTGTCGTACTCCTGGATGCCGTCGTAGTTGTGGTCCAGCAGGCGGTCACCCTTCTTCGGATCCGCACTCATGTCAGTTGTCTCCGTGGGCGTTCCGCTCGCCATCGTCGAGCGGAAGCCGGCTCGCGCGCTCCATTTCCTTCCGGCGGCCCGGCCAGTAGATCCGGGCCACCAGCAGGACGAACGCGAACACAAAGAGGATCAGCCCGACCTGTGCGTAGCCCGACAGGCCCGAGTGGCTGACGATGTCCGAGATCTTCACGTCACCGAGCCTGCGCGGCCGGAGCCGCGGCGACACCGGCCGACTTCTTGATGTCCGTGCCCAGGCGCTGCAGGTACGCGACCACCGCCACGATCTCCTTGTCCTCGAGACCCTGCGGGCCGCCCGCGGCGGCGATGCCGTCGGCCACCTGCTTCGCCTGCTCGCGCGCCATCTCCGGGGCGCGCGCGATCACGTCGGCGCTGTACGGCACGCCCACCGTGGCCATGGCCTTCACGTGCGAACGGACCTTCTCGAAGTCGAGCCTGGCCGTGAGCATGCCGGGGTACGGCGGCATGATCGAACGCGCCGTGATCGCCGGCGGGTTCTCCATGTGCCGCACGTGCCACAGGTCGGGGTACTTGCCGCCCTCGCGCGCGAGATCCGGACCGATGCGGCGCGAGCCCCACAGGAACGGGTGCTCGTACACCGACTCGCCGGGCTTGGAGTACTCGCCGTAGCGCTCGGTCTCGTGGCGCAGCGGACGGATCATCTGCGAGTGGCAGTTGAAGCAGCCCTCGCGCTGATAGACGTCGCGGCCGGCCAGTTCGAGCGGCGTGTACGGTTGCACCGAAGCGATGGTCGGGACATTCGACTTGATGAGGAACGTGGGGACGACTTCGAACAGCGTGGCCACGATCACCGCCACCGCCACGAGCACGGTGAACGTGATGGGCATGGCCTCCCACTTCCGGTGCACGTTCGCGAGCATGTCGCCGCCGGCGTGGTCGTCGGTCCAGTTCTTCGCGAGCGCCGGGGCCTGGACCACCGGCTCCTCGTACGTCTTCGGACGCGCCTGCCACGTCTTCAGCATGTTCCACAGGAACATCAGGATGCCGAGGATGTACAGCGTGCCGCCGATGGCGCGCATCCAGTACATGGGCATCAGCTTCACCGTGGTCTCGATGAAGTCGGGGAACTGCAGGCGACCGGTCTCGTCGAACGCGCGCCACATGAGGCCCTGCGTGAGGCCGGCGCTGTAGATGGCCGCGGCGTAGAAGATCATGCCGAACGTGGCGAACCAGAAGTGCGCCTCGGCGAGCTTCGTGCTGAACAGCTTCGTCTGGAACAGGCGCGGCATCAGCCAGTAGCCCATGCCGAACGCCAGGAAGCCGTTCCAGCCCAGCGCGCCCGTGTGCACGTGCGCGATGATCCAGTCGGTGTAGTGCGCGAGCGCGTTCACCGTCTTCACCGACAGCATCGGGCCTTCGAACGTGGACATGCCGTACGCGGTGACGGCGACCACGTAGAACTTCAGCACCGGGTCCTCGACCACCTTGTGCCACGCGCCGCGCAGCGTGAGCAGGCCGTTCACCATGCCGCCCCACGACGGCATCCACAGCATCACCGAGAAGATCATGCCCAGCGTGGACGCCCACTCGGGCAGCGCGGTGTAGTGGAGGTGGTGCGGGCCGGCCCAGATGTAGAGGAAGACCAGCGTCCAGAAGTGCAGGATCGAGAGCCGGTACGAGAACACCGGTCGCTCCGCCGCCTTGGGCATGAAGTAGTACATGAGCCCCAGGAACGGCGTGGTGAGGAAGAACGCCACGGCGTTGTGTCCGTACCACCACTGCATGAACGCGTCCTGCACACCGGCGTAGATCGAATAGCTCTTCAGCGGCCCGGCCGGAATCGCGAGGCTGTTGAAGATGTGCAGCACGGCCACGGTCACGATGCTGGCGATGTAGAACCAGATCGCCACGTAGATGTGGCGCTCGCGCCGCTTGATCAGCGTGCCGACGAAGTTGATCGCGAACACGACCCACACCGCCGCGATCGCGATGTCGATCGGCCACTCGAGCTCGGCGTACTCCTTGGCCGAGGTGAACCCGGCGGGCAGCGTGATCGCCGCGGCGACGATGATCAGCTGCCAGCCCCAGAAGTGGACCCGCGAGAGCGTGTCCGAGAACATCCGGGCCTTCAGCAGCCGCTGCGTGGAGTAGTAGATGCCGGTGAAGATCGCGTTGCCGGCGAACGCGAAGATGACCGCGTTCGTGTGCAGCGGACGCAGACGGCCGAACGTGAGGAAGGGCGGCAGGTTCAGCGTGGGCACGCCGAGCTGGAGGGCGATGATGAGCCCGACCAGCATGCCGACGAAGCCCCAGACGAACGTGACCACCATGAACTTCCGCACGATGTCGTCGTCGTACTTGAACGACTCGAGTTGGGCGCTCATAGGATCCCTGGAGTGGAACGGGAGTGGGGACGGCGATCCCCGTCGGTCCCCACCGACGAGGCCACCACGGGCGGCAAGCGCGAAAGACCACCTCGCGCCCTCCTCTTCAATGAGGAGGGAGCCTCGAGGCTCGGTCGTGGATTCGCGGCGCCCGGGCTAGCGCAACATGCGGGCCAGCGCGGAGATGGCGTGGTGCGCGAGCAGGGAGAGGCCGCCGGGAGCCGCGCGGGCACGGGCTTGCGGCCGCGCGGCGCGGGAATCGGCGGGCGAAGCGTGGGGCCGGAATGCCGGGCCCCGGCCTGTCCGTTTGGCAGAGTCCTGACGCCCTGTCGGGAGAACGCCGCTACCAGTCGCGCCGCTCGAAGAGCCGGACCGCCACCGCCAGCGGCACCAGCGTTTGCGCCGCCAGCGCCGCCAGGCCGACGGCCAGCCCGAGCGACGAGCCCATCCACTGCATGAGCACGGCCGATGTCGGGCCGAACAGCGCGCCCGAGCCCACCGTGAACACGACGAGCACGCGCACGAGATCCACCGGGTTCAGCAGCAGCGCCGGCAACAGCACGCTCTGCAGCGTCACGCCGGCGAGGAGCGACGTGGCGCCGAACACCGCGAGGTCGTAGAGCACCACCATCGCCAGCCACAGCAGCACCGCGCCGGTCACCGCGCGCAGCCGGTCGGGCCACGCCGCGGCCAGCGCCAGCCCGGTGGCCACCATCAGCGCGCCGAGCACCATCGAGAGCAGCGTGAGCACCACGAAGCCGGGCACGTGGTCGGCGCCGGCCTGCGTCGCCACGATCACGCCGCCCGCTCCGAAGGCCGCGGCCTGCGCGGCCGAGAGCGCGGCGACCAGCCCGAGCGCCTTGCCGAGCAGCACGTCGCGCCGCCGCACCGGCTGCGCGAGCAGCAGCGGCAGCAGGTTCGTGTCGCCCGTGAGGCTGGTCACGCCCAGCAGCAGCCCCACGAGCGGCACCACGAAGAGCACTAGGTTGAGCAGGCTCAGCGTGACGCGGGCGAAGCCCTGGAAGCCGATCTCGCCGCTCTGGACGAGGCCGAAGAACGACAGGCCCAGCACCATCGCGGCGAGCAGCGCCGCGAACGCGAACAGCCAGCGCGACTCGACGACGCGGCGGAACTCCTCGGCGGCGATCGCGACGAGTCGCGGCCGGCGGCGGCGCGCGGGCGCGGGGCGTGGAAGCGCGGTGTCGCGCTCGGCGGCGAGCGTGGGGGCGATCATCGGTGTCCCTCC
>JBGAMH010000290.1:0-5589 GCA_044223135.1 Candidatus Eiseniibacteriota bacterium | reverse complement strand
TGGCGCATCAAGGGCGCGGTGCTCGACCAGCTGCGCGCGCTCGACTGGGCGTCGCGCTCGATGCGGCGCAAGGCCCGCAACCTCGACGGCGTGACGCGCAAGCTCGACCAGAAGCTCGGCCGCGCCGCGTCGGAAGAGGAAGTGGCGCGCGAGCTGAAGATGTCGCGCGACGACTTCTACCGTCTGCTCGACCACGTTCGCGGCGCCGTGCTGGTGTCGCTCGACGAGAGCCGCGGCGGCGACGACGAGCAGGGCACGCTCGCGGACCACCTGGCCGACCCGAACGTCCCCGACCTGGAAGCGCGCCTCGAGGAAGACCAGACCCGCGACGTCATGCTGGGCACGATCGACCAGCTGCCCGAACAGGAGCGGCTGGTGGTGGCGCTCTACTACTACGAACACCTGACGCTGAAGGAGATCGGTCGCACGCTCGGCATCTCCGAGTCGCGCGTCTCGCAGGTGCACACGCGCGCGATGTCGCGCCTGCGGCTGCGCCTGGGCAAGGCTCTGACGGTGCGGGAAGAGGCGGCGTGAACCCGACGGACGGACTGCTGGCGCCCCCGGCGGTGGGCGCCCTACTCACGCGCGTCTGCGAACAGGCCGACGCGCTGGCCGGCGAGGGCCGCGGCGACGAAGCCGCGGCGCTGCGAACGGCCGTCGACGACTTCGCGCGCGAGCACGCGGCCTGGAGCGCACAACTCCAGACGATGCTCGGCGCGCATCACGAGATCAACAACGCACTGGTGGGCGTGCGCGGCAACGCGCAACTCCTGCTCATGAACCCCGCCGGGCAGCAGCCCGGCATTCGCGAGAAGCTGGAGGTCATCCTTCGTGAGTCCGGCCGAATCCAGGAAGCGGCGCGCCGTCTCCACGAGCTCAAGACGAGCCTCCGTGGCGACGTTCCCCACTCGCGCGCGGCGTGACGCCCCGGCGGCGCCCACCGCTCCCCGGGAGCGGAAGGGCGATCCGCGCGACGGCGTCGAAGTGCCGCGTCGCGACGATCGTCGCGCGGCATCGGGTTGCCTGTGGGAGGCGTGCGAAGCGCTGCTGTCGTCGGCGCACGACCCCGCGGCGCTCGAGCGTGCGCTGGACGGCCTGCTGCAGGCGTTCCAGTGCGACGGCGTCTCCCTGTTCGCGCTGTCCGCGAAGGGACGGCTGGACCCGTGGTGTGCGCGCGGCGACTGGGAGCCGCAGGCCGGCGACCTGCGCGAGTGCATGGGCGTGCCGCTGTTCCGCGGCCGCGAGCGCGTGGGCGCGCTCGACCTGCGCGGGCGCAAGGGCCAGCGCTGGCGGCCCGACCAGCTCGCGCTGCTGCGCACCGCGAGCGGCGCGCTGGGCGCCGCGCTCGGCACACGGCTCGAGATGGAGCGGCTGCGCCGCATGCCGGGCCGCGACCCGGTGACGGGGCTCGCCGACCGCAAGGCGTTCCACCAGCGCCTGCTGGAGGAGACCGCGCGCGCCGAGCGCAGCGGCCTGCCGCTGGCGGTGGTGTGCCTGGACCTGGACCACTTCGACGCGCTGGTGCAGCGCTACGGCAAGCCCACGGGCGAGGCCGTGCTCGCCGAGGTCGCGCTGGTCCTCAAGCTGACGCTGCGCGAGGGCGACGTGCTGTCGCGCATCGACGGCGACCGTTTCGGCGTGCTGCTGCCCGACTGCGACCTGGCGCCCGCGCGGCGACTGGCCGAGCGGCTGCGCCGCGCCGTCGAAGAACACCGCTTCGCCCGCGCCGGCCACGTGTCGGCCTGCGCGGGTGTGGCCTCCGCTCCGCGCGACGGGATGGAGGGCACCGAACTCCTGGACGCGGCCGAAAAGGCCGTGCGACTCGCCAAGAAGGCGGGCCGTCGCCGGACGACGTCGTCCGAGCCCGGCCACGTGCACTGAGGGACCGATGGTCGATTCGAACGGAGTCCACGCGCCGAACGGGGACGTCATCGTTCCACCGCCGGCGTGCGTGCTGGTGGTGGAGGACGACGAGAGCGTCGCCGACGTGCTGCGCGACGTGCTCGTGGATCTGCCGTACCAGCTCAGCTTCGCGACGTCGGCCGAGGAGGCCATGGCGCGCATTCCCGAGGAGCGCCCGGACCTGATCCTCACCGACATCAGCCTCCCGGGCCTCACGGGCCTGGACGTGATGTCGTTCGCGCGCGAGCGCGATCCCGAGGTGGCCGTGGTGCTCATGACCGGCTACGCCTCGGTGCAGACCGCGATCGATGCGCTCCGCAAGGGCGCCGACGACTACGTGACGAAGCCGTTCGAGGACATCGCCGAGCTGCCGCGCATCGTGGAGAAGCGCCTGCGCAACCGCCGGCTGCGCGCCGAGAACCGGGCGCTGCTCGAGCAGCTGCGCGTGCGCAACGAGCAGCTTCAGCAGCACGAGCAGGTGCTCAAGGAGAAGGTCGCGCTCGCCACGTGGCAGATGCGCACGCTGTACGAGGTGGGCAAGGAGATCGCCTCGAACCTGGAGCTCGAACCGCGACTGCAGCTGATCGCCGAGAAGACGGCGGAGCTCGCCGGCGCGACCGCGGCCGTGGTGTACCTGCAGAACGAGGAGTCGGGCGAGTTCCGCCTGCGCGCCGCGTTCGGCGTCACCGTGACCCCGCGCGACGACGACGCCCCGCAGTTCCTGGTGGGCGAGGGCCCGCTCGGCAAGGCCGCGTTCGACTTCGTGCCCGTGGTGCAGCGTGCGGGCGAGCAGGCGATCGTGGTGCCGGGCGTGTCGGAGTGTCCCGGTTGTTCGCTGCTGGCCGTGCCCATGGTGGAGGAGCGCCAGGCGATCGGCGTGCTCGTGGCGCTCGGCAAGGAGGCCGGTTTCTCGGCGGACGACGTCGCGTTCCTGTCGCAGTTCGCCTCGCAGGCGGCCGTGCAGATCCGCAACTCGCAGCTGTTCGAGCACACGAAGGTCCTCGACCGGCTCAAGTCCGACTTCGTGGCCGTGGTCTCGCACGAGATCCGCACGCCGCTCACGTCCGTGAAGGGCGCGCTCGAGCTGCTGTACGACGACCGCTACTTCAAGAACAACGACCAGCAGGTGAAGCTGCTCACGATCGCGCACGCGAACGCCGAGCGGCTGCTGCTGCTGATCAACGACATCCTCGACTTCTCCAAGCTGGAGTCGGCCACGCTGCCCATGACGATCGAGCGGCAGCGGCTGGAGCCGGTCGTCCAGCAGGCCGCGCACAACCTGCGCATGCTGCTGGAGGAGCGCCGCATCCAGCTCGACGTGGACCTTCCGAACGACCTGCCCGACGCCCTGCTCGACGCCAACCGGATCGCGCAGGTGCTCACGAACCTGCTCGGCAACGCCATCAAGTTCTCGCCGCAGGGCGGGCAGATCCACGTGGGCGTGGCGTCGGACGAGGGCTGGCTGCGCGTGTCGGTGCGCGACCACGGCGAGGGCATCGCGGCGAAGGACCTGCCGAAGCTGTTCCGCAAGTTCCAGCAGATCGACTCGGGCTCCACGCGCAAGGTGGGGGGCACGGGGCTGGGGCTGGTGATCTCCAAGGGCATCGTCGAGCAGCACGGCGGACGCATCTGGGTCGAGAGCACCCCGGGCGAGGGCAGCACGTTCCTGTTCACGCTGCCCGTGGCCACCTCGGACGTTTCCGCCGCCGCGAACTGAGCCCGCCGGCGGGCGTCGCGACCGGTCCTCCGGCGTCGCGCGGTCGCCGGGCTTCGCGACCGATCGCGTGTCCGGACACCGCGCCGTGTTCTCCGCGCGGGCGAGCCGCGCACGAATGCCTTGACCATCCGGTTGCGCGTGCGTAAGTTGCCGCCGGTCCAACGGAACGAACCCGACCCGCTCCGCTACGGATGGCCCCCTCGATGAACGTCAAGGATGACGTGTTGAACACGCCGGCCTCGCCGCGCCCACGCCGCGCGATGGCCCTGGTGGCCCCTTTGCTCGGCGCCGCCCTCGCGATCGGTCTCGCGATCGCACTCGTTCCCGCCCGCCTGCCGCTGTTCGAGGCTCGCGTTCCCGTCGACCGGCCGTCGCTGCCCGCGCCTTCGTCACCGGGCGTGACCGCGCGGATCGAGTCGAGCGGCGGAGCGAACGTCGTCGTGCTGCGCGGCGGTTCGGCCGAAGCGCTGCGCGCCGAAGCCGGAAGCCTCGCCGCACGCGAATCCGTGCGCCGCCCGGCGCTCGAGGGCGCGCTCGCCGCGTTGCAGGCGCGCTGGAGCCCGCCCGCCGAACCCGTGTCGCCCGCGCCGGCGGAGTCCGTCGCGCCCGCGACGACGGCGATGGCCGCGCCCGACTCGTCGCCTGCACCGACCGCCGTGACCGCGCCCGCGCCGTCCGCGCTCGTGGTGTGCGCCGCGCTGCTGCGCGCCGACGCCGACGTGCGCCGCGACCTCGCCGCCGCATTGCCCGCTCCGTACGCGAACGCCGCCGCGCCCGGCGCCGCCAGCGCACCCGTGGACCTGCGCGCGGACGCCGATGCCGTGCGCCGCGCCGCCGAGGCGGCCGACGCCGGTGCGCTCGCCGCCTCGCTCGACCACCTGGCCGGCTTCGAGGCCGCGTGGATCGGCGAGGGCGTGCCCGCGCGCGAGGCGAGTGCCGCCCAGCGGGGGGGCGTGTGGCGCCGCCTGCAGCTGGAACGCGCCGCCGAGCACGACCGCATGGCCGACGCCGTCGAAGTGGCGCTCGACACCACGGCGCTCGCCGAGGTGGGCACGCTCGCCGCGCGGCACCGCGCCGAGCGCGGCCGCGCCGCCGGTGCGTCGCTGCTCGCGCTCGCGGACGGCGGACCCGTGGCGGTGGACGTCGCGGTGGAACCGTCGTACCGCGCGTGGGCGCTGTGGCTGGGCGCCGCCGCGCTCGCCGGTGCGCTGGTGTTCGGGCTGTTCGCGGCGGTGCTCGGCGGCGTGCGCCCCCCGCGGACCCCCCGCAGCGTGTACGTGCCCCAGCGCACGCCCCCCCAAGTCGGGCTGTGGCTGCACGTGGTGACGGGGCCGAACCCGCGCGCCGTCGCGCGCGGCGTGCTCGAAGTGTCGGCGCACGCGCTGGCGCGCCGCGAGCGCGTGCTGGTGGTGGATGCGGGTCCGCGGCTGGCCCTGCACGAGGTGTTCGAGCGTGAGCCGCGCTGGGGCCTCATGGAGTGCCTGACGGCCGAGATGCCGGTGCTCGGGCTGGTGCAGTACGGCGGCCGCCCCGGCCTCTACCTGCTGGCCCACGGCAAGGCGGCCCGCGGCGAGGGGTGGTCGCGGCTTGGGCAGTGCCTGGACGACATCCGGCCGCACTTCGGCCGTGTGGTGCTGGCGCTCGACGCGCAGGCCCCCCGGGCCGTGGGCGAGGCGCTGGCCGGTCGGCCGTTCGAGGCCTGGTGGGCGGAGCCGGTCCGCCAGCTGCCACGGAATGCCGTGGACTGGGTGGCGAGGCTCGGCATCGCGCTGTCGGGCATGGACTTGAGCCGGATGCCCGAAGCGACGCTCGAAGACCTGCGCGAGCGCACGAACGCGCTGGAGCCGACCCCGCTCGAGCCCGCCTGGGCCCGGGTGGTCGAGGCCAGCACGCCGGTCCCCACGACCGAGGCGCTGCCGCCGCCCGAGGAGGTCGTGCTGGACTGCGACTTGCAGGTCACCGAGCGGCTC
>JBGAMH010000289.1:0-5622 GCA_044223135.1 Candidatus Eiseniibacteriota bacterium | reverse complement strand
GATCGCTCGCGACGGGCCGCCTGCGTTTCACCGGCCTGGAGCGTGCGCTACACCGAGGCGTACTCCTCGATCGGCGGGCACGAGCACACCAGGTTGCGGTCGCCGTACGCGTTGTCGACGCGGCCGACCGCCGGCCAGAACTTGCGCTCGGCCACCCACGGCAGCGGGAACGCGGCGCGCTCGCGCGGGTAGGCGTGCTTCCACGCGTCGCTCACCACCACCGCCTGCGTGTGCGGCGCATGCTTGAGCGGATTGTCGTCCTTCGGCAGCACGCCCTTCGCGATCTCGTCGATCTCGCCGCGGATCGCGATCAGCGCCTCGACGAACCGGTCGAGCTCCGCCTTCGATTCGCTCTCCGTGGGCTCGATCATCAGCGTGCCGGCCACCGGGAACGACACGGTCGGCGCGTGGAACCCGTAGTCCATCAGGCGCTTCGCGATGTCCTCCACCTCGACACCGCTCGCCGCCTTGAGCCCGCGCGGGTCCACGATGCACTCGTGCGCGATCGTGCCGTTCTTGCCCTTGTACAGCACGGGGTAGAACGGCTCGAGCTGCTTCGCCACGTAGTTCGCGTTCAGGATCGCGAACTTGGTCGCCTGCGTCAGGCCCTCGGCGCCCATCATCAGGATGTACATCATCGAGATGGGCAGGATGCTCGCGCTGCCCCACGGAGCGGCGCTCACGGCGCCGATCGCCTGCGAACCGCCGGTCTTCACCACCGCGTGGCCGGGCAGGAACGGCGCGAGGTGCTCGGCCACGCCGATCGGACCCATGCCGGGGCCGCCGCCGCCGTGCGGAATGCAGAAGGTCTTGTGCAGGTTCAGGTGGCACACGTCGGCGCCGATGTCGCCGGGCCGGCACAGGCCGACCATGGCGTTCATGTTCGCGCCGTCCAGGTAGACCTGGCCGCCGTGCTGGTGCACGGTGCGGCAGATCTCGACGATCGCCTCCTCGAACACGCCGTGCGTGGACGGGTAGGTCACCATCAGCGCGGCCAGGTTCGCGGCGTGCTTCTCGGCCTGCGTCTTCAGGTCGGCCACGTCGATGTTGCCGTTCGGGTCGGTCTTCACGACCACCACCTCGAGCCCGGCCATCACGGCGCTCGCGGGGTTCGTGCCGTGCGCCGACTGCGGGATCAGGCACACGTTGCGGTGCGCCTGCCCGCGCGCCTCGTGGTACGCGCGGATCACGAGCAGCCCGGTGTACTCGCCCTGAGAGCCGGCGTTCGGCTGCAGCGAGACGGCGTGGAAACCCGTGATCTCGGCGAGCGCGGCCTCGAGCCGGTCGAACAGCGCCCGGTAGCCCTTCGCCTGCTCGACCGGCGCGAACGGATGCAGCCCGCCGACCTTCGCCCACGTCACCGGCATCATCTCGGCGGCGGCGTTCAGCTTCATCGTGCAGCTGCCGAGCGGGATCATCGAGTGCGTCAGCGACAGGTCGCGCGACTCGAGCTTGCGCATGTAGCGCATCATCTCGGTCTCGGACCGGTACGCGTGGAACACCGGGTGCGCCAGGTACGCGCTGCGGCGCGCGAACTTCGCCGACAGCGCCGGCGCGTCGAGCGACGCGGGCGCGAACGGCGGCGCCGCGCCGCCGTGGAACACGGCGAGCAGGTCGGCCAGGTCCTCGTCGGTCACGGTTTCGCCGAACGCCACGCCGATCGTGCCGTCGGCCAGCCAGCGCAGGTTGATGCGGCGCGCCTCGGCGGCCTTGCGGATCTCCGCCACGCCGACCTTGCCCGGCTTCACGTGCACGGTGTCGAAGAAGTCGCCCTGCACCACGGTGTGCCCGAGCTGCCGCACGCCGGCCGCGAACAGGCCGGCGGCGCGGTGCACGCGCTCGGCGATGCGGCGCAGCCCGTCGGGGCCGTGCCATGCGGCGTAGAAGCCGGCCATCACGGCCAGCAGCACCTGCGCCGTGCAGATGTTGCTGGTGGCCTTCTCGCGGCGGATGTGCTGCTCCCGCGTGCCGAGCGCCATGCGCAGCGCCGGCTTGCCGTTCGCGTCCTTCGAGAGGCCGATGATGCGGCCCGGCATCTGGCGCTTGAACTCGTCCTTCGCGGTGAAGAACGCCGCGTGCGGGCCGCCGTAGCCGTACGGCACGCCGAACCGCTGCGCGCAGCCCAGCGCCACGTCCGCGCCCCACTCGCCCGGCGGCTCCAGCATCGTGAGCGCGAGCAGGTCGGTGGCGGCCACCACCAGCGCGCCGGCTTCGTGCACGCGGGTGGCGAGCGCGCGGTGATCGGTCACCGCGCCGTAGGTGTCCGGGTACTGCACCAGCACGCCGCAGACGTCGGCGCCGAGCGTGAACGCCGACGCGCTCTGCACCTTCACGGTGATGCCGCGCGCGCGGCCGCGCGCCTTCACCACGTCGATCGTGTGCGGATGGCAGTGATCGGCCACCAGGAACATGCCGCGCCCGGGCTTGCTCGCGTGCACGAGCTGCATCGCCTCGGCCGCCGCCGTGGCTTCGTCGAGCAGCGACGCGCTCGCCACGGGCAGGCCGGTGAGGTCGGTGCACACGGTCTGGAAGTTCAGCAGCGCCTCGAGGCGGCCCTGCGCGATCTCGGCCTGGTAGGGCGTGTAGGCCGTGTACCAGCCCGGGTTCTCCAGGATGTTGCGCTGGATCACGGCCGGCGTGTGCGTGGCGTAGTAGCCCAGGCCGATGAAGCTGCGCCAGATCTCGTTGGGCGACACCATCTGCTCGAACGCCGCGAGCGCCTGCTGCTCGGACATGGGCGCGGGCAGCGAGAGCGCGCGACCCAGGCGGATGTTGGCGGGCACCGTGGCGTCGACGAGCGCGTCGAGCGTCGGGTGGCCGAGCGTGGCGAGCATCGCGCGCACGTCGGCTTCGGACGGGCCGATGTGGCGGGGAACGAACGAATCGGGAACCGGCAACGCGGTCACGGAAGAGCTCCTGTCATGGGCGCGCTCGGCGCCCCGGTCCTGCGCGAGGCCTGGACGAGTGAGGCAACCGCGGAAACCTAGCAGGGGGCGCGATGCCGCGCGAGGCGCGGCCGAGACGCGGCGCGGTCGCCGGGCGCGGGGCGCGCCGGGGCCCGCCACCCGCTCGCGGCGGCCTCCGGCGAGAGCCGTTCCGCGATTCGGCTCTCGCCTCGGGGCCGCGCGGCGGCCGGCGCGGGAACCCGCGCCGCGTTCGATCCGTAGAGGCCGCGCTCCCCGGAGGAGACTTCCCATGAACGTCGCGCGTTTCGTCGTGGAGTACGGCTCGATCGCATCGGGGGCGCTGCTCGCCGGCTGCGCCCTCGTCGTCCTGGTCACCCTTCGCCGGGGCGGGCGCCCGTGGCCCCGCGGCGCAGGGGCCTGGATCGTGTGCCTGCTCGCGCTCGCGGTGGGCGTGCTGAGCGCGACGTTCTTCGGCTTCGTGTCCCGCAAGACGGCGCCGCTGCGACCGGTGTTCGCGCAGGCCCACCGCGCCGTTCCCGACCTGGGATTCACGGAAGTGGGGAGCGACGCGCGCCACACGCTCGCCGAGTACCGCGGCAAGGTCGTGGTGCTGAACCTGTGGGCCACGTGGTGCCCGCCGTGCCGCCGCGAGATGCCGGCGCTGGATCGCCTGCAGCGCGATTACGGAGCGCGCGGCGTGGTGGTGATCGCGCTGTCCGACGAGGCCGACGGCACGCTGCGTCGGTTCCCGGGGTTCGACTCGCTGCACGTGGTCCGGGGACGTGTCGACCCGGCGGTCTCCGCGCCGGGCCTGTACGTGAGCCCGCACGTGGCGCGGCCGGTCACGCACGTGATCGACCGCGAGGGCGTCCTGCGTGAGACGCTCGTGGGCGGGGCCGACTTCGCGACGTTCGAGTCGAAAGTGCGGGAATGCCTGTAGATGGCGCGCGGCCGGCGGGCGGCGCCGGAGCACGGTGGCGGAGGGAGCCCCATCGCATGCTGCACGATCGCGTGGGGTGCAGGCTCAAGATCCCGGGCGCCCGGTCGAACATGGTTCGTGAATCGCAGTACGAGTCACCCCATCCCCATTCGTGCGCGTCGACCCCTCGGCCGCGCTCCGACGTGGAGCACTCATGGCGTCCGAGCTCTCTCCCGAAGCGCCCGCCATTACCGGCGGCCAGCACCTGACGTTCACCGTCGGCCCGTGCAGCTACGGCATCGACATCCTGCGCGTGCAGGAGATCAAGGGGCAGAGCCAGATCACGGCGATCCCCGGGTCGCCGCCGCACGTGCTGGGAGTCATGAACCTCCGCGGCACCGTGGTGCCCGTGCTCGACCTCCGCATGAAGTTCGGCACGCCCGCGTCCGCCAGCACGAGCCTCGACGTGATCATCGTGGCCAACGTCGGCTCGCGCATCGTCGGCCTGGTGGTCGACGCCGTGTCCGACGTGCTCGACCTGGACGCGCACGACATCGTGCCCGCGTCCGACCTCGGGGCGGGCGTGGACACGTCGTTCATCGTCGGCATGGCGAAGAACGCCGACCGCCTGATCGCGCTGCTGGCGATAGATCGCGTGGTCGGCACCGCGGACATCGAAAAGGCACTGGCGGCCTGATCACTGTGCCCACGACGCGAAGCGAATCCCGTTGGGCTTCCCCCACTGTAGCGGAACATCGGAGCACGTCATGACCCGTTGGTTCGTCAATCAGAACATGCTGGTCAAGCTGTCGTTGGTCTTCTCCCTGCTCAGCCTCGCGATCTTGGGCATCGGTGGTGTCGGCCTGTGGGGAGCGGGCCAGGTCCACGACATGCTCGGCATGGTCATCCAGCGCGACATGCGGGGTGCCGTCTCCATCATCGAGGCCGACCTCGCGCTCACCACGAGCAGCCGCAACATCCTCCGGGCTACGATCCCCACGGATCCTGAGAAGATCCGCAACGAGATCGCCGCCGCCGAGAAGTCCCTCGCCGATTGCGGTCAGTTCCTCGATCAGTGCGAACCGACGCTCGTCTCGGCGGATGCCAGGGATCACCTGCAGCAGGCACGCGCCGGGCTGCCGGCCTATTCCCAGGCCATCCACCGGGCCGGCCAGTTGCTGCTGGCCGGCGATCGGGCGCGCGCCGTCGACGAACTGCGCACCGCCCGCACGCATGTCCAGACCGTCGCGACTCACCTCGAGGCCATCCAGGATTCCAAGGTCCAGCGCATGACGGCTGCGGACAAGGAAGCCGGGGCGCTCTTCGACCGCGTGCGGATCACCATCGTCGTGGTGGCCCTCATCGCCCTGGCGGTGGGCTGGGCATACGGGCTGTGGGTGGCGCGCACCGTGGCCCGCCCGCTGGGCGAGGCCGTGGTGGCGCTCGAGCGGATCGCCGAGGGCGACCTGACGCAACGCCTGAACCTGTCCAGCCGGGACGAGGTCGGCCGGCTGGCGGCTTCACTCAATACCGCATGCAGCGGCATGTGCAAGGCGCTCCTGAACGTGCGATCGGTGTCCGACGGCGTGGCGAGCGCGGCGGAGCAGCTGTCGGCGGGCGCGCAGGAGATCTCGTCGGGGGCGCAGGAACAGGCGTCGAGCCTCGAAGAGACCGCCGCCAGCCTCGAAGAGCTCACCTCCACCGTGAAGCAGAACGCCGACAGCGCCCAGCAGGCCAACCAGCTCGCCTCCGGCTCCCGCGACATCGCCGAGCGCGGCGGCGCCGTCGTCAGCAACG
>JBGAMH010000288.1:0-5610 GCA_044223135.1 Candidatus Eiseniibacteriota bacterium | reverse complement strand
GTGCGGTCGCTTGCGAATTCCCGTGTATGCGGTGGACCTCCGGTGCGTGAGGACACGATGCGCGACGTGATGGCGTTGATCCTGTCGGGCGGCAGCGGCGAGCGGCTGGGCGTGCTCTGCCTGGAACGCGCGGTGAGCGCGCTGCCGTTCGGTGGCAAGTACCGCGTGATCGACTTCTGCCTCAGCAATTGCTGCCACTCCGACGTCGAACAGGTCGCCGTGCTGGCGCAGCACGCGCCGGCGTCGCTGAACGACCACATCGGCTCGGGGCGGGCGTGGGACCTCGACCGGCGCGTGCCGGGCGTGGAGATCCTGCAGCCGTACCAGACGCGCAGCCACGCGGGCTGGTACCGCGGCACGGCCGACGCGATCACGCAGAACTGGGAACGCGTGGAGCACTACGCGCCCGAACGCGTGCTGGTGCTGTCGGGCGACCACGTGTACCGCATGGACTACCGCGCGCTGCTCGCCGCGCACGACGACCGCGGCGCCTCGGTGACGCTCGCCGTCACGCGCGTGCCCGCCGACCAGACGCGCCGGTTCGGCATGGTCACCACCGACCGCGGCGGCCGCGTGAAGATGCTCGAGGAGAAGCCCGAGCGTTCGATGGCGCCGTTCGCGTCGATGGGCGTGTACGTGTTCGAGACCGAGGTGCTCGGCGAGATGCTGCGCAGCCGGCCGGTCGACATCGTGCTCGACATCGTGCGGCCCATGCTGGACGCCGGCGAGCGCGTGTACGCGCACGAGTTCGGCGGCTACTGGGAGGACGTGGGCACGGCGGCGTCGTACTACCGTGCGAGTCTCGACCTGCTCGAACGCGAGCCGCGGCTGACGTTGCACGACACGAACTGGCCCATCCTGACGCGAGACGAGGAGCGGCCACCGCTGATCCTGCCCGACACGGCGATGATCGAGGACAGCCTGATCGCGAACGGCTGCCGCGTGGAGGGCACGGTGCGGCGTTCGATCCTCTTCCCGGGCGTGGTCGTCGGCCCCGGCGCGGAGATCGTGAACTCGGTGGTGATGGCCGACACGCGCATCGAGGGCGGCGCTCGCATCGAGCGCGCGATCCTCGACAAGTACGTGCGGGTGGGCGAGGGCGCCGTGATCGGCACCGGCGAGGCGCCCGCGCCGCCGGGCATGGAGTGGCTCGCGGGGCTCGTGCTCGTGGGCAAGGACTCGTGGATCCCGCCGGGCGGCCGCGTAGAGCGCCCCGCGCAGATCGGCGTGGGCGGTCGCTACGAGGACTTCGACAGCGGCGTCGTGCGCGCCGGCACCATCGTGAGGAACCGTCGCTGGTTCGAGGAGATGGGACGATGAGCCGCTACGCCTTCATTCTCGCGGGGGGGCAGGGCACGCGGCTGTGCCTGCTGTCCGAGCGCCGCGCCAAGCCGGCCGTGCCGTTCGGCGGCAAGTACCGGATCATCGACTTCACGCTCTCGAACTGCGTGAACTCGGGCATCTTCGACATCGGCATCCTCACGCAGTACCGGCCCACGTCGCTGAACCAGCACATCGGCATCGGGCGGCCGTGGGATCTCGACCGTTCGCGCGGCGGCGTGCAGCTGCTGCAGCCCGCGCCGGGCACGAGCGAGGCCGACTGGTACCAGGGCACGGCCGACGCGATCTACCAGAACCTCATCCACCTGAAGCGCCGCCGCGCCGACGAGGTGCTGATCCTGTCGGGCGACCACGTCTACAAGATGGACTACAACGTGCTGTACGCCGTGCACCGGAAGAACCAGGCCACCGTGACCGTGGCGTGCACGGAGGTGCCCGAGAAGGACGTCAGCCAGTTCGGCATCCTCGAAGCCGAGCCGAACGGCCGCGTGACCGGGTTCAAGGAGAAGCCGAAGGGGCCCGTGACGTCGCGGCTCGCCTCGATGGGCGTGTACCTGTTCGACCGGGACCGGCTGATCCAGTGGCTGGTCGAGGACGCCTCGATCGCGAACTCCACGCACGACTTCGGCAAGGACATCCTGCCGCGGCTGGTCGCGCGCGGCGAGGGCGTGTTCGTGCACAAGTTCCCGGAGTACTGGCAGGACGTCGGGACGCTCGACTCGTACTACCAGGCGAATCTCGATTTCCTCTCGCCGACGCCGCCGCTCGACCTGGCCGACAGCAACTGGGTCATCCACACGCAGAGCGCGGACCGGCCGCCGGTGCGGTTCGAGAGCGGCGCGCGACTCGGCCACAGCATGGTGGCGAACGGCTGCCGCGTGGCGGGCGAGATCGTGAACTCGGTGCTCTTCCCGGGCGTGGTCGTGGAGAAGGGCGCGGTGATCCGCGACAGCATCGTGATGCACGACTCGGTGATCGGGCGCGAGGCGCGCCTCGATCGCGCGATCATCGACAAGCGGGCGGTGATCGGCGCCGGCGCGCGGATCGGGCACGGCGACGACATGGCGCCGAACCGCGCCTGCCCCGAACACCTGTCGTCGGGTCTCGTGGTGGTGGGGCAGAAGGCGCGCCTGCCGGAAGGCATCGTGGTCGGGCGCAACGCGCGCATCGGTGCGCGCGTCGAGGAGTCCGACTTCACCGCGCCCGTGCCCGCGGGCGGCGTGGTGGACGGTCCCGAGAGCATGCACTGAGGCGCCGCGATCGCGGCGCATCGCACCAGCGAAACGGCCCCGGTGGGAGATCCCGCCGGGGCCGTTTCGCGAGTGGAGCGGTCAGGCCGGCAGCTTGATCCGCTTGCCCGCCTGGACGCGCGTCGTGCGCATGCCGTTCGCGCGCATGAGCTCCTTCACGGTGACGCCGTGACGGCGCGCGATCTCGTCCAGCGTCTCGCCGCGCCGCACGGTGTGCGTGTTCGTGGCGACGTGCGCCTTGCCCTTCTTGCCGCCCGCCTTCGCGACCGTGGCCTTCTTCGCGGGCGAGGGCGGCTGCATGGCCGCGATCTGCGCGCTGTCCTGCGGTGCCACCTGCTCGAGCGCGGCCTCGCCCTCGCGGATCTGCAGCAGCTGCCCGGCGCGCACGTTTCCGGTGAGCCGGTTCCAGCGCCGCAGGTCGTCCACGCTCACGCCGTTCGCGGCGGCGATGGACTCCAGGTTCTCGCCGCGCTTCACGTAGTAGGTGGTGCGCCCGTTCGCATCGCTGTTGCCGCGGATGACGGCCGGCGGACGGATGCTGCGCGCCGGCACGTACGCCGTGGACGCGCGCGGATCGGACAGCGGATCGACCACCTGCGGCGCGGGGGCGCGCATGCTGGTGGGCACCGTCAGCAGCATGCCGCGACGCAGCGGGTGCTTGCGCGTGATGCGATTGACGCGCGCCAGCTCGGCGGCGCTCACCGCGTACTCGTTCGCGATGCTGTTGATCGTCTCGCCGCGCCGCGCGCGATGGCGCACGGTCAGGTTGACGGCCGGCATGGGCGCGCCGCTCGCCAGTCGCTGCTGGATCAGCTCGCTCTTGCCCTCGGGCACGCGCACCGCCACGACGCCACTGTTCGCGCGCGCCGTGGTACCGGTGAACGCCGGGTTCAGGCGCTTCAGATCCTCGACGGTGCAGTCGGCGAGCTTCGCGAGCGTGCGCAGGTCCACCGCGCCCGTCAGCGTGATCTCGTCGAACTCGATCGGCGCCTCGAAGTCCACCTCGCTGAAACCGTACCGGGCCGGGTCCCGCGAGATCGCGAGCGCGGCCATGAACTTCGGCACGTACTCCTCGGTCTGGCGCGGCAGCCGCAGGTCCCAGTAGTTCGCGGTGCCCTGGGACTTGATGGCGCGCAGGATCGTGCCCTCGCCGGCGTTGTACGCCGACAGCGCGAGCGGCCAGTCGTTGAAGATGCCGTAGAGGTGCTTCAGGTAGCGCGCGGCGGCGACCGTGGACTTCTCGGGGTCCTTCCGCTCGTCCTGCCACTGGTTCACGTTGAGCCCGAACAGCTGGGCCGTGCCGCGGAGGAACTGCCAGGGTCCCACGGCGGACGCGTACGAACGCGCCTCGAGGTTGAAGCCGCTCTCGACGAACACCAGGTGCACCAGGTCGGGGGGCAGGCCCTCGCGCTGGAGCACGTTGCGGAACAGGTCCATGTAGCGCCCGGAACGCTTCATCCAGCGCTCGAACGTGGAGCGGCCGGCGCCGGTGAAGAACTGCACCCAGCGCACGACGTCGGTGTTCATCTGCAGCTGGATGTCCTCGACGGCGGGCTGGTTCAGGAGCGCGGCATCGGCTTCCGGAGCGGCCTTCGCGTCATCGGTCGGCGCATCCGTGGCCGGCTCGATCTCCGGAACCGCCTGCCCGGCGGCGGCGACCGTGTCCCGGGAAGCCGCGACGGGCGCGGCCGCCTGGGACAGGGAAGGCGCCAGCAGCGCGGCGAGCAGCGCTGCGAGGAGGCTCGTTCGGAGCGTTCTTTCCATGATCATCGCTGAGGTCTCCGGTTACAGATCCCCGCACATCGGGGCAAGCAATCTGCGGCAACCTACGCTCCGCGGCATGCGATCTGCAATGCATGACCTTGTCAACTTGCGTCGCCCTCCGTTGGCGTCGCCGTCACTAACCCGGCTCACGGGGCCGGACTCGCCTGGAGTCCGCAAGACCTATGCCACAAGTCCAAACGCCGTTGACACTTGGCGGGTGCTTCCCTAGTGTGCGGCCGCTGCGTCGTCCCCACTTGGAAGTCGGGCAGTGCGCGTGCGGGGAGGGAGCCCCTCGATGAACCTGACCAGTTCCGCCGCCGCCCGGTGGTCCGTTTCGGCCCGGGCCACCGGCGAAGTTCTCACCGCTACGGTCCCCGGGACCGACCTCCAGCTCGTCCTGCTGGGCGTGCCGCCGTCGTTCACGTCCGAGGAAGTCGAGGGCTGGCTCGCCGACCTGGCCGGTGTCGCGCGAGAAACGTCTCGCAGCGACGGCCGCACGCGCGCGATTCCCGCGCTGCTGCACCACTCGCTGACGGGCCTGCTGTTCTCGCACGCGGAGCTGTGGTCCGGGCTCGACCCGATGCCCTGCTCGCTCGCGTTCGTGACGCACGACGACGGTGCGTCGTTCGGCTGGGTCGGCCAGGCGCAGGTGCGCGTGCGCGTGAACGGCCAGGAGATCTCGCCGCAGTGGGTGCGCGTGCGCGACGACATCGGTCGCGAGGCGATGGCGATGTCGTTCGCTCCGGGCGTGCCCGTGGAAGTGGACATGGCGTGGGGCGCCGACGCGGCGGGAGCGCCGCTCGTGAGCCTCGCGGCCGACTGGGGTTCGCCGCACCCGGGCGAGACGGCGACGCCCGCGGTCGAGATCCCGGCGGCTTCGCCGTTCGTGGCGCCCGCCGCGGAGCCCGTCGTGGCCGCGCCGGTCGACGAGCCCGTCGTGGCGGCGCCGATGCCGGCGCTCGAGCTGCCCACCGACCTGCCGCAGGATCAGCCTTCGCTGCATGCGCCGATCGCCGAGGACGCGCCGGTGTCCGCTTCGATCGACGCGAGCGCCGGCACGCCCGCCGCGGGCGACGCGCCGCGCATGGACGCGCCGCCGCCCGCGAACGTGGCGGACGAAACGCCGCACCCGGTGCAGCGCTGGCTCAACCGCATGGTCAACTGGGGTGGCAAGCCCGCGGCGCCTGCAGCGCCCGAAGCGCCCCGCGCCACGCCCGGTCCGGCCGAGCCCGTGGCCCCGGCCGTCGAACCGATC
>JBGAMH010000287.1:0-5683 GCA_044223135.1 Candidatus Eiseniibacteriota bacterium | reverse complement strand
CCGGGGCCGCGGAATGGACTCGGATCGGAGGTGCTCAGCGCAGCTTCGCGGGCTCCACCGTCTTCAGCAGCTGGCCCGAGCGCACGTCCTCCTCGGGCTGGAGCGCGTTGATGATCGAGAGGGCCTCGGCGTCCAGCGAAGAGGCCCCGAGCTTCGGGATCACGCTCTCGAACGTGCCCGACGCGGGCGCCGACTTCACGCGCAGGTGGGCCGGCACGGGGTTCGCGCGCCTCGAATCGGCGAGCGGACGGATCGAACGCACGGCGGCGAGGATCGCAGCCTCGTCGGCGTCACCCGGCTTCTGCGACGAGCCCACGACCTGGAACAGCCGGTCGGGCGCCTGCCGGATCATGGCGAGCACGAGCGTGCCCACCTGGCCCTGCGCGTTGGCCACCGACACGCGGCCCACCCACGCGGGCCAGCCGCCGATCGTCTCGCGCTGCCCCTGCGCATCCTGCACCTTGCCTGCGGCGCGCAGCTGCGCCACGTACTGGTCGGGCGTCACGTCGGCGCCGACGCCGGCCAGCGTGAGCTGCATGCCCGCGCGCTGCTGGTCGGCCTGCGCCACGAGGGCGCTCTTGCCGTTCTGCGTGGCCCAGCCGGCGGGCATCGTCATCTCGAAGCCCATCTGCGGCTGGTAGTAATGGCCCGACTCGAAGTAGCCCTGGCGCGGGTCGTCTCCGTACACGATGCCGTCCACGCGGCGCAGGTAGTCGCGCTCGCGGATCTGCAGCCCGGTCTTGCCCGCCACGGCCTGCTGGGACAGCGTACGCGTGTGGTTCTCGCGGTCGCCCGGGTCGGGGTGCGTCGACAGGAACACCGGCAGGCGCTGGCCCGCGCGGTCGCCCACGCGCTTCAGCATGGTGTACGTGCCCGGCACCTCGCGCGAGTCCCAGCCCGCGTTCGTGGCGTAGCCCACGCCCAGTTCGTCGGCCTGCGTCTCGTCGTCGCGGCCGTACTTCAGGAACACGAGGCCCAGCGCCTGCTCGGCGGCCGCGCTGTAGCGGCGGAAGCCCTGCGAGTACGCCGACGCCAGCCCGAGTCCGAGGCCGGCCAGCTGCTGGTAGGTCATGCGCTGCGCCGTGTGGCGCGCGGTCACGTGCCCGATCTCGTGGCCGAGCACGCCGGCGAGCTGCGCTTCGTTCGAGAGGTTCGCGAGGATGCCGCGCGTCACGTAGATGTACCCGCCGGGCATCGCGAACGCGTTCACCACCGGATCGTCGAGCACGGTGAAGTGCCACTGGAGATTCGGCAGCTGGGAGACCTTCGCCAGGCCCTGCCCCACCGAGTCCACGTACGCGGCCAGCTTCGGATCGTCGTAGAGGCCGTACTCCGACACGATCGCCGTGTAGCCGTCCTTGCCGATCGCCAGCTCCTGGTCGGCGCTCACCAGCGAGAACTCCCGCCGGCCGGTGGCCGGGTTCATCGCGCACGACACGGCGAGGGCCGTGAGAACGGCGAGCCCCACCGTGAACAGCGCCAGTCGCAGTTTCATGTTCATGAGCGGATACCTCCGAAGGTTCAATAGCGGGGCACCGAAGGGTCCACCTGCCGGGACCACTCGTCGATGCCACCGCTCAGGTTCTTCAGTCGCGTGAAACCCTGCCGCCGCAGGAACTGCAGCGCCTGCTGGCTGCGGCCACCGTGATGACACATCAGCACGATCTCGCGATCGCGATCGAACTCGCTCGCGCGCGCCGGCAGCGTGGCCAGCGGCACCAGCACCGCGCCCTCCACGTGCGCGATGCGCCACTCCTCGGGCTGGCGCACGTCCATGAGCACGAAGTCGTCGCCGCGGCGGCGCCGTTCGTCGAGCTGCTTCACCGTGAGGTCGTCCTGTCCGCCACCGAACACGCCGTCTCCTCCCGCCGCGGGCATCCCGCAGATCTCGTCGTAGTCCTGGAGTTCGCGAATGCTCGGCGACTCGCCGCACACCGGGCACTGCGGGTCCTTGCGCACGTGCAGCTCGCGGAACCGCATCGCGAGCGCGTCGTACAGCAGCAGCCGCCCCACGAGCGGCTCGCCGAGCCCCGTCACCCACTTGATCACCTCGGTCGCCTGGATCGAGCCGATCACGCCCGGCAGCACGCCGAGCACGCCCGCTTCGGCGCACGACGGCACGAGTCCCGCCGGTGGAGGTTCCGGGAACAGGCAGCGATAGCACGGCCCGCGCGCCGCATCGAACATCGTGGCCTGCCCCTCGAAGCGCAGGATGCTGCCGTGCGCGTTGGGCTTGCCCGCGAGCACGCAGGCGTCGTTCACCAGGTAGCGCGTCGCGAAGTTGTCCGCGCCGTCGGCCACCACGTCGTACGCGCCGACGATCGCCATGGCGTTGTCGCGCGTCAGCCGCACGTCGTGCCGCACCACCTGCACGTTCGGATTCAGGTCGGCCACGCGCGCCGCGAGCGACTCGAGCTTGGGCCGTCCCACCGCCGACGTCCCGTGCGCGATCTGGCGCTGCAGGTTGCTCTCGTCCACCGCGTCGAAGTCGACCACGCCCAACGTGCCGATGCCGGCCGCGGCCAGGTACAGCGCGAGCGGCGAGCCGAGACCGCCGGCGCCCACGAGCAGCACGCGTGCGGCCTTGAGCCGGCGCTGGCCGTCGAGCCCCAGCTCGGGCAGCAGCACGTGGCGGGCATAGCGGCGCAGTTCGTCGGACGTGAGATCGGGATGCAGTCCGGACCTCCGGGGCACTGGGGGCGGGTGCACGCACGTTACCCGCCGGGCGTGCGCACCGCCAGCGCGGAGTGCCCCGGGCGAACGCCGCGCGCCCCCGCGGCGTTCGCGCGCGGCGCGGGCTTCCCCTAGGATGCCGCGCCGTGATCCTGGCTGGCGACATCGGCGGCACCAAGGCGCAACTGGCGCTCTTCGAACCCGGCGCGTCCCCGCGGCAACCCGCGCGCGAGGGGCGCCTGCCCACGCGCGGTTCGGCGTCCCTCGAAGCCGTGCTCGCGCGCTTCGTGGCCGACACCGGTGCGCGGCCGTCCGTGGCCGTGCTCGGGGTGGCGGGCCCCGTCGCCGACAACCGCTGCATCGCCACGAACCTGCCGTGGCTCGTCGACGGCGCCTCGCTGGGCGCGGAACTCGGCTGCCCGGTGACGCTGCTGAACGACCTCGAAGCCACCGCCTGGGGGCTCGAGACGCTGGGCGCCGCCGACCTGCACACGCTGCAGCCCGGGCTGGCGCGCGCCGGGCACCGCGCGCTGATCGCGGCGGGCACCGGGCTCGGCGAGGCGATCCTGCCGTGGGACGGCCACGCCTGGCGGCCGATGGCCTCCGAGGGCGGGCACACCGACTTCGGCCCGCGCGACGCGCTCGAAGACGAGCTGCTCGTGTGGCTGCGCTCGCGCTACGGGCGCGTGAGCTACGAGCGCATCCTCTCGGGCCCGGGGCTCGCGGACCTGTATCGCTTCCTGCGCGAGGCGCGCCACGGCGAGGAGACGGCCGAAGACGCCGCGTACTTCGACGCGGCACCCGATCCCGCGGCGGCCGTGAACGACCTGTGGCAGCGCGGCGCCGACCGCGCGCGACAGGCGATGCGCCGCTTCGCCTCGATCTACGGATCCGAGGCCGGCAACCTCGCGCTCAAGTCGCTGTCGCTCGGGGGCGTGTACGTGGGCGGCGGCATCGCGCCGCGCGTGCTGCCGGCGCTCGCCGACGGCGCGTTCGTGCGCGCGTTCACCTCGAAGGGCCGCCTCTCCCCCGTCGTGCAGAGCGTGCCCGTGCACGTGGTGCTGGACCCGAAGACCGCCGTCTGGGGCGCGGCGCTGTTTGCTTCGCGCTCGCCTTCCCGCTGACCGGGACCGTCGCGAACCCGCGCGGATCCCGACCGAACGACCGGAGGAGCCCTTGACCACGCAACCGACCATCGCGAACGCGCTCGACGCGCGAGCGGTGAACACGATCCGCTTCCTGGCGGTGGACGCCGTCGAGAAGTCGAAGTCCGGCCACCCCGGCATGCCCATGGGCATGGCCGACGCGGCCTACGTGCTGTGGACGCGTTTCCTGCGCTGGCAGCCGCAGGACCCCGCGTGGCCCGATCGCGACCGCTTCGTGCTGTCGGCCGGGCACGGCTCGATGCTGCTGTACTCGATGCTGCACCTGTGCGGCTACGACGTCTCGATGGACGACCTGAAGCAGTTCCGCCAGCTCGGCAGCCGCACGCCGGGCCACCCCGAGTACGGCCTGACCGCCGGCGTCGAGACCACCACCGGGCCGCTCGGCCAGGGCCTCGGCAACGCGGTGGGCATGGCGATCGCCGCGAAGATGGCGGCGGCGCGGTTCAACACGCCCGACTTCGCGCCCGTCACCTGGCGCGTGTTCGGCATCTGCGGCGACGGCGACCTGATGGAGGGCGTGTCGCACGAGGCGGCCTCGCTCGCCGGCCACCTCGGGCTCGGCAACCTGAACTTCCTGTACGACGACAACCACATCACGATCGAGGGCGAGACGAACCTGGCGTTCAGCGAGGACGTGCCGAGGCGCTTCGAGGCGTACGGCTGGCACGTCGTGCACGCGAACCCTTACGACCACGAGGCGCTCGCGGCCGCGATCGCCGAGGCGGTGGCCGACACGGCTCGGCCGAGCCTCGTCGTGTGCCGCAGCCACATCGGCTACGGCTCGCCGAAGAAGCAGGACACGCGGCACGTGCACGGCGAGCCGCTCGGGCCCGAGGAGACGAAGGCCACGAAGCAGGCGCTCGGCTGGCCCGAGAGCCCCACGTTCCTGGTGCCCGACGACGTGCGCGAGCGCTTCGCCGCGCGCGCCGCGGAACTGAAACCTGCCTACACCGCGTGGCAGGCAGGCCTCGCCGGGTGGCGCGTGGCGCACCCCGAGCAGGCCGCGCTGTGGGACGCGCTCCGGTCGCGCGCGGTGCCGAAGGACCTGGTGGAGCAGCTCGTGGCCACGGCGCCGAAGGGCGTCAACGCCACGCGCGCCTACGGCGGCGCGGTGCTGCAGAAGGCCGCCGAGCTGGTGCCCGCGCTCGTCGGCGGCAGCGCCGACCTCGAGCCGAGCACGAAGACGCGCATCGCCGCGTCGTCGTCGATCTCGCGCGCCGACTTCTCGGGCCGCAACTTCCACTTCGGCATCCGCGAACACGGCATGGGCGCGGTGATGAACGGCCTCGCCACGTCGGGCTGGATCCCGTACGGCTCGTCGTTCCTGGTGTTCACCGACTACGCGCGGCCGGCCATCCGGCTGTCGGCGCTGATGAAGCTGCCGTGCATCTGGGTGTTCACGCACGATTCGGTCTTCGTCGGCGAGGACGGCCCCACGCACCAGCCGGTCGAGCACCTCGCGGCGCTGCGCACGATCCCGAACCTGCGCGTGTACCGCCCGGCCGACGCGATCGAGACGGCGGCCGCGTGGGGGCTCGCGATCGAGCGCACCGACGGCCCGAGCCTGATCGCGCTCAGCCGCCAGAACGTGCCCGAGCTGCAGCGTCCCGCCGACTTCCGCCCGTCGGACCTGCGCCGCGGCGGCACCGTGGTGCTCGAACACGCCGCGAAGGACGCGGTCACGCTGATCGCCACCGGCTCCGAGGTGGGCACGGCGGTCGAGGCCGCGGGCGTGCTCGCGGCGGCGGGCGTGCCGGCGCGCGTGGTGAGCCTGCTCGAGCCGGAGCTGTTCCTGCGGCAGGACGCGGCGTGGCGCGAACGCGTGCTGCCGGCGGGCGGCCGGC
>JBGAMH010000286.1:0-5723 GCA_044223135.1 Candidatus Eiseniibacteriota bacterium | reverse complement strand
AGCGGGCAATATCCCGGCCCCGACCGGCCGCCACCCCGTCGAACGGAACGCCCGCATGCCCGCCTCACCCGGACTCGCCTCGCTGGACCTGCGCCCCGGACATCCCGACTTTCTCGACCTGCCGTGGGCCGTGCCGCTGAAGGACTGGGCGGGGCGCTGCTCGCGCATCGTGCAGCTGCAGCGAGGCCTGTCGCGCCACGAGGTGCTGTTCGTGAGCTACGGCGCCGCGGTGTACGCGCTCAAGGAACTGCCGCGCGGCAACGCCGAGCGCGAGTACAACCTGCTGCTGCAGCTGGAGGACCGCGACCTGCCGTCGGTGGTGGCCGTGGGCCACGCCGGCGTCGTGCACGAGGACGGCGAACCGGGGAGCGTGCTGGTGACGCGCTTCCTGGACGCGTCGCTGCCGTACCGCGTGCTGTTCCAGAGCAAGGGCCTCGAGCGCTACCGCGAGCGGCTGCTGGACGCGATGGCGGGCCTGCTCGTGCGGCTGCACCTGGGCGGGCTCTACTGGGGCGACTGCTCGCTGTCGAACACGCTGTTCCGCCGCGACGCGGGCGAGCTGCGCGCGTACCTCGTCGACGCCGAGACGTCCGAGATGCACGAGGAACTGTCGAACGGCCAGCGCGAGCAGGACCTGCTGATCATGGAGGAGAACGTCGAGGGCGAGCTCGCCGACCTGGCTGCGCTCGCCGAGCTGCCGCACGAGATGCGGCGCGACGACACGGGCGCCACGATCCGCCGCCGCTACGACGCCCTGTGGGGCGAGATCAGCCGCGAGCTGCTGCTGACCGCCGACGAGGGCTGGCGGATCCAGGAGCGCGTGCGCGCGCTGAACGCGCTGGGCTTCTCGGTGGGGGAGATCGAGCTGGTGCAGACCGGCGAAGGCAACCGGCTGCGGTTGCGCACGATCGTCACCGACCGCGACTACCACCGACGGCACTTCCACAACCTGACGGGCATCGTGGCCGGCGAGCGCCAGGCGGAGCTGATGCTGAACGACCTGCAGGAGTTCCGGCTGCAGCTCTCCGCGCGGACGGGCCGCAGCGTGCCGATGGCGGCCGCGGCCTACCACTGGGAGACGGAGCGCTGGCAACCGGTGCTGGCGCGTCTGATGCCGCTGGTGGAGAAGGGCGCCGAGCCCGCCGAGCTCTACTGCCAGGTGCTCGAGCACAAGTGGTTCCTGTCCGAGAAGGCCCGCCGGGACGTGGGGCTCGAGGCGGCGGTGACGGACTACGTGGAGCGCTTCCGGACCGCCTGAGAGACCCGGCGCATCCGAGGGCCGAATTGGCCCCATGCACCTCCCGCAATTGCCGGGACGGGATGGGACTGCTGGCCAAGCGTCCACCTCCGTTGGCCGGGAAGGCGGGGCCGGCCAGCCACGCGACCATTGGACAACCCACTGTCAAGAAAGCGGCTAGGTCGCGAATCCACCGTTGACGGTCTGGAATCACACCCCTATCTTGCCGAGGCAACCTCACGCGCACGTAAGGGTGTGACTGAAGCACCCGACCCCGAGACCATGACCGACTCCATCCTGAACCACGAGACCAGCCCGGGCTTCCTCCGCGTCGGGGACCTCGCACGTCGAACCGGCAAGACGGTTCGCGCGATCCACCTGTACGAGGAACTCGGCCTGCTGCAGCCGGTGTCGCGCAGTCGCGGCGGCTTCCGCCAGTACGAAGAGGCGGCGGTCGAACGCGTGCGCTGGATCGAGCTGCTGTCGGGGCTCGGCTTCTCGCTGCAGGAGATGAAGTCGGTGCTGGAGAACTGGTGGGGCGCCGACCGCGGCCCCGAGGCGATGAGCGAGCTGCGCGGGCTGTTCCAGAAGAAGCTCAGCGAAACGCGCGACGCCATCCGCCGGCATCAGCAGCTCGAAGTCGAGCTGATCGAAGGACTCGAGTACCTGGAGACGTGCCGCGAGTGCGGCCAGCAGGGCACCACGCACGCGTGCGTGCGCTGCGAGAAGGACCACGGCCGGGACGACGATCCCGTGCTCGTGTCGGGTTTCAAGACGGGACCGGCGCAGGCGAAAGCGCGACCCGGGCTCGTGCGCATCGAAGATTCCAACCCCTCGTGACACCCGGCATCGTCCGGCGTGGGAGCGCCGTGGCGGTTCCACCGAGACTCGAAAGGAGTCCCCGTTCCATGATCACGCTCACCCCCGTCGCCGCCGAGAAGGTGAAGGAACTGCTCACGCAGCGCGGCACGCCCGAAATCGGACTGCGCATCGGTGTGCGCGGCGGCGGTTGCTCGGGCAACTCGTACTTCATGGAGTTCTGCGGCGAGGAGTCGCCCGGCGACGAAGTGGTCGACTCGAACGGCGTGAAGCTGTTCGTCGACCTCAAGAGCATGGTCCTCCTGGGCGGCACCGAGGTGGACTACGTCGAAGGCCTCATGGGCGCCGGATTCAAGTTCAACAACCCGAACGTCAAGCACAGCTGCGCCTGCGGAGAGAGCTTCTCCTCCTGATCCACGGCGCACGTCGCACTCCGCGAGCGCGGAGCGCGGCGCACGCCCCGGTTTCGCGCCTGCGCCCTCCGCGGCGATGGAGCGACCGGCAACCGCCGCACCCTCGCGGCAGATGGAACCGAAAGCATGAGCGAAACGCCTGAGCTGGTGGTGAAGGACCTTCACGTCGCGGTGGAGGGCAAGGAGATCCTGAAGGGCCTCTCGCTGACCGTGGCGAAGGGCGAAGTGCACGCGCTCATGGGGCCGAACGGCTCGGGCAAGAGCACGTTCGCGAACACGCTGATGGGCCACCCGAAGTACGAGGTGACCTCGGGCGAGATCCTGTTCCGCGGCGAGGACATCCGCGAGATGGAGACGGACGAGCGCGCGCGGCTCGGCCTGTTCATGGCGTTCCAGTACCCGGTGGCGATTCCGGGGCTGAACATGGCGCAGTTCCTGCGCGCGGCGATGAACGCCCGCATCCCGGCGCCGGCCGGCGACGGGGACGGCAAGGTGCCCACCAAGAAGGGCATCCCGCCGAAGGAGTTCCGCGAGCTGCTGCGCAGCAAGATGGCGATGCTCAAGATGGACGAGAAGTTCGCCACGCGTTACCTGAACGACGGCTTCTCGGGCGGCGAGAAGAAGCGCGCCGAGATCCTGCAGATGGCGCTGCTGAAGCCCACGATCGCGATCATGGACGAGACCGACTCCGGCCTCGACATCGACGCGCTCCGCATCGTGTCGGAGGGCGTGAACACGTTGTCGGGCCCGGACCTGGGCGTGCTCGTGATCACGCACTACAACCGCATCCTGAACTACATCAAGCCCCACAAGGTGCACGTGATGATCAACGGCCGCATCGAAGTGTCGGGCGGCGCCGAGCTGGCGCTGGAACTGGAGTCCAAGGGTTACGACTGGGTGCGCGACGAAGTGGAGGCGCGATGAGCACTTCTCCCGAGCTCGATCTCCGCGACAGTTACGCGGAGAAGTACGGGTTCCACGATACGGAGCAGTCGGTGTTCAAGTCCCGCAAGGGGCTCGATCCCGACATCGTCCGGCAGATTTCGGCGCTCAAGGGCGAGCCGCAGTGGATGACCGAGTACCGGCTCAAGGCGCTCGAGATCTTCGGCAAGAAGCCCATGCCCAACTGGGGGGGCGACCTCTCGCAGATCGACTTCCAGGACATCTACTACTACGTGAAGCCCACGTCCGAGGAAGCCAAGACGTGGGAGGACGTGCCCGCCGACATGAAGCGCACGTTCGACAAGCTCGGCATTCCGGAAGCCGAGCAGAAGTTCCTGTCCGGCGTCGGCGCGCAGTACGACTCCGAGGTCGTCTACCACAAGATCCAGGAGAAGCTCGAGAAGCAGGGCGTGATCTTCCTGTCGTGCGACCACGGCCTGCGCGATCACGAGGAGCTGTTCAAGCAGTACTTCGGCACCGTGATTCCTTCGACGGACAACAAGTTCGCGGCGTTGAACTCGGCGGTGTGGTCGGGCGGATCGTTCATCTACGTGCCCAAGGGCGTGCAGGTGGACGTGCCGCTGCAGGCGTACTTCCGCATCAACACCAAGGACATGGGCCAGTTCGAGCGCACGCTGATCATCGTGGACGAAGGCGCGTACGTGCACTACGTGGAAGGCTGCACGGCGCCGATCTACTCCAGCGACTCGCTGCACTCGGCGGTGGTCGAGATCATCGTCAAGAAGGGCGGCCGCTGCCGCTACACCACGATCCAGAACTGGTCGAACAACGTCTACAACCTGGTCACGAAGCGCGCGGTGGCGTACGCGGACGCGACCATGGAGTGGGTGGACGGCAACCTGGGCTCCAAGCTCACCATGAAGTACCCGGCCGTCTACATGATGGAGCCGGGGGCGCACGCGGAAGTGCTGTCCATCGCGTTCGCGGGCAAGGGCCAGCACCAGGACGCGGGCGCGAAGGCGGTGCACGCGGCGCCGAACACCAGCAGCAAGATCATCAGCAAGTCCATCAGCAAGGACGGCGGGCGCGCCGGCTATCGCGGCCTCGTGAAGGTGGTGAAGGGCGCGGAGAACTGCCGCTCCACGGTCAACTGCGACGCGCTGATCCTGGACGAGCAGAGCCGCTCCGACACGTATCCGTACATGGAGATCGAGGAAGACAACGTCACGATCGGGCACGAGGCCACGGTCTCCAAGATCGGTGACGAGCAGATCTTCTACCTGATGAGCCGCGGCATCCCCGAAGAGGAAGCCGCCGCCATGATCGTGTCGGGCTTCATCGAACCGATCGTGAAGGAACTGCCCATGGAGTACGCCGTCGAGATGAACCGGCTGATCCAGCTGCAGATGGAGGGCTCGGTCGGATGACGACGACGGACGTGCAGATCCGCAACGCCGGCGCCGCCGCCGTGCAGCGCGCGCGGCAACAGGCGGTGGAGCCACACCAGGGGGACGGGGCGTTGCAGGCGCGCCGGGCGGCCGCCGCGGCCGCGGGTGCGCTGGAGTTCCCGAGCCGCGACGACGAACTGTGGCGGCGCACCGACTTCCGCTCGCTCGAGGCGCTGATCGACCGCCTCGACCCGTTCGCGGCGCCCGCGCGCGCGCGCAACGTGGACGACCTGCCGCACCTGGTGCTCGAGCGGCTCGCCGGCGAGGCCGGCCAGCTCGGCGTGCTGGTGCAGCGCGACCGCGAGGTGGTGCTGGAGCAGACGCATCCCACGCTGCAGAAGCAGGGCGTGGTGCTGTGTTCGCTCGACCGCGCCACGCGCGAGCACGCCGAGCTGCTGAAGCCGTACTTCGGCACGCTGCTCGCGCACGACTACGACTGGTACACGGCGTTCGGAACCGCGGTGCGGTCGGGCGGCGCGTTCGTGCACGTGCCGAAGGGCGTGCAGGCGCAGGTGCCGATCCGACTGTTCCAGTGGATCGACGCCGCGGGTCGCGTGCAGGCGCCGCGCACGGTGATCGTGCTCGAGCCGGGCGCCACGGCCACGGTGCTCGTGGACCAGCTGTCGGAGCCCGCCGAGGGCGAGTCGCTCTACTGCGGCGGCGTCGAGGTGTTCGTCGGCGACGGCGCCAAGCTGGTGTACGGCGAGATGCAGGACTGGGGACGCAACGTGTTCCACTACTCGAACGCGCGCGCCCGGGTGGGCCGCGACGCCGAGCTGCAGTGGATCCAGACCATGGTGGGCGGCCGCATGACCAAGGCGAACGCCTACTACGACCTGAACGGCCCCGGCGCGCAGGCGTTCGTGCACGGCTTCATGTTCGGCGACCAGCGCCAGCACTTCC
>JBGAMH010000285.1:0-5729 GCA_044223135.1 Candidatus Eiseniibacteriota bacterium | reverse complement strand
TTCGCCGCTCCACCTCGGCGAGGACCGCCAGCATCTCGGCCGTGGTGGCGTGGTCGCGGCAGGTGACTTCTCCCAGGCGTTCGAGCAGGGCGGCGTTGCTCAGCGAACCGACGCAGAACTCGCGCTTCATCACGACACTCGCTTCGGGGGCGAGTCTTCGCGGGGCGCGTTCTTTGTACCACGCGGGTTTTCGCCGCTCGCACGGGCCTGCACGTCGCGCAACGCGCGTGCGCCCTCGCGAAATCGCATCGCGGGCGCTTCGCGCCGTGCACGCCCGGCATCGAAGCGCACATGCGAAAGCAGCGAGCACGTCCGACCCCTCGCGCACTGGCACTCGCGAAACTCGGCAAGTGAAATCTCTGTGAGGCCGTTCGCGGTGCTGGCGTGTCGCCTCGTGAACGCTCGGACCTGTCGGGTGCGCCGCGATCGTTCACCCGCACGCGCCATCACGCGCGATTCGCGCCGCGCCGAGGGCCCCCGCGGCGCCGCGCAAACCCCTACGCTTCCCTCGGCGCCTCGGCTTCGTCGCGCTCCGTCACCCAGCTCGGTCGCATGTGCGTGGCGGTGAATCCCGCGCGCTCCACGTTGCGGCTCGACGTGCCCTCGTCGCGATCGAGCGCTTCGACCGTCTCGACCAGGATCCGCGTCACGCCCGCTTCTCGCGCCGCGTCGATGCGCGCCGCGATCAGCGCCGACTGGGCGCCGCGCCCGCGGTGCGACTCCCGCGTGGCCGCCGCCCCGAACCACGCGCCCGACGGCCCGATCGACAGCGTCGCCGACGCCACCGGCTGGTCGCCGTCCCAGGCGAGCCACGCCAGGAACACGCCCTCACGCACGCACGCCTCCGCCCACGCCCCGAACTCCGGCGGGCTGCCGTGCGCTTCCACCGTCACGCGCCCGAACAGTGCCGCGTCGTCCGGCCCCAGCGCGCGCACCACGAGATCCGTGCGCACGGGCGGCGCCGGGGACGCGTCACGCATCCACAGCACGCGCCGCCGCCACCACGTGAGCCGGCGTGAGCGCAGCAGCGCTTCGTGATCCGCCGGCCGCGCGAACGGCGGCACGTTCAGCATGAAGTCGCACGGACCCGCCCGATGGAACGCGATCACGTCGTCGAGCAACCCGGGGCTCAGCGGCTCGTCCACGCCCAGCCCCTGCGTGCGGTTGCGGTTCAGCGAGTGCATGCGGTCGCACGCCATCTGCACCACGCCGCCCACGCGGCGCCAGCGCAGGCCGTAGGCGCGCACCACCGACGGTGGCGCGCACGCCGCGAACGCCTCCATGCGCTCGCAGCCGATGCGTTCGGCGATCGCGCCGAGCGTCGCGTCGTGCACCACCGGCGTGCGGTCCATCAGGCCGCCGTCTCGCTGTCGGCCGGCGCCGCGCTTTCGCCGCCGCCCGCGGCCGGCCGCAGGTACGCCATCAGCCCGCCCGGGCTCTGCGCGCGGATCAGCGCCAGCGCGATGCGGGGCAGCGCGAGCGGATCGGGATACACCAGGTAGCGGTCCTCGAACGTGGGCCCGAACTTGCGCTTCCAGCGGAACAGCCCCTGGAAATCGTAGAAGCGACCGAGCCGCTCGATCAGGAACTGGCGCGCCGGGTCCTCGGCCGCGGCCTCCGGGGCTTCGGCGCCACCGGCCACCGTCACCTTGGCCAGCGCCGACAGCGACAGCGACATCACCGCGTCGCCGCGTTCGCGCGCGTGCTCGATGCAGCGCACGGCCAGGAACTCCGTCACGCCCGGGCGCGCGTCGTCGCGGCGGCGCATGAGGTCGATCGCCCAGCCGCGCCGCGCCCAGATCGGCGTCCACGTGCAGAACGCCTCCACGCGCCGCGACTCGGGATTCCACGCCACGGCCAGCCACACGTTCGGCAACTCGTGCGGATCGAAGCGCCCCATGCAGAAGCCCTTCTCGCCGCCCGTCTTGCCGCGCAGCCAGGCGGCCGAGATCTCGCGCAACTGCGCCAGCACACCGTCCGTGTCGTGCTGCGCGTCGAATGCGTCGTCGCCCGGCACCCAGTGGCGCACTTCGACGCCCGAGCGCTCCACCTTGCGCACGTTGCGCCGCAGCGACGCGCGCGCCGGCCCGTCCAACGTAAACGTGGGCGGGTGCAGCACCGGGTCCTCGCCCACGTGCACCGCGCGCCAGCCGCGCGCGTGGTAGGGGGCGAGCCGTTCGGGGCGCGCCTGGTAGAAGCCGAACGTCCAGTCGTGCTCGCGGCAGAACTGCTCGAAGTCGTCGAGCAGCGACGGCATCTCGTCGGCCGGCCCGATCGGGTCGCCGATCACCAGCAGCACGCCGTTCTCGAACCGGTACGCGATCACCGCGCGCTCGTTGCGGCTGAAGAAGTAGTCCACGTCCTCGTCCAGCGCGAACGCCGCCACCGAGCTGTCGCCGTGCTCGCGCAGCAGCGCGCGCACGCGCTCGGCCTCCGCGCGGTGCCGGCCGCGGTGGGCGGCCGGGCGCAGCGCCGCCAGCGCGAGTCCCGCGAGCAGCGTGATGCCGAGCACCGGGATGGAGCCCAGGAACCAGCGCACCACGTGGTGTTCACGCGGCGCCACCAGCATGGGCGTGCCCACGCCGAACATCTGGTACGCCGCCTCGGCCACCGCGCGTCCGATCGACGGCTCCGCCGGGCCGAAGCGCTGCTCGACGATCCAGCAGCCCGCCACCGCGTAGACCACCACGAACACGAGCAGCGCCAGCGCCGGCGACCGCAGCGCGCGCCACGACGGCTCGCGGCTCTTGACGCGGAACGACTCGCCCGACACGCCCAGCACGAACATCAGCGCCGCCGCGACTGTGGCCTCCTCGAAGTCGAACGCCTTGAGCAGGTTCACCGGCACGGACACCGCGCACAGGAACAGCGCGGCCACGAACGCCACACGCTTGCCGCGCGCCAGCCCCAGCGCCGTCACGATCAGCAGCACGCCGGCGAGCAGCGTGAACGTGCGGCTGGTGTCGAGCACGTCGGTGGGCACCAGGTGGCGCAGCGCGACGAGCCGTTCGGGCGGCCGGGAGAGCAGGGCCGAGGCCAGGTCGACCACGCCCATCGCGGCCACGGCGAGGCCCAGTGCGGGGCGGACGACCGTGCGGGGAATCACGAGGCCGGCAGGCTAGCACAGCGTTTTCGCGGCCTGTCCGGGAGTCGTGAGATCCCGCCCCGGAGCCGCACGAGCGCTGGCGACGGCCCGACGGAAGTCGTTACAGTCGTCGCCCATGCGCGCCCTGCACCTGATCCGCCTGCTGCTGCCCGCCGCCGGCCTCGCCGCGTTCGCCGCGCCGGCGCTCGCGCAGGGCCCGTCGCTGCTCGTGCCCCCGCGCGCCGACAGCGTGACGATGGCGCCGCCCGCGCCGCTGCTGATCCCCGGCGCGAACACCACCCGGCCCGACACGAGCGTCGACGCCCGGCTGCGGCGCGCGATCGAGCAGTACCAGCTCGGGCGCACGCTCGAGACGCAGAACCAGCCCGGCTCCGCCGTGATGGCGTACAACAACGCGCTCCAGCTGAACCCCAGGCTGCCCGACGCGCACTTCCGCATGGCCGAGCTGTTCGTGGCGCGCGAACGCTGGCGCGAGGCCGCTCACGAGTACGCCGCCGAACTGGCGAACAATCCCACGCACCCGCTGGCCGAGCGCGGCATGGGCGTGGCGCTCGCGAACGTGGGCGACACCACGCGCGCGATCCAGCACCTGGAGTCGCTCGTGCGCCGCCGGCCCGACGACGCCGAGAACTGGCAGGCGATGAGCTACGCGTACACCGCGGCCGGCCGGCCCGAGCAGGCCGAGCGTGCGCTGCGCGAGGCGCTGCGGCGCGCGCCGAAGGACGGCGACGCGTGGCGCGACCTGGGCGTGGTGCTGGCGCAGCGCCAGAAACTCGGCGAGGCGCGCGACGCGTACCGCCGCGCCGCGTCGCTGCTGCCCCGGGACGGCGCCGTGTGGGTGAACCTCGGCAACCTCGAAGTGCGCGCCGCGCGCATCGATTCGGCGCTGGCCGACTACCGCGAGGCCGAGTCGCGCGATTCGCTGCTCGCGTTCGCGTACGCCGGGCAGGTGCGCGCGCTCGAAGTGCTCGGCCGCGATCGCGAGGCCGCCGAGGTGCGCCGCCGCTGGGTGCGGCGGTTCCCCGACGACGACGACGTGCGCGTGGACGCGATCCAGGCGTGGGCGAAGCTCGGCCGCAACGACGTGAGCGTGGAGATCGCCCGCGAGGGCGTGCGCAACCGGCCGCGTTCGGCGAGCGCGCGCGCCGCGCTCGGCATCGCGCTCACGAGCGACGGCCAGTGGGAAGCCGGGCTCGCCGAGCTGCGGCGCGCCGAGTCGCTGTACCGGAAGCCCGAGCAGCAGAAGGGCATCCGCGACTACGTCGCCTCGCTGCGCGATCGCGCACCCGCCTCGGCACGCGCGTTCTTCGACGCCGACAGCGTGGCGCGCGCGGCCGCGGCCGCCGACACGAGCCGCGCCGGACGTTGAAACCGGAGCGCCGGCAGCGCTCGCGCGGCCGCGACGGCGTTCGCACCGCCCTCTCGCCGGTGATTGCCGGCCACGACACCCTCCATTAGGCTCCGCCCCCCATGAGTGACTCCAAGCACACCCTGCTGCTCGCCGCCCCGCGCGGCTTCTGCGCCGGCGTCGACCGCGCCATCGACATCGTGGACATGGCGCTGCAGATCCACGGCGCGCCCATCTACGTGCGCCACGAGATCGTGCACAACCGCCACGTGGTCGACGACCTGCGCGCGAAGGGGGCGGTGTTCACCGACGACCTCGCCGACGTGCCCGAGGGCTCGGTGGTGATCTTCTCCGCGCACGGCGTGTCGCCCGCGGTGCGCGAGGAGGCGAAGGCGCGCCGGCTGCACGCGCTGGACGCCACGTGCCCGCTCGTGACGAAGGTGCACCTGGAGGCGCTCAAGTACGCGCGCGAGGGATACACGATCGTGCTGATCGGGCATCGCCAGCACGTGGAAGTGATCGGCACGCTGGGCGAGGCGCCGGACGCGATCGTGGTGTGCGAGAGCGTGGCGGAGGTGGAGGCGCTGGACCTGCCGGATCCGACCAAGGTGGCGTACATCACGCAGACGACGCTGTCGCTGGACGACTGCGCGGCGATGGTGGGCGCGCTGCGCCGCAAGTACCCGGCGGTGAAGGAGCCGGCGAAGGACGACATCTGCTACGCGACGCAGAACCGACAGAACACGGTGAAGGTGATGGCGCCGCGTTGCGCGACGGTGCTGGTGGTGGGGGCGCCGGCGAGCAGCAACGCGAACCGGCTGGTGGAAGTGGCGGCGGCGCTGGGCGCGCAGGCGTTCCTGATCGAGTCGGCGGCGGACATTCGCGACGAGTGGCTGAGCGGGAACGTGGGCCTGACGGCGGGGGCGAGCACGCCGGAGGGCGTGGTGCAGGCGTGCGTGGAGCGCGTGCTGGCGACGGGGCGCTACGTGCTGGAGGAGTTCCGCCTGGTGGAGGAGCGCGTGATGTTCCCGCTCCCGGGCGAGCTGCTGGCGGCGGCGCAGCAGAAGGGCGTGGCGGTGGCGGCGGGCAACGAGCGCGCGGCCGAACGCGCGGCGACGGAGTTCCGGGTCACGAAGCACTGACGGCGGCGCGCCGGAACCCCGGTGCGCCATCCACGGCTCGTGCGTGCGTGCGTGGTCGTGCAGTCACACCGGTGCGCCATCCACGGCTCGTGCGTGGGATGCGTCCGGGGCACCCGCTGCGGGCCGGCCCTTC
>JBGAMH010000284.1:0-5729 GCA_044223135.1 Candidatus Eiseniibacteriota bacterium | reverse complement strand
ACAGTCCCAGCCGTGCGCCGAAGAACGCGCCCACGAACAGCCCGAGCGACACCAGCAACGCGGCGCGCACGTCCACGTGGCCGCGCGACCAGTACTGCCACGCGCCGAGCGCGCCCACGGGCAACAGCAGCGCCCCGAGCGACGTGCCGGTGGCGTGCTGCGGCGACATGCGCGCCAGCAGCACGAGTGCCGGCACGATGATGATGCCGCCCCCGATGCCGAACAGTCCCGAGAGAATGCCGGCGGCGGCGCCGATCGCGAGGTAGAGCATGCGGGTCTCCGTGGGAAGCAGGTGATCGATCGCCCGGCGCGCGGGCGGCGCGACGGGACTCAGCCGTGGAGCGGCGTCGCGTCGCTGCGCGCCCAGCGGGGCGGCTCCACGCCGTGCTGACGCAGCAACAGCTGCAATTGCCCGGTGTGATGCTGGACGTGGCGCATGTTGTAGAACAGGGCTTCGCCCCGCGTCGCGACCTGTCGCGGGAAGCACGACGGCTGCGCCGCGGCCTCGTCGGTGAGCGAGGCGATCAGCGCACGGCAGCGACGGCGGCCGTGCTCCAGGAAGGCCAGCAGTTCGTCGCGGGTGTACGTGCGCGGCGGCAGCACACCCTCGGGGTCCATCTCCTCCCGGCCGAACGGCGCCGGGGGCACGTAGCTCTCGGGCGACTCCGAAAGGTAGTAGTCGAGCCAGAACAGCGTGTGGAAGGCGATGTACGAGAACCCCTGCCACGTGGGTACGTCGCCCCACAGGTCGTCGGGGCAGGCGCGGATCGAGTTCTCGAGCGCCTGGATCGCGCCCCCGTACTGCGCCCACGTCGCCCGGCTCCAATCGCTCGTCATGTTCGTGCTCCTCGTCTCGATGCGGTCGTGCGGGGATCTCCGCCGCGAACATCGCCGATGCCGCGCGCAGCGTCCACTCCTCGTTCCGGCGCGCCGGGCGTCCGGCACACGGCGGCGTCAGGGCTGTCGGTACACGTCGGTGTTCAGGTACTTGAGGCCCGAATCGCACAGCAAGGTGACCACGGTGGCGCCGGGCCCCAGCCGTTCCGCCATGCGGATCGCGGCGAGGACGTTCGCTCCCGACGACGTGCCCGCGAACAACCCCTCCTCGCGCGCCAGCCGGCGCGTCATCGCCTTCGCGTCCGCCGTGGCGACCGCGTGGATCTCGTCGACGAGCGCCGGCTCCCAGAGCGGCGGCACGTACCCGACGCCCACGCCCTCGATCTTGTGCGGGCCGGGCACGCCGCCGGCGAGCACGGCCGATTCGGCGGGCTCGACCACGCCGATGCGGACGCCCGGCTTGCGCTGCTTCAGCACCGTCGCCACGCCGCGCGACGAGGCGCCGGTGCCCACGCAGTGGACGAAAGCGTCGACCGCGCCGTTCGTCTGCGCCCAGATCTCCTCGCCGAGCGGGAAGTAGCCGGCGATGCTGTCGTGGTTGTTCAGCTGATCGGTCCAGAACGTGCGCGGCTCGAGGCTGAGCACGCGGGCGGCCTCGATCATGTCGAGGATCAGCTGCTTCGTGGTGAGCCCGCCTTCGCTGGGTACGAGCGTCAGCTCCGCGCCGAGCGCGCGCATCTGGTCGAGCTTCTCGCGGCTGAACGCGTCGGAGGTGACGATCCGGATGGGATACCCGCGGGCGGCGCACACCATCGCGAGCGACGCGCCCGTGCTGCCGCCCGTGTACTCCACGACGGTGTCGCCGGGCTTGAGCCGCCCGTCCTGCTCGGCGCGCCCGATCACCGCGAGCGCCATGCGGTCCTTCATGCTGCCGGTGGGGTTCTCCCACTCGAGCTTCACGAACACGTCGCCGGTGTTCGCCGGCACGACGCGACGGAGCTGGACGAGGCTGGTGTTGCCGACGGCATCGAGCAGTGGCATGGGCCCCCCTCACGAACCTGCGCACTTGCGGACCGTGTCCCACGTCCGCGTGGTGACGTCCTTGCCGAACGCCTGTTCGATCAGTTTCATGAACACCGGCCCCTTCGGGCTGGCCACGTACGTCGTGAACGCCTCGCGGCCGCGCAGTGCCACCACCCGGGCCCCGTCGGCCTCGAGCGGAAGCCGCACCAGCGGCGAGCGCGCCGCGCGCAGGAAGCTGACCACGCGCTTGGCCGCGACCGGCACGCGATACGCGGCATAGGGATCGCTCGCGAGCAGTTCGGCCAGCGCGCTCGTCGAACGGACGATCGTGTAGAAGCTCCGCCCGAGGACCGACTGCATCGCGGCCTCTGCGCGCTTCTCGAGCGCGGAATCCGTCGCGGGGCGCGCGTCGAAGGCGACGTTCCCGCTCGACAGGATCGTGCGCACGTTCCCGAAGCCCGCGGCTTCGAATGCACGCTTCAGCTCGGGCATCTTCGCGTTCATGGGGCTCACGCCCCGCAGGAAGGCGACGTAGCGCGGCAAGGCGAATCCCCCGGTGGTCTCGGAGTGCGATCGAGCGCTGCAACATGTACCACAACGGACGCCCGCGTCCGCCCCTCGCATCGTCCCTTCTCCGCTCCCCGCATCCCCGCTATTCTCCCGCGCCATGCTCAACTGGATCTGGGCCGCGTTCTTCTTCGTGGCATTCGTCGCCGCGCTCGTGCAGGCGGTGTTCTTCGGCAAGCCCGACGTCTTCAAGGACGTCGTCGCCGCCCTGTTCGACTCGTCCAAGACCGGGTTCGAGATCGCGCTCGGCCTGACCGGCGTGATGAGCCTGTGGCTGGGGCTCATGCGCATCGGCGAGAAGGCCGGCGCCATCGAGGGCATCGCGCGCGCGTTCCGGCCGCTGTTCCGCCGGCTGTTCGCGGGCATCCCGGACGGCCACCCCGCGGCGGGGGCCATCGTGATGAACCTGTCGGCGAACGTGCTGGGGCTGGACAACGCCGCCACGCCACTGGGCCTCAAGGCGATGAAGGAGCTGCAGACGCTGAACCCGCAGCCCGAGCGCGCGACCGACGAGATGATCCTGTTCATGGTCATCAACGCGTCGAGCATCACCGTGCTCCCGATGACCATCTTCACGTTTCGCGCGCAGCTGGGCGCCGTCGACCCCACCGACGTGTTCGTGCCGATCCTGATCGCCACCTACTGCAGCACGATGGTGGGCCTGCTCGTCACGGCGGCGGTGCAGAAGATCAACCTGTGGAGCGGCGTCGTGATCGGCTGGCTCGCGCTGATCACGGCGGCGGTCGGCGGGCTGGTCGCGTACTTCTCGCAGCTGCCCGCCGAGCAGGTCGGGCCGCAGTCGGGCCTGCTCGCGAACGCGCTGCTTCTGCTGGTGATCCTGGCGTTCCTGGTGGCCGGCGCGCGCAAGAAGCTGCCGCTCTACGAGACGTTCATCGACGGCGCGAAGGAGGGATTCACCACCGCGATCGGCATCGTCCCCTACCTGGTGGCGATCCTCGTGGGCGTGGGTGCGCTGCGCGCGAGCGGCGCCCTCGACGCGTTGCTCGGCGCGATCCGGCACGGCGTGACGGCGCTCGGCGTGGACGCGCGCTGGGTGGACGCGATGCCCGTGGCGCTGATCAAGCCGTTCTCCGGCGGCGGCGCGCGCGGGCTGATGGTGGAGACCATGAAGTCGATGGGCGCCGACTCGTTCGCGGGCCGGCTCGCGTGCACGATCCAGGGCAGCACCGAGACCACGTTCTACGTGCTCGCCGTGTATTTCGGCTCGATCGGCGTGAAGAACACCCGCCACGCGCTCGGCTGCGGACTCGCAGCCGACGCGGCCGGGGTGATCGGCGCGATCCTGGTCTGCTACCTGTTCTTCGGTTGAGGCGGGCGGCCCGCACCGCGTCTCAGGGACGCCGCCCCCGCCGCTGCAGCCACAACCAGAGCGCATCGGGCATCGCCCGCAACACCCACGCGACCAGCCGCCAGCGCTTCGTGACGTAGACACGGCGTTCCCGTCGCTCGATCGCGTCGGCGATCTGCCGCGCCGCCTTGTCCACGGGCGCCACCCAGAAACGCTGCGGCGACTTCGCCATCGCCGTGTCCACCCACCCCGGCACCACGTCGGTCACGACCACGGCCGGCAGCCGGCGCGCGAACGAGGCGCGCAGGGCGTCGAGGTACGTGGACTCGAAGGCCTTCGACGCGCCGTACGCGGGCGCCAGGCCGGCGCCGCGGATGCCGGCGATCGAGGAGAGGCCCACCAGGTGCCCCGTGCCCTGGCGCTCGAACGCCCGCACCGCCACGTTCACGGCGTTCACCCAGCCGCGCACGTTCACGTCCACGGTCTGCACCTCGGTCGTGAGCGCGAGCTCGGGGTTCGGCTCGCCCCAGCCCGAGCTCTGCACGAACAGGTCCACGCGGCCGAACCGCGCGATCAGCGCCTCGAGCCCCGCGCGCGCCTCGCCGAGCGCGGTCACGTCCACGCGCTGCACGTCGGCACCGCCGGGCAGTTCGGCCGCCAGATCCCGCAGGAGGTCCTCGCGCCGCGCGGCGATCCCCAGCCGCCAGCCGCGCGCGGCGAGTTCCTTCGCAAGCGCGCGGCCGATGCCCGACGACGCCCCGACCACGATCGCGACGGGTCGCGGATTGCTCGCGTCGGGGGCGTTCGGCATCCTGCGGTCGGCCGCGGCCACTACGGGCCGATGAGCCCCATCGTCGTGCCCGACGGATCGGTGAAGTAGCCGAACGTGCCCATGCCCGGCATGGCCATGGGGTCCCCGATCGGCTTGCCTCCCGCGGCGGCGATCAGCGCGAGGCTCGCCTTCACGTCGGACGACCACACGTACGCGACGCCCCTCAGCGCGGGCGTGTGCGTCTGGAACACGCCGCCCACGCCCGCGCCCGGATCGAATCCGAGGTATCCCGGCATCGTCTCGAGCGTGCCCCAGCCGAACACGTCGCCGAAGAACTTCGCCGCCGCGTCGCCGCCCGAGGCGTGCATTTCGAGACTGCAGATGGCACCCGGCGGCGGCTTGGGGTTGTCGCCGAACGGCATCGGGATCTTCGGCTGCGTCGGCACGCCCTGTGACTCGAAAAGTCCGTACACCGTGCCCGACGGGTCCTGGATGCGGGCGAGCTTGCCGAGCACCGGGATGGTCCACGGCGCGCGTTCCGTGCTCCCGCCCGCCGCCGACACGCGCTCGAGCATCGCGTCCACGCTCGCCACACCGATGAAAGGGACGCACGTCTGCGCGCCCTCGGGCTGGTTCGCCCGCAGCGCCATGCCCGGCCCCGCCGGCCCCGTGCCCGCGGCCAGTTCGGCCGAGAGCGGCATCATCGACCAGCCGAACTGCTTCGCGTAGAACGCGCGCGACCCATCGAGATCGCGGGTCGCGAGCACCACGAACGAGACGGGGTGCTCGCCGGTTCCGGGCGGGATGCTGGGCAGCGGACTCATGGAAGGCCTCCGGGGTGGACGCTGCGGCGGTGAAGGGTGCGCAGCGCGACTCCGGGCGCGGCGACCGGGACGAGGTCGCGCATTGTGCCGTTCTCGCGCGTCGGGTGGAAGGCCGAGTTGGCGCCCGGACGAGGTGCCGTTGGCGGCCGTCGGCGCCCGGCACCGCCGACGCCGGCGACGCGCTCCCGACGCCGGGCTGCCGGGATCGCGCAGCGCTCAGCCTCGCGCGGACGCCCAGTCCACCACGCGCCGGGCGCGCAGCGTGATCCACCGGCTCGGCGCGTCCATGCGCTCGTCCAGCTCGGTGATCATCGGGCCCGGGTAGCGGACCTCGAGCGGCCAGCGGCCGGCCGGGTCGCGTTTCGACTCGACGAGCGAGACCGCGTCGGCCGTGCGC
>JBGAMH010000283.1:0-5760 GCA_044223135.1 Candidatus Eiseniibacteriota bacterium | reverse complement strand
GCGCCCACGGTGGCCGGCATGGACGGCACCGTGCCCGCGCGGAAGCCACGGCGCTGCTGCCTGCGGTCCACCGCACGACGGGTCACGGCCTGCGGGGCGTGCGAGTGCCCGTCGAGCACCGTGCACGCGCCGCCGGGCGCGTGCACGAGCACCGTGGCCTGCCCGCCGAGGCCCGAGCCGCTGGGCTCGCAGACCGCCAGCGTCCAGGCGGCCGCAGCGGCCGCGTCGGCCGCGTTGCCGCCGGCGCGGAGCGTTTCGATCGCGGCGGCGGTGGCGGACGCGTGCGCGGTCGCCGCCACGGAGGCGGCGCCGGCCAGCGGTCGCTCGATCACGAGCTCAGTGGATCTCGGTGAGGTCATCGAACCAGTGCGCCCGGTCGTTGCGCTCGCAGATCAGCACGCGATGCTCGTCGCGGGCGTTCCGGGCACGGTGGTAGCGCATGAAGATGCGCGTCTCGTCGAGGCCGAGGACCTCGATCTTGCCGCTCGCGTGCGACATGCTGAACCGCGCGCGGCGGGACAGTCCCGACACCCGCTTCTGCGCCGCCTGGAAGAGCTGGTAGCCCTCGACGATCGGGATGTCGTACGCCTCGTTGCCCGCGGTGGGCCGGCACTGGAACAGGTAGTACTGCGGCGCGCCGAGCAGCGACATCTCGGTGAACAGCTCGGCCAGCGTGTCGGCGTCGTCGTTGATGCCGCGGATCAGCGGGCACTGGTTGACCACGCGCACGCCGCACTCGCGCAGGCAGGCGATGCCTTCGCGGGCCGCGGTCGTCAGCTCGCGCGGGTGGTCGAAGTGCGCCATCACGTACAGCGCGCGCGGGCCGGAGGTGACCTCCCGGAACAGCTCCTGCAGCTCGGGGTCGTCGAGGATGCGGTAGGGGTTGAACGCCGGCAGCTTGGAGCCGATCCGGATCGTCTTCAGGTGCGACATTCCCGAGAACCGCTCCAGGATCGGGCGCAGCTTGCTCGTGCTCATGATGAGCGGATCGCCGCCCGTGAGCAGCACGTCGGTGAGCTCGGAGTGCGCGCCGATGTACTCGTAGGCCGGGGCGAGGTCGTGGATCGTCTCGTCGTTGTCGTTCATGAACAGCCGCTTGCGGAAGCAGTACCGGCAGTAGGCGCCGCACACGCTGTTGACCAGCACCAGCGCGGTGTCGCGGTACTTGTGCTGCACGCCCTTCACGACGTAGTTGCTGGCCTCGTTGCTGGCGTCGAGCGCGCCCCAGTCGTTCAGCTCCTCGCGGCGCGGGATCACCAGCTGGCGGATCGGGTCGGCGGGGTCGTTCCAGTCGATCAGGTCGAGGTAGTAGCTGTTCGCGCGGAACACGTAGCGCTGGGAGACCTCCTCGATCTGCTTCGCGACGTCGGCGGGCACGTTCGGGATCTGGCTGGCGGAGCGGTAGTACCGGACCCGGCGTTCACGGGCGGCGGGCGCCGGCTTCACGAACTCGGCCGACGAAGGGCCGGCCAGCGAGAAGCTGCGCGCGGGGCTCAGGCTGATCGGGCTCACGGGGGCACCCATTCCAAACGCGGTCACGTTCTTCCTCCGACGCTCTGCTCGTTCACGGCTCGCGAGGCGCCGGTGGGGCCGACCACTCGCCCTGCTCGATGGCCGCTGCGATCGCCATCGCCGGGAGAGGTGGAGGGATGGGCGTGCCTGATACGTCGCTCGCGCGGAAGCCGCGCCCGGCGCACGGGCGCTTCCGCGCGCGGCGCCCGCGGTCTACCGGTGGCGCGGCACGCGCGCGTCCCGGGCGCTTCGGGGCATCTCACCCGCTCCGCGGGCTCCCGCCGGAGAACGCCGGGGAGGCCTCGTGCCGATCGCTCGCGACGGGGCGGGGGCTATTCGGCGCCCAGGAACAGGAAGCCGGCGGTCACGATCAGCACGCCGCCCAGCACGCGCGGCGCGAGCCGGGGCTCGGCGAACAACCGGCCGCCGAAGATCGACGCGTACACGATCGACGTGCGCTTGACCGCGAGCACCAGCGCCACCGGGCCCGCCTTGGTGGCCTCGAGCTGGAACCAGCGGTAGCCGATCGTGAGCAGCGCGATCGCGAGCAGCAGCGGCGCGTGCTCGCGTCCGCGCGCGACCAGCGTGGCGGCCGGCACGCGCCGCACCAGCAGCATCGCGCCGAACAGCGCGGCGTAGACGACGTGCTGGTGGAACAGCACCACGAACGGCGGCACCTTCATGCCGCTCACCAGCAGCTTGTCCGCCACGGAGCTCGCCGCGAACAGCAGGATCGCACCGAGCATCCAGCGGTGGCGGCCGCTGCGCATCGCCGCGGACCACGACTGCTTCAGGCTCTCGTTCGGGCGGGACTCCAGCAGCCCCGTGCCCAGCATCATCAGCGCGATGCCGGCCCACTCGCCGCCCTGCGTCGGCTGGTGCAGCAGGAACTGCGCGAGCACCGCCACCACGGCGGGCGTCAGGCCCATCAGCGGCAGCGCGCTGCTGATGTCGTCGCGTTCGAGCGCCATCATCACCAGCAGGAATCCGCCGCCGCCGAGCAGGCTCTTCAGCACCAGCACGCCCGCCGCACGCGGCGTCAGCGCGAACACGTCGGTCGTGAGCGGCACGAACAGCGACAGCGCGAGCACCGCCAGCGACACGAGGAAGGAGAACTCCAGCGCCCGGGCCCGGAACAGCACGCGCTTCTGCGCCACCGCGGCGGCGGCGCTGAGCAGCGCGGAGATCGTGGCCAGGGCGATCCAGTTCATGCGCGTGCCGTCCTCACAGCCGGGTGGATACCGACACCCAGGCGCTGCGGCCGGGCTCCAGCTTCACGAGCCCGCGCAGCGTGGACAGGTGCTGCTGGTACGCGCGGTCGAAGACGTTGTCCACGCCGCCGCGCAGCCGGCACGTGAAGCCGGCGAGTGCGATCGGCGCGCTCGTGAAACCGGCGTTCCACGTGGTCCAGCCGGCGGTGGGCTTCTCGTCGGGGCCGGGCTGGTTCTGGCGATGCGTCGCGGTGGCCGACACGCGCAGCGTCCCGAGGCGCCCGGCCGGCGCGCTCAGCTCCGCGGTGCCGGCGATCGGCGCGATCTGCGACAGGTCCTGCTGCGCGCGCGTGTCCCGGCCGCGCACGAACGACAGCGTGGCGTGCAGCGCGGAGCCGGCCGGCAGCCGCTGCTCGGCGGCGACCTCGCAGCCGTGCAGCCGTGCGCGGCCGATGTTCGTCTTCACCCACGCGGCGCGGCCCAGGAACGTGCCGGGCGTCTCGCTCACCAGGTCGGTCATGCCGTTCACGAACGCGTCCGCCTCGATCCGCGTGCCGTGCCCGTCCACGCGCCCGCCCACGTTCACCGACACGCTGCGCTCCGGGCGCAGGTCGGGGTTGCCCACGTGCAGGCTGCTGCCGAGGTCCAGGTACTGGAAGCGCTCTTCGAGCGACGGCGAGCGGAACGCGGTCGCCACGTTCAGGCGCGCCGAGCAGGCGTCGTTCAGCGTCACGTGCAGGCCGGCGTTCGCGTCCCACGAGGCGTCGTGCACGCGGCCCTCGGGCCACAGCGTCACCTGGCCGGGCGTCGGCATCTGCGGCACGCCGTTCACGAGCACGTACTCGGGGTTCGGCGTGCGGTCGTTGCGCGTGCGGCTCCAGTCCCCGCGCGCCCCGAGCACGACACGCGCCCGGTCGCGGGCGAGCTCCCACTCGTCCTGCGCCCACGCGCCCGCGCTGAGGTGGGCCGAGCGCGGCACCGGGCGCTCGCCGACGATGCGGTTCTGAGCGGCGAGGCGGCGCTCGCGCCGGCTGTCGAGCTCGCGCTGCCACGCCTCGGCGCCCACCACGAGCACATGGTGGCGAGCCGGCAGCCACCGCGATTCGAGCTGCGCGCTGCCCGTGCGGTGCGTGGCGTGCGGCGTCACCGTGACGGTGGGGCTCTGCACGATCTCCACGTTGCGCGCGATCTCCTGCCACGACAGCCGCGCGGTCACCAGCGGCAGCCGCGGCCGCACGTTCGGCAGGGCGTACTCGAGCCCGAACAACTGGCGGCGCGCGAGCCGGTAGGTGGCCGTGGCGGTGGCGGCGATCGGCGAGCCGCCCGGGATGCCCGCGTCCTCGGCCTGCACGCGCTGCCACGTGGCCTGCAGCGACTGTTCGCCCACGGTGCGCACGCCGAGGCCGGCGCCCAGGCTCCAGTCGGTCCAGCGCGAGTTCGCGAGCACGCCGCGCGGCGTCCGCGTGTCGTCGGCATCGCGGTAGCCGCCGCTCAGCCGCAGCGCGGTGCGGCGCGTGGAGTGCTCCGCTGCGAGGTGGTGGCTCACGCCGCGGTCCACCGAGCTCGCCGCTTCGGTCCACTCGGCGCTCCAGCGCGCGGCGTCGGCGAACGGCGCCCGGCGCGTCATCATCTGCACCGCGCCGCCGAGCGCACCCGAGCCGAACAGCACCGAGCCGGAGGACTTCATCACCTCCACGCGCTCGAGATCCGCGGGCTGCACCAGCGACAGCGCGCCGGCGAGGTCGTTCGCCGTCTCGATGCGCGTGTGGTCCACGAGCGAGACCACGTTCGACCGGCCGAGGCCGCGGATCGAGACCGCCGTCTGCCATGCACCGTCGCGCACGAGCGCGACGCCCGGCATGTCGGCCATGCGTTCGGCGGGTGTCGCGGCCGGCAGGTCGGCCAGGCGGTCGGTGGTGAGCGCGTCGGCGGCCCACGGCCCGCGCCCGCGACTCCACGTGGTGCGCGCGCCGCGCACGATCACCTCGTCGGTGCGGTAGATCGCCGGCCGGAGTTCCACGCGTACGCTGTCGTCGCCCGCGACGCGGGTGGCGAGCTCCTCGTCGGACCACGCCACGTGGTGCGTGGACAGCGTCCAGCGACCCGGCGCCAGGTCGGCGAAGGCGAACGCGCCGCTGGCGTCGGTGACGGCCTGGCGCCCGTTCTCGAGCAGCCGCACCGTCGCGCCGGCGACGGGCCGGCCGTCGTCGCGGCTCGCCAGGCGGCCGCGCAGCGTGGCGGCCGGCGCGGGCGGGGCCAGCAGCAGCGCGGCCAGGCATGCGACGCACGGCAACGGCCGGAGCGACGCGGATCGACGGGGTGACATGCATCCTCCATCGGCGCTTCGAACGCGCGACTCGATCACGCGACTCACGAAACGCGACGCATGCAACCTAGCAGCGGCCTCCACGGGCGTCCACGCGTGGCGCGTGCGTTCTGCACGACGCCGTATCCGCGATCGCGGGCCATTGCGAAGAACTGACAGAACACCACGCCGTCACAAGACTCCGGGAATTGCCCACTCGCGGGAGAGCAGATCGTTGACCCTCGTGGAGCGAGGTCGATAACGTAGGGGCGTGGACAGTCGTGCCCTCTCGCACGAGAGGCCCGACGGTCCGCGACGATGAAGCGCGACCCACGGTCGCGCTTCACATGCGCAGCGAACGCAGGGGCTCACCGTTCGTTCGGACCGATCCCGCTCCTGGCGCTGCGGCGGCCATCCGGCCGCAAGGACAGGTCGATGGCTCGCGTGGTGTACGGGGTGTGGGACGGAGTCGTCCACGATCAGCGTGGACGGACGCCCGGCGAAGGCGTGGACATGCCGGGCCTGCAGGGATTCGACGTCTTCAACGACGGCAATCCGATCCGGGCGTTCTTCGGCGACCGCGGGTTCCTGGTGTTCGACCCGCGCGTGCACCTGACCGACGCGCTCTGGCGATACATGGAAAAGGCCGCGGAGCAGTCGTGCGGCAAGTGCACGCCGTGCCGCATGGGCAGCCTGCTCGTGCGCGACGCGCTCGGCGCGATGCGGCGCGGG
>JBGAMH010000282.1:0-5789 GCA_044223135.1 Candidatus Eiseniibacteriota bacterium | reverse complement strand
GTGCGCCGCGTGCGCCTCGAGGGCGTCGCCGGCGACGCACCGCCGTCCGCGGCCGGCCGGCGCGAAGGGGGAGGGCGCTCGTGAGTCTCGAACCCCAGGCGCCGATCCCCGTCACCCGCGACGTCCGCGAGACCGCGCGCCGCCAGGCCGACCGCCTCGCCGGCGGCGGCGTGGTGATCGTGGGCGTGGTGGGCGCGCTGCTGCTGATGGCGGCGTTCGTGGTGCTCGACTACGTCTTCAACCAGGACCCGCACCGCATCCTGAAGGTGTTCCTCGGCGCCACCGCCCTGCTCGGCATCATCGCGGTGCCGAACGTGGGCCTGCTCGTCTTCCCGATCGCCGTGCCGCTGCTGTCGTGGGTGCCGCCGCTGCCGGTGCCGGGCCTGAACGCGCTCAACATCCTGCTGTTCTCGGTGTTCGGCATGTTCGCGCTCGGCCGCGTGCTTCGGCGCCAGCCCGTGTTCCGCACGCCGTCGCTGAAGGGCGTGCTGCTCACGTTCATCGTGCTGGCCGGGTTGTCGATCGTGCGCGGTGCGGCGTTCCCGACCGGCTTCCGCTACGAGGCGGGCTACACGTCGCTGATGCTGTTCCGCACGATCGTCGGGTTCGCGCCGTACGTGATCGTGCTCGCCATGGTGCGCGGCGAATCCGCCCGCCGCCGCGTGGCGTGGGGCGTCGTCGCCGGCCTGATCGTGGAGTCGGTCATCACGATCGTGCTGGGCCGCAACGGAAGCGGCGCGCGCGCCATCGGCTCGATCGGCCAGGCGAACGAGCTGGGGACGTTCCTCGCCACCTACGCGGTGTTCGCGCTCGCGCTCACGCTGGGCACGCGCCACCTGTTCGGCCGGTTCGTGCTGCTCGCCTCGTTCGTCGCCGGCAGCTTCGGCGTGATGCTGTCGCTGTCGCGCGGCGCGATGCTGTCGCTGATCGCGGGCGTGCTGCTGGTGGCGGTGCGCGGCTCGCGCCTGCTGCTCGTGCTGTGCATCGGCCTGCTCGTGACGAGCCCGCTGTGGGCGCCGGACTACGTGATCGAGCGCGTGATGGAGTCCCGCCAGGTGGACGAGGGCAGCGACGAGGCTTCGATCGACAGCGCGTCCGAGGCGCGCGTGCAGACGTGGAGCGCGATCTTCGAGGTCGTGCGCGACCACCCGCTCGACGGCGTGGGCTTCGCCGGCCTGGCGTTCGTGCTGCCGGACGTGAGCACCGAGCTCGGGCTCGAGGAAGCGCGCGACTCCGCGCACAACACCTACATGCGCATGCTCGGCGAGATGGGCATCCTCGGCGTCGGGCTGTTCGTGTTCATCCTTTGGAAGCTCTGGCAGCTCGGCGACCGCGTCGTGCGCCGGCCGGTCAGCGCTTTCGATCGCTCGCTCGGGCTGGGCCTGTGCGCCGCCGTCCTGTCGATGGCGGTGTCGTGCGCGTTCGGCGACCGCTTCTTCAACGTGCAGCTGTCGGCGGGGCTGTGGATCGTCGCCGGGCTCGTCGAGGACGGCTGGCGCGAAGGCCGGGAGCAGGTCGCGTGAACGGACGCACCGTGCGCTGGTTGCTGGCCCAGGTCGCTCCGGGCCGCCTCCGCCGGGGCGGCGCCTCGGCGCTGACGATCGTGCGGCACCACCGCGTGTACCGCGCGGGCGAGCGGCCGCTCTACCGCCTGGGCGTCACCGACGAGGTGCTGGAGCAGCAGGTGGCGACGCTCGCGCGCGCCGGCCTCGTGCCGGTGACGGTGGCCGAGGGGCTCGCGCGCCTGGCGGCGGGCGAGCCGGGCCGGCACGTGGCGTTCAGCTTCGACGACGGCTACGCGGACAACGTGCGGCTCGCGGTGCCGATCCTGGCGCGCCACGGCGCGCGCGGCACGTTCTACCTGACGGCCGGGCTCATGCAGGACCGGCGCGCGCCGTGGTGGGACGAACTCGCGTGGATCCTGGAGCACGCCACCCGCGCGGATGCCGCCGTGGAGCTGGGCGGCACGACGCTCGCGCTGCGCACCGACGGCGAACCCGCGCGCCGGCGCGCGCTCGCGGACGTGCTGCCGCTGCTGCGCGTGCCGCCCGCCGAGCAGCGCGCGCGGCTCGCGCGGCTGCGCGAGGCGCTCGGCGCGGCCGGCGAGGCGCCGTGCGAGCTGGCCACGTGGAGCGAGGCCGCCGCGTTCGTGGAGGCGGGCATGGAGGTGGGGGCGCACACGATGCAGCACCCGTTCCTGAGCCTGCTGCCCGCGGCCGAGCAGCGCCGCGAGATCGGGGACTCGTGTCGGCTGATCGCCGCGCGGCTCGGCGTCGAGCCCACGGGGCTCGCGTACCCGAACGGCGACCACGACGACGTGACGGTGGAGGCCACGCGCGCGGCCGGCCTCGCGTACGCCGTGACCACGCGCTCGGGCACGTGCCACGCAGGCGACCCGCCGTACCGCCTCGTGCGCCGCGGGCTGTCGGAGGGCGCGTGCCTGGGCCCCGACGGGCGGTTCTCGGCGCCGCTCGCGCTGGCCGAACTGGGCGGGGCGTTCGACGCGCTGCGCCGCCGTCGCGAGGAGGTGGCGTCGTGAGCGCGCCCGATGCCGACCGCCGCATCCGCCTGCTGTACGTGGTGGGCAACTTCGTCACGGGGGGCGCCGAGCGGCACCTGCTCGAGATGTGGCGGCGCATCGACCGCCGGCAGTTCGACGTGCGCATCGCCTGCCTCGAACGCCGCGGCGCGTTCACCGCGCAGGTGGAAGCGCTCGGCCTGCCGATCACCGACCTCGAGGTGGGCCGGCTGTACGACCTCACGGGGCTGCGCGGGCTGCTGCGGCTGATCTCGCTGGTGCGCGACTTCCGGCCCGACATCGTGCAGGGCTACCTGTTCAGCCCGAACGCGTTCGCGGCGATCGCCGGCCGGCTGTGCGGCGTTCCCGCGGTGATCGTGGCCAAGCGCAACGTGGACGCGTTCGAATCGCCGCGGCAGATCGCCGTGCAGCGGCTGGCGCACCGCTGGGCCACGCACGTCACGGCGGTGAGCGAGGCGGCCGCGGACAGCTCGGTGGCGCTCGGGGTGCCGCGGGCGCGCGTGACCGTGATCGAGAACGGCGTCGACGTGGACCGCTTCGACGGCGCCACGCACGAACGGCCCGCCGACCTGCCGGCCGACCCGGCGCCGCTGATCGGCAGCGTGGGCTGCCTCGCGGTGCGCAAGGACTACGGCACGCTGCTCGACGCGCTCGCGATCGTGAAACGCTCCGGGCGCGCGTTCCGCGCGGTGGTGGCGGGCGACGGGCCCGAGCGCGCCGCGCTCGAGGCGAAGCGCGCGGCGCTCGGGCTCGACGAGGTGACGCTGCTCGGCGAGCGCACCGACGTCGACCGGCTGCTGCCGGCGTTCGACCTGTTCGTGCTGTCGTCGCGCGAGGAGGGCATCCCGAACGCGCTGCTCGAAGCGATGGCCGCGGGCCGCCCGTCGGTGGTCACGGACGTGGGCGGCAACCGCGAGGTGCTGGCCGACGGGCGCACCGGCTGGCTCGTGCCGGCTCAGGACCCGGCCGCGCTCGCGGCGGCGCTGACGGCGGCGATCGACGACCCGGCCGAGGCCGCGCGCCGCGGCGCGGCGGCGCGACGCGCGATGATCGAGGAGCGCAGCGTGGACGCCATGGTGCGTCGTCACGAGGCGTACTACCGGCGCGTGCTGCGGCGCGAGGGCGACGAGCCGGCCGCGCCGGCGCCGCAGGAGGTGACCGCGTGAAGTCGGTGCTCTACGTCACGACCACGTTTCCGACGCTCGCCGCGTTCCTCGAGAACGAGGTGCACCGCCTGCACCAGCGCGGCGTGAACGTGCGCGTGCTCACGCTGCGCGGCGTCGGCACGTCGTACCAGCCGGAACACGCCGTGCTCGTGCCGCTGACGCGCGCGATCGGCTCGCCGCTCGACCCGGGTGGCTGGCTCGCGCTGCTCGGCTGGCTGGTGCGCCGCCCGCACGTGCTCGTGCCCTCGGTGGCGCGCATGCTGTGGGCGTCGCGCGGCTCGCTCTACGCGCTGGCGGGGCACGTGGGCTACCTGCCCGCCACCGCGCGCGTGGCGAGCCTCGTGGAGCGCGAGGGCTTCGAGCGCGTGCACGGCGCGTGGGCGCACTTCCCGGCGTCGGTCGCCTGGCTCGCGTCGCGGCTGGCGGGCGTGCGCTTCAGCATGGCGGCGCACGCGGGCTCGGACCTGTACCGCACCCAGGCGTTCCTCGCCGACAAGGTGCAGGCGGCGGACTTCACCGTGTGCTGCGTGCGCGGGAACGGCGACATGCTGCGCCGGCTCGCGCCGGCCGCGGCCGACCGCGTGATCTGGCTGTACCACGGCGTGGACCTGCGGCGCTTCGGCGCCGTGCAGCGCGTGCGCGAGGCCGAGCCGCTGCTGCTGTGCGTGGGACGGCTCTCGCCGCCCAAGGGCTTCGACGACGCGATCGCCGCGCTCGGCCGGCTCGCGCGGCGCGGGCTCGCGGCGCGGCTCGTGATCGTGGGCGACGGGCCCGAGCACGCGAAGCTGGCGCAGCTCGCCGCCGACGAGGGCGTGGCCGACCGCGTCACGTTCACCGGCGCACTCACGCACGACCAGATCCTGCCGCTGTACGCGAAGGCCTGGGTGCTGCTCGCGCCCAGCAAGGTGCTCGCGAACGGGCGGCGCGACGGCATCCCGAACGTGATCGTGGAGGCGATGGCCGCCGGCCTGCCGTGCGTGGGCACGCGCGCGGCGGGGCTCGAGGAGGCGGTGGTCGAGGGCGTCACGGGGCGGCTCGCGAACCCGGCCGACCCCGACTCGCTCGCCGACGCGATCGAGCCGCTGATCCGCGACGGCGCGCTCGCCGACCAGCTCGGCGCCGGCGCCCGCGGTTCGGCGCTGTCGCAGTTCGACGTGGACGCGAACTTCGAGCGGCTGTTCGCGCTGTTCCGCGGCGAGACGCCGCCGGCGGGGGTGCCCCGGTGAACGTCGCGCACGTGATCGAGGCCATGCACACGGGCGGAGCGGAATCGCTCGTGATCGAGCACGTCCGCCGCGCCGGGCCGGGGGTGCGCTCGCTCGTGGTGGCGCTGAACCGCGGCGGACCGGCGATGGAGCAGGCGGTCGCGGCGGGCGCGGACACCGTGGTGCTCGGCAAGGGCGGCGCGCGCGCGACGGCGCTGTTCCGGCTCGTGTCGCTGCTGCGCGCGCACCGGGTGGACGTGGTGAACGCGCACAACCCGGTCGGCGCGTTCTACGGCACCGTGGCCGCGCGGCTCGCCGGCGTGCCCGCGGTGCTGCGCACCGAGCACAGCATCCACTACGCCGGCCGCGGCGGCCGTCTGTACCAGGGGATCGAGCCGTGGCTCACGCGCGGCGCCGACCGCGTGGTGTGCGTGTGCGACGCGTCGCGCCGTTCGCTCGCCCCGCGGGCGCCCGGGCTCGAGTCGCGCTTCGTCACGGTGTACAACGGCATCTCGGACGCGCCGCCGGTGGCGCCCGCGGCCGACGTGCGCGCGCGGCTGGGGCTCGCGCCGGGCGAATCGTGCGTGCTCACGGTGGGCAGCCTGACGCCGCAGAAGTCGCAGGACGTGCTGCTGGACGCGTTCGCGCGCGTGCGCTCGCGCGTGCCCGGCGCGCGGCTGTTCGTGGCGGGCGAGGGGCGCCTGCGCGCCGCGCTCGAAGCGCAGCACGCGCGGCTCGGCCTCGGCGACCGCGCCGTGTTCCTGGGCGCGCGGCTCGACGTGGCCGATCTCGTCGCCGCGTGCGACGTGTTCGTGCTGTCGTCGTCGCGCGAGGGCCTGTCGGTGACGCTGCTCGAGGCGATGCGGGCCTCGCGTGCGT
>JBGAMH010000281.1:0-5812 GCA_044223135.1 Candidatus Eiseniibacteriota bacterium | reverse complement strand
GGCGCGAGCGCGGGCGGCGCTGCGGCGCCGAGCGTGCGCGCGGCCGCGGCGCGGTAGTGCGCGAGCGAGCGGTCGCCGATCACGTCCACCAGGAAGAAGTCCTCCGACAGGATCAGCGTGGCCGGCACGCGGCGCGCGCCGGCCACGCGGTGCCGCTCCATCAGCGCGCCCGCCGCGTCGCGCTCCACGAAGCGCAGGTCCACGAGCGGCGCGGCTTCGGCGATCCGCGCCAGGATCGCGCCCGTGCGCATGGAGTCGCTGCACCACAGGCCCGACAGGCTGAGCACGTTGAGCCGGCGCGCGAACGCGCCCAGCACGCGCGCGGCGCCGTCGGGCAGCGCCACCGCGGCGAACTCCTGCCGCCACGCCATGGTCTCGGCGATCTCGCCGGAGTCGAGCCAGGCGTCCCACGCGAGCGCGCGCGCGAACACCTCGCGATGCAGCTCGGCGTCGGGGTCGAAGTAGGTTTCCGGGGCGGGCATGGCGGGCGCGTGTGCTCCGGGTGGTCGGGGATCGGGGCGGATCGCGCGGCGTCGCGCGCCCGCGCTCCGGAAACGAAGACGCCCCGGCGGATCGTCGTCCGCCGGGGCGTCACGGTCGCGGCGTCACACCTTCACGCCGTCCTTCAGCAGGCTGCGCGCGATCACCAGCCGCTGGATCTCGCTCGTGCCCTCGTAGATCTCCATCACGCGCGCGTCGCGGTAGTAGCGCTCCACCGCGTACTCCTTCACGTAGCCGTAGCCGCCGTGCACCTGGATCGCCTGGTGCGTCACCCACGTGGCGTTCTCGCTGGCGTAGAGCTTGGCCATCGACGCCTCGCGCGAGTACGGCTGGTCGGTGTCCTTGAGCCACGCGGCGCGGTACAGCAGCAGCCGCGCCGCCTGCACGCGGCGCTCCATCTCGGCCAGCTTGAACTGGATCGCCTGGATCTTCGCGATCGGCCCGCCGAACGCCTTGCGCTGCTGCGCGTACCTGACCGAGTCCTCGAACGCGGCGGTCATCACGCCCAGCGCCTGCGCCGCCACGCCGATGCGGCCGGCGTCGAGCATGCTCATGGCGATCTTGAAGCCGTCGCCCTCGGCCCCCAGCCGCTGCGAGACCGGCACGCGCAGGTCCTCCAGCGTCAGCGCCAGCGTCTCGGAGCCGCGCAGGCCCATCTTGTCCTCGGGCTTGCCGAGCACCAGCCCGGGCGTGCCCTTCTCCACGATGAACGCCGAGATGCCGCGGTTGCCGGCCGCCTTGTCGGTCTTCGCGAACACCAGGTACACGCCGGCGTGCATGCCGTTCGTGACCCAGTTCTTCGCGCCGTTCAGCACGTACGTGTCGCCGTCCTTCACGGCCACCGCCTCGAGCGCACCGGCGTCCGAACCCGCGGCGGGCTCCGAGAGGGAGAACGCACCGAGTTCCGTGGACACGAGCCGCGGCAGGAAGCGCTTGCGCTGCTCGTCGCTGCCGAAGCGGAACACCGGCAGCGCGCCCACCGAGTTGTGCACCGCGATCATGATGGCGAGCGCCGCCGACACGCGGGCGATCTCCACCAGCACGGTCACGATCGTGCGCGAGTCGTAGCCGACGCCGCCCCACTCCTCGGGGATCGCCATGCCGAGGAATCCCTGCTCGGCGAGCTTGGCGATCGCCTCGCGCGGCACGTGGCCCTCGGCGTCCCACTGCGCGGCGTACGGCGCGAACTCCGCGCGGCACAGGTCGCGCACGGCGTCGCGGATCTGGATCTGGTCTTCGGTCAGGTCGAGGTTCATGCGCGGTTCGCGGTCCCGGTCAGGCGGCCACGACCTCCGGCGTCTCGCGGAACGCGAACAGGCACACCAGGCCGAGCACGCCGCAGATCGCGGGGCCCACGCCCAGCAGCAGCGAGCCCGCGGCCGCGAGCAGCGCCAGCGGGTACGCGCGACCGTCGCCCGCCCACAGGCCCGGCACCGCGCCGAGCCACGCCAGGCCGATCGCCGCCTTCAGCAGGTTCGGCACCGCGATCGGCAGGTGCATGTTCTTCACGAGCAGGTCCACGAGGAACCCTTCCTGGCCCACCAGGTTGAACGGCTGCCCGGTGACCCACGGGTAGAGCCCCTGGAACACGCTCGTGAGGCCCGGGTAGAGCGCGAGCGCGGTGAGCACCACCAGCGCGACGGGTCGGACGGGACGCTTCATCGAATTCCTCCCTGGGATCGTGACGCCCGGCGGATCGCTCGTCCGCCCGGCGGTGTGGGGTGTCGTCGAACGGGCGCGCGGCCCGGAATCAGATCGCGTGCTCCTTCAGCACCTGCCCCGCGACCACCATCTTCTGCACTTCGGTCGTGCCTTCGTAGATCTCGCAGATCTTCGCGTCGCGCCAGTAGCGCTCGACGTGGTACTCGCTCATGTAGCCGTAGCCGCCGTGCACCTGGATGGCCCAGTTCGCGCACTTCGTGGCGGCCTCGGACGCGTGCCACTTGGCGAGCGAGGCCTCCTTGGTGTGCGGGCGGCCCTGGTCGCGCAGCCACGCGGCCTGGTACACGAGCAGCCGCGCCGTCTCCAGCTCCACCGCGCTGTCGGCCAGCATGTGCCGGATCGCGTCGAACTCGCCGATCTTCTTGTCGAACTGCTCGCGCTCGTTCGCGTACTTGACCGCCGCCTCCACCGACGCCTGCGCGATGCCCAGCGCCTGCGCGGCGATGCCGATGCGGCCGCCGCCCAGCGTGGCGAGCGCGATCGAGTAGCCCTTGTTCACCTCGCCGAGCAGGCACTCCCGGGGGACGCGCGCGTTCTCGTAGTAGATCTCGCGTGTGTCGGAGGCGTGGATGCCGAGCTTGTGCTCCTTCTTGCCCTTGCGGACGCCCGGCACGTCGGCGTCCACGATGAACGCCGAGATGCCCTTGGGGCCCAGCGCCTTGTCGGTGGCCGCGTACGTGATCAGCACGTCGGCGGGGCCGGCGTTCGTGATGAAGATCTTGGAGCCGTTCAGCACCCAGTGGTCGCCGTCGAGCACGGCGGTGGTCTGCTGGTTCGCGGCGTTGCTGCCGGCGTTCGGCTCGGTGAGGCAGTAGGCGCCCAGCTTCTCGCCCTTCGCGAGCGGCGCCAGCCAGCGCTTCTTCTGCTCGTCGTTCGCGTACGTCATCAGCGGGTAGCAGACGAGCGAGTTGTTGACCGACGCGATCACGCCGTGGCTCGCGCACACGCGCGACAGTTCCTCGATGGCTACCACGTAGGCGACGTAGCTCATGCCCGCGCCGCCCCACTGCTCGGGCACGAACATGCCGAGCAGGCCCAGTTCGGCCATCTTCTTCACGTTCTCGGTGGGGAACTCGTGCGTCTCGTCGATGTGGGCGGCGACGGGGCGGATCTCGCTCTCGGCGAAGTCGCGCACCATCTCGCGAACGGACTGCGCCTCTTCGGAGAGCTCGAACGAGAAGCCGGCGGCGGCGGCGGTATCGGTGGTCACCTGTCGGATCTCCCACCTCGCGCGTGGGCGCGGGGGTCGGGGGCTGTCGTGCGGCGGGGGCAGAGCGCTCCGGGCCGACCGAGGGGCCGGAGCGCACGGCATATTGCTCGCTCGGCGCGCCGGAGGCAACGCCGCAGCGGGGCGCCGGAACCGCGCCCGGACCGCCCCGATCACCGGTGCCGCCAGCCCTCCCCGACCGTCAGCAGCGCCGCCGCCACGAGCAGCCCGCCCACCACGCGCGCCACCCACACGCCCGCCGCCGGCCGCGACGCCAGCGACGCCCGGGCGCGGTCGGCGAACCACGCCACCGCGCCGTACACGGCGACCTGCGTGGCGGCGTTGATCGCCACGATCGCCGCCGCCTGCGGCAGCAGCGGCCCGTACTCGGGGCGCACGAACTGCGGCAGGATCGCGAGCGTGAACAGGTAGGCCTTCGGGTTCAGCAGGTTCGTGAGCGCACCGCGCGCGAACGCCGTGCGCGCCGACGTGGGCGTGCGCGCCGGGCCGTCGGGCGGCGCGAAACCACCGCGCATCACCGCCACGCCGATCCACGCCACGTACGCCGCGCCCACCCACAGCATCGCCTGGAACGCCGCGGGCACCGTGCGCAGCACCACGCTCACCCCGAGCACGCCCATCGCCACGTGCACGCATCCGCCCGCCACCATGCCGGCGATGGCGGCGAACGCGGCGCGGCGCCCGCTCGCGAGGCTGGTCGCGAGCGCCAGGCCCATGTCCATCCCCGGCAGCACCACGATCCCGAACACGATCGAGAAGTAGAGCCAGAGGTTCGCGTGCGGCGCGGCCGCATCGGCGCCGGGGATCACGCGGCGCTCCCGGTCGCGAGGGATGCCGCCGGCGGCGGGCCGGCCAGGACGGGGTGCGGTGTCGTCACGGGAACCTCCGGGAACGGGTGTTCGGTCGCCGTGGTTCGGCGGCGCGCGCACTCTGGCATCGAATCAGGGCGATTTCGGTCCTGTTTGTGCGCTACGTTCCGCGCATGAGCCCACCCACCGTCCGCGTGCTCGCCGTGCTCGAGATGCTGCAGTCCGAGGGGCGCATGACCGGCGCCCGTATGGCCCTACGTCTGGGCGTCGACCCGCGAACACTGCGGCGCTACATCGTGAAGCTGGAGCAGATGGGCGTGCCCATCACCACCGAACGCGGCCGGCACGGGGCCTACGCGCTGGTGTCGGGCTTCAAGCTGCCGCCCATGATGTTCACCGACGACGAGGCGCTGGCACTGTCGGTGGGCCTGCTCGCCGCGCGCGGGCTGGGCCTGGCCGACTCGGCGCCTGCGGTGGCCAGCGCGCAGGCCAAGCTCGAGCGCGTGCTGCCCGCTTCCGTGCGCCGGCGCGTGCGCGCGATCGACGAGACGGTGGCGCTCGACTTCGCCCGCCCGGGGCCGCCGGCGCGCCACGAAGCGCTCGTGGCGCTGAGCACCGCCGCGCACGAGCGGCGCCGCGTGACGCTGCGCTACCGCGCGCCGCTCGGCGCGGTCACCGAGCGCGCGTTCGATCCGTACGGGCTCGTGTACCGGGGCGGCTGCTGGTACGCGGTGGGGCACTGCCACCTGCGGCGCGACCTGCGCACGTTCCGGCTCGACCGCGTGGAGCACGCCGCGCTGCACGACGCCACGTTCGCGCCGCCCGCAGGCTTCGACGCGCTCGCGCAACTCCAGCACGCCATCGCCTCGCTCCCGCGCGCGCACGCCTTGGACGTGCACCTGGACACCGACCTCGCGACCGCGCGCCAGGCGCTGTTCGCGGCGCTCGGCGTGCTGGAGCCCGAGCCGGGCGGCGTGCGGCTGCGCGCGCAGGCCGACGACCTCGCGTGGTTCGCGCGCGAACTGGCGCGGCTGCCGTTCGACTTCACGGTGCGCGCGCCCGCGGCGCTGCGTTCGGCGGTGGCCGCCGAGGGCCGGCGCCTGCTGCGGCTGTCGCGACGCACGCCGCGCGCGGCGCAACGCTCGGTCAGCGGCTGAGGATCGACTCGATCTCGCGCAGCACCGGGTCGTCGCGCCGGGCCGCGGCGTCGATGCGCGCGAACAACCGGCGCGCCATCTCGGCGTCGCCCGCCGCGTACACGACCAGCGCCTGGTGCGCGTCGGCCTGGGGGCCGTTCCAGCCGGCCGCGCGAGCGGCCTCGTACGCGACGCGCGCGCCCTCGCGATCGTCCTGCTGGATGCGCACGCGCACGAGCGCGCCCCACGCCGCGGTGTGCCGCGGGTCGGCCACGGTCGCCTCGGCGAAACGTGCGGCCGCCGCCGCGAGGTCGCCCGTGCGCGCGGCCGCCAGCCCCTGCTGGTATGCCGGCTCGCCCGTCGAGATCGCCACGCCCGCGTCGCCCAGCGCGCGCGCGTCGTCGACGCGGCCCGCG